>JADCFP010000012.1 GCA_020249465.1 Roseomonas sp. | reverse complement strand
TCGCATTTTCCGAGTCGCCAAGTGATTCCACTTGGCTTGAAAATGCTCACTTATCCGGTCGCATTTTCCGAGTCGCCAAGTGATTCCACTTGGCTTGAAAATGCTCACTTATCCGGTCGCATTTTCCGAGTCGCCAAGTGATTCCACTTGGCTTGAAAATGCTCCGGCCCGCGTCGATCACCGCCCGCGAAACACGGGCGCTCTTTTTTCGCGGAAGGCGGCAAGGCCTTCCTGGATATCCTCGCTTTCCTTGCAAAGCCGCGCGCGTTCGGCACAGGCCGCGACATCCAGCTTGCCATGGCCGATTTCATTCAGCGCCTTTTTCATGCCCTGAACCGCGAGCGGCGCGCCATTGGCGAGCGTCGTCGCCAGGGCATCCACCGCCGCATCCAATTCCGATGGCGCCACCAATTGCGTGAGGTAACCGATGCGGAGCAATTCCTCCGCCCCCAGCTTTTCGGCGGTCAGGAACAGGCGCTTGGCATTGTTCAGCCCAAGGCGGGAGACATAACGCGAAAGCCCCGTCGGATAGTAATGCACGCCAAGCCGCGCGGCGGGCATGAACATTTCCATCCCCGTCACACCAATGCGGAAATCCGCTGTCAGCGCGAAATCGGTCGAACCACCGTAAACGCCGCCCTGCAAGCGGCAGATGGTCGGCACGCGCACCGCTTCAAACCGGTCCACCATGGCTTCAAAACTCGGCGCGCGGGCGGCGGCTTCCTTATCCTCGGCGAAGCCGCCCAGATGAAAGCCGGCGCTGAAGGCCGGGCCACTCGCGGCAATCACCAAAACGCGGAGCGTCGGGTTGGCATCCACCTGTTCCAGGTAATCCATGATGCGGATGATATCGCCCGGCTCAACCCGGTTGCGGTGGCGGGAACGATGCAGGCGGATCGTCGCGCGGGTGCCGGCAATCTCAAGGCTCGGCGGGTCAAGGCGGGTATCTTCGGTCATGGGGTCCCTCTCATGGGCGCATCTTCTCTCAGATTTTGGGCTGCGGCGCCATTGCAGGGGCGCCCTGCAAACAAAAAAGGGCGGCCCGAAAGCCGCCCCTATGCAGGGAAGGACAGGCCGGATCAGCCATCTACCCGGATGTTATTGGCCTGGATCACCTCACGGAATTCATCGCGATGGCGCGCAAGGAAGGTAGTGAAATCCGCCGTATTGCGGAATTGCGGCTGGAAGCCGATTTGCGCCAAGCGGGACCGCACTTCCTCAGTCGCGAGCGCCTTTTGCGTCTCAGCAGCCAGGCGCTCCACGATCGGGCGCGGGGTCGCGGCGGGGACCATATAGCCGCCGAAGGCGCCGGCATCGTAGCCCTCAACCCCCGGCAGGCGGGCCAGCGGCATCAGATCCGGCTGCAATTCCGTGCCATCCTTCAGCGTGACGCCAAGGGCGCGCACCGCGCCCTGGCGGAACAGGGCCGAGGTCGCGACCAGGGTTTCAATGGCGAAATCCACCTGGCCGGCGGTCACGGCGGTCAGGCCCGGGCCGCTGCCCTGGAAGGGCACATGCAAGGCATCCAGCTTGGCCTTGGACAGGAACATCAGCGTAATCAGATGCGCCGCCGCGCCAATGCCGGACGTGGCGTAGCTGTATTTGCCAGGCTCGGCACGGACCCTGGCCACGAATTCTGCGGCGGTCTGCGCAGGGAAATCCTTCCGCACAATCAACACGTAAGGGGAAATGCCGATCTGCGCGACCGGAGCGAAATCCTTGTTCACATCATAAGGCGTGCGCTGCACGAGCGGTGCGGTGGTGAAGGGGCCCGTGGAAGCGGCAAGCACCGTGTAGCCATCAGGCGCGGCCTTGGCGACCAGATCAGTGCCGATCATACCCGCAGCGCCGGCGCGGTTTTCCGGCACAATGGGCTGGCCCCAGGTTTCAGCGATCTTGGAGGCGGTGACGCGCGCCATCAAATCCGTCGCCTGGCCGGGCGGCCAGGGCACAACCAGCCGCACGGGGCGGGACGGGTAGGCGGCCTGCGCCTGAGCAATAGAGGGGGCGGCGAGCCCGACGGCCAGGCCGCTGGCACCGAGCAAAAGGGAACGACGATCCATGTTGAGCGTAGCCTCCTGGTTATGGCAGGGACATCCCCGGCTGATGAGGCTCCCTATGGCGCGCTAACTGGATCACAAAACTGTAAAAAACAAGTGCTGCCCAATAAATTGGCAGGCGTCCCCTCAGGCCGCCTTGGCCGGGAGGGACTTCATGGCCGTACGGAAGGCATCCAGGGTCTCAGCCACATCGGCGGCGGTATGGGCCAAGGACATGTAGAATTTGCTCTCGCCCTTCAGGATGCCGCGCCCGCGCAGCACGCCATTCACATGCTTTTGCATCGCAGCATCCTGGCGGATGACGCTGCGATAATCCCGAATATCGCCGGTGGCATAGACCACATCAAACAGGGGTGGTTCCCCCACCACCTGGGCAGGAATGCCGGCTTCATGGATCAGGCCGGTCAGCCCCTCCATCAGGCTGCGGCCAGTCGCAAAAATCTGGTCATAGGTGCCCGGTTCGCGCAGCACTTCCATGGTGGCGAGCCCCGCGACCGAGGCGACCGGGTTGCCCGACAGCGTACCGATTTGCGTGAGGAAGCGGTCTTCCCCCACCGCCGCCTTGTCGAATTGCGCCATGATGTCGGCGCGCCCGCCAAGGGCGGCCAGCGGAAAACCACCGCCGATAATCTTGCCCATGGTGCAGATATCGGGCGTCACGCCGTAATATTCCTGCGCGCCGCCATAGGCGAAGCGGAAACCTGTCACGACCTCATCGAAAATCAGCGGAATGCCAAGCCGCGCGGTGACTTCCCGGATCGCTTGCAGGAAGCCGGGCTTGGGTGGGATCAGGCGCTGGAAGGGCTCCAGGATCACACCGCCGATTTCATCATGGCGCGCTTCAATCAGCCGCACCGCCGCTTCCGTGTCATTGAAGGGGGCGACCAGCACTTCGGCGCGCACGCTATCGGGAATGCCTGGCGTATCCGGCACGGCTTCCGGGAAATTGGCGAGCTTCTTGGGGGCGAGGCTCATCAACCCCCAATCGCTCATGCCGTGATAGCCGCCTTCGAACTTCACGATCTTCGGGCGCTGGCGATAGGCGCGCGCGAGGCGCATGGCGTAAAGATCAGCCTCAGAGCCTGACGAGACAAAGCGCACCTGCTCCACACAAGGCATGGCATCGGCAATGGCGGCGGCGAGGCGAATGCCATGTTCATTATTGGCGAAGAAGGTGGTCCCTTTCGGCACCTGCGCCAGCACGGCTTCCGTCACTTTGGGGTGATTGTGCCCGATATACATGGGGCCGCTGCCCAGCAGGTAATCAATATATTCGCGCCCCGAAACATCCCAGACATGGGCGCCACGGCCTTCGCGCAAGATGATCTCGGCCGGGAAATTGCCGAAATGCCCGCCGGGCAGCGCGCGCTTCGCAAGCGCGAGCAATTCCTGTTCTTCGGTGGAAGGGGCGATGCTGGTCATGGCGCTGGTTCCTCAAAGATTATTGGTGAAAGGCTAGACCATGATGGCCGCCGATGAAAACACCCGAGGCGTGCCTTATAGCTATTGGGCCAAGGGTGGCCGCAGATGCGCCCAGGGCCGGGCTTCTTCAAAGGCGGCGCTGGCTTGCAGCACGCCCAGATCATCAAAGCGCCGCCCGACGATTTGCAGGCCAACAGGCAGCCCTGCCGGGGTGAAGCCGCAAGGTACGCTGGCCGCCGGGCTGCCGGACCAATTGAAGGGGTAGGAGAATTCCGCCCACATCAGCCAATCCCAATCATGCTGCGGCCAATGCGGCGGTTGCAGGCGATTGGCGGGGAAGGCGGCGACGCTGACGGCGGGCGTCAGCAGGAAATCATAGCCTTCCATGAAATCATGAATCTGCTGCACGTAATCAAAGCGCCGCGTGCGCATTTGCATATACTGTGCGGTGGTAACATGGGCGTTTTGCCGCAGCATGGCGACAAAGCCGGGATCCATGCGGTTCGCGTATTGCGCCAGATGTTCGCTGCGCCCGGCAAAAACCGCCGGCCAGAAGAAGCGGATCAGCTCCGGCCCCAGCTTCCCCCAGGCGGGTGAGACTTCTTCGATGATTGCGCCCATGTCTTCAAACACATGGATGGCGCGGGCAACGGCTTCGGCCACTTCCGGATCAACACGCGCATGGCCAAGATCGGGCGAATAGGCAATGCGCTTGCCGCGCATGGAAGCTGCCTTCAATTGCCCCGCGTAATGCTGCGGTGGCGCTTCCAGCGATGTGTAATCCCAAGGGTGCGGGCCGGCCATGGCTTCCGTCATCAGCGCGGCATCTTCCACACTGCGCGTGAGCGGCCCGATATGGGTTGCGAGTTCATTATTGGACATGGGCCAGCTTGCGACACGCCCATGGGTTGGCTTGAAGCCATAAACGCCGGAAAAATGCGCCGGCATGCGGATGGACCCCGCGCCATCGCCGCCCTGATGCAAGGGGCCATAACCGCAAGCCGCGCCAACGCCAGCACCAGAAGATGACGCGCCGGCATTCAACCCATGCCCCCAGGGGTTGTGCGTGATGCCGGAAATCGGCGCCTCACTGACACCCTTCCAGCCCCATTCGGCGGCCGAGGTTGTCTTGCCGAGCATCATGCCGCCGGCAGCATAGAGCCGGCTGACACAAGGCGCATCCACATCCGGAATGGTGCCTTGCGTGACGGCAGAAGCGAAATCCGTCTGCACGCCCTTGGTATGCTGCAAATCCTTGATGGTGAAGGGAATGCCTTCCAGCAAGCGCGTCTTTTCGCGCTGCATGAAAGTGGTTTCGGAACGCTTGGCGGCAGCGAGTGCGATTTCCGGCGTCAGCCGCATCATCGCATTCACGCGCGGTTCAATGCGTTCTATGCGCGCCAGAATGGCCTTCACGACTTCAACCGGTGAGAGTTTGCGGCTTCGATAAAGCGCCGTCAGATCGCGCACACCAAGAAAGCCGATATCATCCGGGTTCATGCCGCTGCCTCCGCGTTTCAGGCTGGCTCGCCTAAGCGCCAAGACTGCAACGGGGCGGCGTGGTCGGCAATGGTGATCCGCCTTGACGGCGTAAGGAAAGCGGCCATAGCCTTTCACAACCCTGGGGAGGGATGGAAAGATGCTCCGTCGCAGTCTTTTAGCGGCGTCGGCTGCGGCTATGGCTGCACCGCGCCTTGGTGCAGCACAAGGCCAGCCGGGGCGGCGCGTTTTGCGCTTTGTGCCGCAGGCCGATTTGGCGCTGCTGGACCCGATACATTCGGTCGCCTTCGTCAGCCGCAACCATGCGATGATGGTCTATGATACGCTTTATGGCTGGGATGCAGAGTTGCGTGCGCGCCCGCAAATGGCCGAAGGTCACACGATCAGCAATGATGGCCGCGAATGGCGCATTCGGCTTCGTGAAGGTTTGCGCTTTCATGATGGGGAACGCGTGCGCGCGCAGGATTGCGCCGCTTCCATCCGCCGCTGGGCGACGCGTGATGCCTTTGGCCAGGCGCTTTGGGTGGTGACGGATGAATGTGGTGCCGCGGATGATCGCACCATATTGATTCGCCTGAAGCAGCCCTTTCCGCTGCTGGCCGATGCGCTCGCCAAGGTTGGCACGCATCTTTGCGTGATGATGCCCGAACGCCACGCCAATTTGCCATCTTCTCAGGCGGTGCCAGAGATGATCGGCTCCGGCCCCTTCCGTTTTGTGGCCAGTGAACGCCTGCCTGGCAGCCGCAATGTCTATGCCAAGAATGAGAATTACGTGCCGCGCCAGGAACCGGCTTCCTATATGGCCGGCGGCAAGCAGGTGCATTTTGATCGCGTGGAATGGCTGACCATTCCGGATGGCGCGACCGCTTCCGCCGCGCTTCAGCGAGGCGAGGTGGATTGGTGGGAATTGCCGGCAATTGACCTGGTGCCGCAGCTTCGCCGCGCGCGTGGCCTTAAGGTTGAAATCCTGGATCCGAATGGATCCATTGGTTTCCTCCGGCCCAATCACCTCAATCCGCCTTTGGATAATCCCGCGATCCGGCGTGCCATTCTGCGCGGTATTGTGCAGCGCGATTTCATGACCGCGGCCGGCAGCACGGATGAATCGCTCTGGCGCGTGCCTTACGGTTTCTTCGTGCCGAGTTCACCCATGGCAAGCGATGAGGGGATGGATGCCTTCCGCAATCCGACCAGCATTGCCGATACGCGCCGGGCACTTCAGGAAGCGGGCTATCGTGGGGAGAAGATCAACCTGCTGGCGGCGACCGACTTCCCCGTCATCAATGCGATGAGCGAGGTTGCGGGCGATTATCTCCGCCGCATCGGGATCAATCTTGATTATGTTGCAACCGATTGGGGGTCGGTGACGTCACGCATTCTAAATCAGAACCCGGTGGACCAGGGCGGCTGGAATTTCATGGTGAGCTGGACAGCAGGCAGCGCGCAGGTCAATCCGGCGGCGAATAACCTGATCCGCGGCCATGGGCGGAGTGCGATCTTCGGCTGGCCCAGCATTCCGGAACTGGAAACGCTGCGCAATGCCTGGTTCGCCGCACCGGATGATGCAGCGCGCGCCAATATTGGCCGGCAGATGCAGCGTGTCAGCTTTGATCAGGTGCCCTATATTCCGCTCGGGCAATTCTTCTCACCCACCGCGATGCGCGCGGACCTGACCGGGATGCTGCAAGGGGTGGCGCTTTTCTACAATATCCGCCGGGGATAAGGCAGCGCTTTTGCATTGACCTGCCATGCGACAGCGCGGCACAATGCGCCAATGATGTTGCGCGCACTTATTGTTGGAATGTTCGGGCTTGGCTTCGCGGCGGCTGCCATGGCGCAATCGCCGGGCGCCGCGCTGCCGAGCGAAAAACCCCCGCCCTTGCCCCGCCAAGGCGCTGGGACGGAACTCCCGCGCGACAAGCCGCCGCCGCTTGCCCCTGGTGAACGCGCCGCACGCCGCGCGGTTTCTTCCGGTACGGGCTTTGTTGTGGCGGCGCGGCGGATCATGACCAATCATCACGTGATTGATGGCTGCGCCGAAGTGGCCGCGCGCCTGCCCGATGGGCAGGAAGTGCCCACGCGCGTCTTGGCAAGCGATGCAACGCGCGATCTGGCCTTGCTGAGTACCGAAGCCGAGGCCGGGCCCATCCTGCCCTTCCGCAGCGCTGACGCCTATCGGCGCGGTGAAGGTGTGGTGACCTATGGTTTCCCCTTGGCGGGTTTGCTTTCATCCGGTCCTACACTGACAACGGGGGAGGTTTCCGCACTATCGGGGCTTTCGGACAATCCGCGCCATATTCAGATCAGCGCGCCAGTGCAGCCGGGCAATTCGGGCGGGCCGCTTTTGGATATGCGCGGGCAAGTGATTGGGGTTGTGGTTTCAAAGCTGAATGCCGGGCAGATCGCGCGGCAGACCGGTGATATTCCGCAGAATGTAAATTTCGCCGTCAAGCACACGGAAGCCTTGGCGTTTCTGCGCGAACAGAATGTGCAGGTGACGCAAGGCGCGGCCTCTGACACGCCGCGCGCTGCCGATGCCGTGGGTGAGGTCGCGCATCCTTCAACGGTGTTTCTGCGCTGCCTGAAGTAAAACCTAGCGCCATTCAGGAGTGTGGCTGCCAAGCAGCATGGCCGGCAAATCCCAGCGCGGCGGTGTGGCGGATAGCCGCGCAGCGTGGCGCGTGGCGCGCACCCGGCCAAAGCCGCTGTCACTTTCTTCCAAGGCAGCGTCAATCTCAGCGGGCGCAAGCCCCGGCGCAGCCAAGCCGCCATCCAAGCGGCCCAGGCGCTTGATCCATTCGCCTGTACCGGCAAGCGAGACACGCACCAACCAGGAACCGCCTTCCTCTGCGCGCCTCAGCAGCGCGGCCATGGCGCCGAAGGCGAGCAGATAGCCCGAAGCATGATCCAAAGCCTGGCAGGGCAAGGGGCGCGGCTTGGCGTCCCCGGCAACAAGTGCCTCGGCATCATTCATGCCATTGGCGTTTTGCACGAGTGAATCAAACCCACGCCGCGCTGCCCAGGGACCAAGATGGCCATAGGCGGAAAGCGAGACGCAGATGATGCCAGGATTGAGCGCGGCGAGGGCTTCCGGCGCAAAGCCATGGCCGGCAATCGCGCCCGGACGATAGCCTTGCAGGAAAATATCGGCATGTGCAGCCAGATCACGCAGACGCGCCTGATCATCCGGCGCGCGCAAATCAAGTGCGGCGGTTCTTTTGCCGCGCCCGGTATCCATGACCAATTCATCAAAGCTCGGCAGATGCGCAGCGCTGATATGTAAAACATCAGCGCCATGCGCGGCCAAAGTTCTGCCCGCGACAGGCCCGGCGATCACACGCGTCAGGTCAAGCACGCGCATCCCCGCAAGCGGTCGCGCGGCAGCGGGCGGCAGGGGGATGGGCGGTGCATCGCCGATTTTCTCGATCAATAGGGGCGGCAGGCTGGAAGCGGCCTGGCCCTGGGCGGAGGCTTCCCATTCAGCGAGGCTCCGCGTCATGGTCACCACGAGCCCTGCTTCCGCTGCTGCTGCTTCGAATTCCGCGGCGCTCCAATTCGCCAGCGCCTGAGCAACCGCGGCACGATCATGCGCGATGTTCCCGAGCAGGCGTAGTACACCATCGCGATGATGCGGGAAGTTGGTGTGCAGCCGCACCCAACGCCCATCGCCGCATTGATAAAGCCCCGCAATCGCATCCCAACGCGCGCCAGCAGGCCGGCCCGCGATGCTGAGCCAATGTTCGGAGCGAAACTCAATCGCGGCATCACGCATATCCACCGCAATACGCTGCGCAGCGCCGCCACGCCGCTGATGGATTACCGCTGCCGCGAGACCGGTCACCGCGATGCTTGTCTGCGCCGCCGCATCCACGCGAAAGCTGGAAGGCTGGATGGGTTCAGCGCCGGGCAGGTTGATCAGCGAAAGCGCGGCGGGATCAAGCGCGGCCTGATGCCACAAGGCGCCGAGGATTTCGGAAGGGCTTTGGTTCATGCTGCAAACCTGAAGGTAAAACCATGCCCGGTCCAGGGCCGGCCCGTATCGCCAGCGACTGACCCAATTTGACTGTTTTATTTGCAAGATGAAAAATTTGTCACAATGCCCCTTCAAGCAATAAGAAACTTTTTCTCAATAACTCCCCCTTATGCTCACAAAATCATCAGAACGAAGGAAGCGATCATGCGTTTGCGTGGCCTGCGCGCTAGTTTGTTGGCGTTATCACTGTTGCCAGTCCTTTTTGGCATTATCTTCACATCAGGCGGCGGTCTTTGGACCATGCGTGCCTCGCTCGAAGAACAGCTTTGGGAACAAATGTCTCAAGCCTCCGAACGGACGCGCGAGACGATGCGAGATTTGGAACAACGGATGCATACGCATGCATCGGGGGTTTCCGTACGGGTACTTGTCCGCGAAAATACGGCTCGGGCCAATATTCCCGCACTTAGCCATGCTTTGATCCAGTCTTATGATGCGATCCGCCAACTGGACCCCATGCTTTCGGTTCTTGAAGTAACCGATTCCACAGGCAAGGTTTTGGTGCGGGCGCAAAATCCAACTCAGAGTGGTGATAGCAAGGCCGACATGGCTGATATTGCTGCCGCGCTGCGTGGACAAGCCTATTCCGGCGTGGTCCGCGCGCCAGGTGGCTCTGAGATTTCTACAGGAGCAGTGGTCCCGTTGCCGCTTGATGGGCGTATCGTGGGAACTGTGCGCGCAGGTCTTAAGCTGGATAATGCAACGGCAAGCAAATTAAGCTCCCTTGCTGGCGCTGCCATCCTGCTTTTTGAGGGTGATCGGCTATCCGGCAGCAGTGTAGCAAACCAAACCTCCACCAGTCTGCCTGCTGATCTGATCAAGGCCATTACGCGCGGCGAGGCGCTGTCACTTGATGCCAATCTTCACGAAAAAGGCGCACATCGCGTTCAAGTAATGCCTTTGAAGGATCAAGCCGGAAGCCCGATTGGGGCCATCGTCATGGGCATTTCACTGCAACCCATTCAAGCTGCCGAGGAAGCAGCCCTGTTCAGCATTCTTGCGATCAGCGCCTTGGTGCTCCTGGTTGCGGCCATGGTCGCAATTTTTGCGGCAGGACGTTTGGCAAAGCCGCTTGCTGGCATGGCGAAGGCGATGGGTATCATCGCTGGCGGTCAATTGAACGTTACCATTCCTGGCCAAAACAGACGCGATGAAATCGGTGAAATGGCAGGTGCGTTGGAACGCTTCCGCGCCCAATCCGAACACACAAAGGCACTTGAAGCAGCCGCAGAAGCAGAACGGCAGGCCAAGGAACAACGCGCCATGGAAATGGCGAAGCACACTGAAAGCTTTGCAACTTCCGTGACACAGATCGTCACCGGCTTGGAACGTGCTGCGGGCGATATGCAAGGTGCTGCACATACTATGGCAAATATTGCCAAGAACACAGAATCCCAGGCGAAAGAAACGGAAAAGGGTGCAGAAACAAGCAGCAAAAATCTAGGTGCCATCGCAACAGCAACCGAACAACTAAATTCCAGCGTCAATGAGATCACACGCCAGGTTGCAGAAGCGGCAGTATTGGCGCGGGAGGGTGTGACGCTTGCGCAAGGCACCGACCGGCAAATGGCAAGCCTGACAGAAACAGCAGCAAAGATTGGTGAAGTGGTCCGCCTGATCACCGACATTGCTGGGCAGACGAATCTCCTGGCGCTGAACGCGACCATTGAAGCCGCGCGGGCAGGTGATGCCGGGAAAGGCTTTGCGGTCGTGGCTTCCGAAGTCAAGGCGCTTGCAAGCCAGACAGCCAAGGCCACTGAGGAAATCTCAAGCCAAATCGCATCAATGCGTGAAGCAACGCATGGGGCTGTTGCTTCCGTCAGGGACGTGGCCGAAGCCATCCGGCGGATGGATGAAGTTGCCACCGGAATCGCCAGCGCTGTTGAAGAGCAGGGGGCAGCAACGCGCGACATCAGCAGCAGCATCCAATCAGTCGCGGTGACCACCGAGGAAGCCGTTGGCTCCATGCGGGGCCTGACTGGCACCGCCCAGGAAGCCGGGCGCACCAGTGATAAGGTACTCGATACCGCGGGCGGGCTTCGCGCGCAGACCGAAGCGCTTAAAGACGAGGTTTCGGGCTTCCTGCGCGTTATCCAACGCGATGAAGCAGCGACTGTACGCAATGCGGCCTGATGGCAATCGCAGAGGCATTTCCTGCAATCAGCATTGAGCGAAGGGCCGGCTGGCGACAGCCGGCCTTTTTCATACTAGCTTTCCCCATTCTTCGACGGGGAAGTCCCATGTCACCTTTGGCCGGTATCCGGGTTGTTGAAATCGCGCAGAATCTCGCCGGGCCCTTTGCGGGCCAGATCCTCGCCATGCTGGGGGCAGAGGTCATCAAGCTCGAACGTCCCGAAGGCGGTGATGATGCGCGCGGCTGGGGGCCGCCGATGCATGAAGGCACCGCCACCACCTTCATCGCCGTCAATCGCGGCAAAAGATCGCTCAGCCTTGATCTGCGCAATGATGCCGATCGTGCTTTGCTGATGGAACTGGTGGGTGATGCGGATGTGGTGGTGCAAAACATGCGCCCCGGCGCCTTGGAGGATTTGGGGCTGGGTGGCGCGGCGCTCACCGCGCGTTTTCCGCGGCTGATCTATGCCTCACTCGGCGCCTTTGGCGCGGTTGGGCCGAAGGCGCTGCACCCAGGCTATGAGCCGATCCTGCAAGGCTATTCGGGCCTGATGATGATGAATGGCGCGGAAGGCGGGCCGCCCACGCGAAGCGGTGTGCAAATTCTTGATCTCGGCACCGGCATGTGGGCGGTGATTGGCATTCTGGCCGCAATCGAACGCCGCCACAGCACGGGCAAGGGCGGCGTTGTTGATACCTCGCTCTTGGAAACAGCGCTTGGCTGGATGGGGCCGCATTTCGCGGGCTTCACGGTCTCGGGCAGGCCACCGCCGCGCAATCTTTCGGGCAATCCGAATACGGTGGTGTTCCAATCTTTTGAAACCGCAACCACGCCGGTGATGGTGGCGGCGGCCAATGACAGGCTGTTTCGCAAATTATGCGATGCCATGGGGCTTTCTGCGCTTGGCAGCGATGAACGCTTCGCCAGCAATCGGCTCCGCGTGGCCAATAAACCCGCGCTGATGGCGGTGATGGAACCGGCCTTTCGCGCGCGCCCGGCCGAAGAATGGCTACCGCTGCTGGAAGCCGCCGGCATTCCCTGCGGGCCGATCAATACCATGCGTGAAATCGCCGTGGATCGGCAGGTGGAAGCGCTTGGCATTGTCGCCCCAGTACCAGGGCTGCCGGTGCGCGCCATTGGCCTGCCGATCAGCTTTGACGGTACGCGCCCGCAACCGGCACGCGGCGTGCCGGCAGCGGGTGAGGATAGCGATGATATCCGCGCGGGCGTGCGCTGGGCGCCAAGATAGCGCCCCGCTTCTTCAGCCTTCTTCTTCCATGGCAATCACGCGCGCTGGCGCGCCATCACACTCCGGAATGCGGATGGGCAGGGCCACAACCTGGTTTCGCGCCTGGCGCAGCGCGCCCATATTGCGCAGATATTCGAACATGATGATGCCCTGCTTCAGCAGGTGATAATGCGTCACATGTTCTGGCAAGGGCGGGCGCTTTTCGCCGGTCAGAAAAAAGCGAATGCAGTAATCCTGCGGAAAATCGAAGCCGATAGCCTTGATGCCGCGCTCACGTAGCCAGATTGCTGCTTCTGCCGTCATCCAGGGCGCCTGCAGCCAGAATTCAGGCGTGTTGATATCGGCCCTTTCATCCCAGCGCGCACGGATCAGCGCAATATCGCCGGGCCGTAGATGCGCGCCTGCCGCTGCCAAGGCTTCACCGCTGATCGGGCTATTGGCCGGTACATGGGAAATATCCAAAACCGCACCAGGACCCACCGTCATGTCGAGTGTAATGGCATCGGTGGTGAAACCATCCGGGTCCACATGGCGGGGGCTGTCCATATGCGTGAAGGCATGCAGGTTCCAGCCGGCCCAGGTGGCTTGCCCGGCGCCCGTATCGTGGCTTTTCAAAAGCCTTCTTTCCACATCCCAGCGGAAATGGCCGGTCTGTACGGGCGTCGAAAGATCAATCAATCGGGTCATGACAATGCCCTTCAGCTTCAATTGGCGCGGCGTGAGATGAAATCCAGCGCGGCTTGTGCGCAGATTTCCGCATGGGTTGCGGCGACGTGATAGGAATCGCCCGGCACCACCATCAATTCCGATCCCTTGATGGTTTTCTGCCAGGCGCGCACCGCTTCAACCGAACCAAGCCCGCTGCCATCGGTGGTGATCACCAGGCTTGGGCAGGCAATGCGGGGCAGATCAGCCCAGACATCAATGCCCGGCACGGAACGGATGAAGCCAAGCTGGGTTGAAAGCGCGGTCGCACCCATCAGCTTCGCCCAGGCTTCCTTCATTGCGTCACTCGCCGCACTGCCAAGCCGCCCATCCATGGTCCAGCGTGCCCAGCTTTCCACACCCTCAGTCTCAATCCGTTCTACCCAGGAAGCGGCGCGATCACCAAGCGATTCAGTGCCCGAAACAAGCCCACCCACCACGACAAGAGAAGCCACGCGATCCGCATGACGCGCCGCAAGACGCAGCGCGATGGGGCAGGCGATCTTGGCGCCAATCACATGAAAGCGCCGGATGCCAAGGTGATCCATCAGCCCGATGAAATCACCAATGATCCCATCCACCGACCAGGGGTGATTGATGGGCATGGGGGTGGATCGCCCAAAGCCGCGCATATCCGGGCGAATGATGCGAAAGCGCCGGCCCATCAGCGGCATCCAGCCATTCCAGGCCTCACCGCTTTCGGCATTGCCATGCAGCATCAGCAGCGCTTCGGGGTTTTCCCAGGCATCGGCGAAGCAATCATCGCGATAGAAAATGTCAGAGACCTGATCAGGCGAAAAAACTGGCATCGGATTACCCTTCCCTATTCAGGCCGGATGCCAGCATTGCGAATGACGCCCGCCCATTTTTCAATATCGGCGCTGATGCGCGCGGCGAAAGCCTCCCGCGTCGCGGGTGCGGGATCGGCGCCTTGCTCGCTCAGTTTTCGTTGCATCTCGGGCTCATTCAATATGGCGACGATCTCGCGATTGAGCCGATCAAGAATGTGCTGCGGGGTGGCGGCAGGCGCCAGAATGCCGTTCCAGCCAACACATTCAAAACCCGTCACCCCTGCTTCATGCATGGTAGGCGTATCCGGCAAGGCGGCTGAGCGCGTGAGCGATGTCACCGCAAGCCCGCGCAGGCGCCCTTCGCGGATATGCGGCAGGCCGGTGATGGGCGGGTCAAAAAACATCGAGACATCGCCCCGCAGCAGCGCCGTATGCGCATCCGGCACGCTGCGATAGGGCACATGGGTCAATTCGATATTGGCCATGGAACGGAACAACTCACCGGCCAAATGCCCAAGACTGCCGGTGCCAACCGAAGCAAAGGTCAGCCTTTCGCGGCGCGACAGTGCGATGACATCGCCAACCGATTGCGCCGGCAGCGATGCCGGCACCAAAAGCACCGAAGTCACCGTGGTGACGGTGGTGATCGGCGCAAAATCCTTGACGGTATCGTAGGGCAGCCTTGCGCGCAGGCTGGGGTTCACCGGATGGCTTGGGAAGACCATCAGCAGCGTATGGCCATCGGGTTCCGCGCGCGCCACCGCTTCCGTGCCGATAATGCCGCCGGCGCCCGGGCGGTTTTCCACAATCACCTGCCCGCCCAACCGCGCCGCCAAACGCTCCGCCACCAAACGCGCCAGCACATCGGTGATGCCGCCTGCACCGGTCGGCACGATGATTCGCACCGCGCGTGTTGGATAGGCTTGTGCCGATGCCGCCAAAGGCAGTGCAGCGAGTGCTCCGCCCAAGGCCAATGCGCCACGTCGTGTGGTGATCATGGGTCGCTCCTCCTTTTGTTTCAGGAAAGGCTAATCGCTTTTCCGTGCAACTGGAACCTTGCCTTTGCTATTCCCAAAGCTTCTCAATCTCCGCCGCGCGTTGTTCAATCGCAGCGCGGCGCTTCAGCTTCATGGTTGGCGTCAGCAGGCCATTTTCAATCGTGAAGGGTGCCGTCACCGCATGGCGGCGCATGCGTTCAATCACGGCAAGCCTTCCATTCACCCGCGCAACGGCAGCGGCGACGCTGCCCTCCTGACCCTCAGCCGGCACAATCAGCGCGACCAAGCCGGGCTTGCCCTCACCGGCGACCAGCGCCTGCTGAATTTCGGGTTCGGCCATCAATTGGCCTTCGATCTTGGCCGGGCTGATCATGTCGCCGCCCAAAAGCTTGATGAAATCGCGCTTGCGGTCGGTGATATACAAAAACCCATCGCGCATTTCGCCGATATCGCCGGTATGGAGCCAGGGGCGCGGGTCATCGCCTTCGGGCTTCAGGGTGGATGCGGTGGCTTCCGCTTTGCCCCAATAGCCGGTCATCACCAGATCACCCTGGATCAGGATTTCGCCATCGGCGGCGATGCGTACCGCGACGCCCTCCAAGGGCATGCCGACACTGTCATGCCGATTGGCCCAGGGCAGGTTCACACTCACCACCGGGCCGGCTTCGGTCTGGCCATAGCCTTGCAGCACCGGCAGGCCGAGCGCGATGAAAAACGCCGCCAGGTCAGGATCAAGCCGTGCACCGCCCGAGACCAAGGCGCGCAACGCGCCGCCAAAACGCGCGCGCACTTTCTCCCGCACCAGCTTTTCCAGGATCGCATCTTCAATGCCGCCGATCAGGCCAAGCGAGGCACCCGTCATGCGCTGCTGCCCGCGCAGCAAGGCGCGATCAAACAGCTTGCGCTTGATGGGCTTTTCCTTCTCCAGCGCCGCCAGCAGGCGCGAACGCAGCACTTCGAACAGCCGCGGCACCGCTGTCATGATGGCAGGGCGGATTTCTGCCATTTCCTGCACCAGCCGATCCGCGCCGCGCGAATAGACCACCTCCATCCCATAAGATGGCAGCAGGAAACCGCCCACCGTGTGTTCATAGCTATGCGACAGCGGCAGGAAGGACAGGTAAGGCTTGCCATCCAATTCCAGCTTTTCCGCCAGCGGCAGCACGCCATGCCGATTGGCGAGCAAGGCACGATGCGGCAGCATCACCCCCTTGGGCGCACCGCCGGTGCCGGAAGTATAAATCAGGCAGGCCAGGGCTTCTGAGGCGATCTGATGCGTCTCGGCTTCAAGGGTCAAGGGGTCGGCGGGGTTGGCCAACGCATCTGCCCAGTAGTGAGTGGCCAGGCCCGGCGCCTCGGGCGGGGCCTCACAGCAGAGCAAGCCATCCAAGCCATGCGCCAAGGCGGCGCCTTCCAGCACACGCTCCGCCAGCGGTTTGGTGGAGACAATCGCAAACCGCGCCCCCGAATCGCGCAGGATATGGGCGTGGTCGCTCGGCAGATTGGTGACATAGGTCGGCACGGTGATGGCGCCGATTGCCATGATGGCGGTATCGGCGATTGGGAATTCCGGGCGGTTTTCGGATACCAGCAGCACCCGATCCCCCGGCGCGATGCCAAGGCTGCGCAAAAAAGCCGCCAGCGCCGCGACCTGGCCCGCGAATTCTGCCCAAGTGAGGCTCTGCCACGCCTTGTCGCGCCAGAAGCGAAATAGCGGCTTCGCTGGCCATTCCCGCGCCCGCGCCAGCATCATGGCTGGCAGATTGGGCCATCCCTGGTCCGTATAAGGCATTCCCTTCCCCCCGGTTATGCTTTGGCGCTTGGCCGCGCGCCGCTTCAGTCTATATGAGAAGGGTGACCAGAAACACCTCCCCTGCCCCGCTCCGCGCCCCGCTTGATGGCGGCGCCGCCGCTGCCAACCTGCCCGTTTGGGACCTTTCGGACCTGTACAAGGCGCCGGATGACCCGGCGCTCACGCGCGACCTGGACGGCGCCGAGGCCAAGGCGCGGGCCTTTTCCGCGCGGCTTGCCGGCAAGCTCGGCGCCATTTCAGGCAATGATCTGGCGGCGGCGATTGCCGAGTATGAAGCGATTGAAGAAGTGCTGGGCCGCGTCATGTCCTATGCGCAGCTGGTTTTCAGCGGCGATGCGGAAAACCCGGCCAATGGGCGTTTCTATCAAACCATGCAGGAACGCGCGACCACGATCAGCAGCCATCTGATCTTCTTCACGCTGGAATTGAACCGGCTGGAAGATGCGGTGCTGGATCGCAAATGCGCCGATTCGGCGGCGCTGACCCGCTTCCGCCCCTGGCTGCGCGATTTGCGCGTTTTCCGCCCGCATCAGCTTTCCGATGAGGTGGAAAAGCTGCTGCATGAAAAGGAAGTGACGGGCCGCGCCGCCTGGAACCGGCTGTTTGATGAAACCATCGCCACCATGAAGGTGAGTGTGCCGCTGCCCAGTGGCACGGAAAGCCTGACGGTTTCGGACGCGCTGAACAAGCTTTCCGATGGGGATCGCGCGGTACGCGAAGCCGCCGCCAAGGGGGTTTCGGCCGCCTTCGCCGAAAAAGGTCGGCTGTTTACGCTGATCACGAATACGCTCGCGAAAGACAAGGAAATCATTGACAAATGGCGGCGCTACCCGCGCCCCGCTTCCGCGCGCAACCGCGCCAATATGGTGGAAGATGAGGTGGTGGAGGCTTTGGTTTCCGCCGTCAGCGCCAGCTTCCCCCGCCTGTCGCATCGCTATTATGCCATGAAGGCGAAATGGCTTGGCCTGCCGAAATTGCAGCATTGGGACCGCAATGCGCCGCTGCCGGATCAGGATGACAGCCTTATCCCCTGGCCCAAGGCTGTCTCCCAAGTGCTGGATGCCTATGGCGCCTTCAGCCCACGCCTCGCTGAGATTGGCCGGCAATTCTTTGACAAGCCCTGGATTGATGCCGCACTTCGCCCCGGCAAGGCATCGGGCGCCTTCGCGCATCCAACCGTGCCTTCGGCGCATCCCTATCTGCTCGTGAATTATCACGGCAAGGCGCGCGATGTGATGACGCTGGCGCATGAATTGGGACATGGCGTGCATCAGGTGCTGGCGGGTGAACAGGGCTATCTGATGTCCTCAACCCCGCTGACCTTGGCTGAAACTGCCTCGGTTTTCGGTGAGATGATGACCTTCCGCGCGGTCTTGGATGCGGAAGCCGATCCACGCAAGCGCCGCGGTCTTCTCGCCGCCAAGGTTGAGGATATGCTCAACACGGTGGTGCGGCAGATCGCCTTCTACCGGTTTGAAACCCTGCTGCATGACGCGCGCGCCAAGGGCGAGCTCTCGTCAGAACAGATCGGTGCGCTTTGGATGCAGGTGCAGACCGAAAGCCTGGGGCCGGCCTTTGAATTTTCGCCGGACTACCACGTCTATTGGTCCTATATCCCACATTTCATCCACACGCCCTTTTATGTCTACGCCTATGCCTTTGGCGATTGCCTGGTGAATGCGCTGTATGGCGTCTATCGCGATGGCGGTGTTGCGGATTTTGAGGCGAAGTATATCGAAATGCTCCGCGCCGGCGGCACGTTGCGGCATAAGGAATTGCTGGCCCCCTTTGGCCTCAATGCCGCAGACCCGGCATTTTGGACGCGCGGTCTTGATGTGATTGCCGGCTTCATTGATGAGATCGAGCGCGCGGATGGCTGAAGATCGCGAAGCCCATTCGATTTTTGGTGAAGTGCGCCGCATGGTGCGCACGTCGGGCGCCGTCACCGGCATGGCGGCGCGCGTTGCTGGCCACAAATTATTTGGCCTGAAATCCGATGAAAAACATGCCGAGGATCTGAAGGCCGTATTGGGTTCCCTCAAGGGGCCCATGATGAAGATCGCGCAATTCCTCTCCACCGTGCCGGATGCGCTGCCGCCCGAAATCGCCAAGGAATTGGCGACGTTGCAAGCCAATGCGCCACCCATGGGATGGCCCTTTGTGCGCCGGCGCATGATGAGCGAATTGGGCCCGGCCTGGGAAAGCAAATTCAAATCCTTTGATCGGGAAGCCGCCGCGGCTGCGTCGCTCGGCCAGGTGCATCGCGCCGTGCTGCCCGATGGCCAGCGCGTGGCCTGCAAGCTGCAATATCCCGATATGGCGAGCGTGGTTGAGGCTGATCTCAGGCAACTCAAGATTGCGATGAGCCTCTACCGGCGCATGGATAGCGCGCTTGAGAATGAGGAAGCCTATATCGAGCTTTCCGACAGGCTGCGGGAAGAGCTGGATTACCTGCGCGAAGCATCGCAGCAACGGCTTTACGGCATCATGCTGCGCGATGTGCCCGGCGTGCGCGTGCCTGTGCCGGTGGAAGCCTTTTGTACCAAGCGCCTGCTGACCATGTCCTGGCTGGATGGCCGCGCCATTCAAGGCCGGATTGACGAAGACCCGCCGGAAGAAGAACGCGCGGCCTATGCGCGCGCGCTTTTCCGCGCCTGGTATGTGCCGTTTTATGGCTACGGGGTGATCCATGGCGACCCGCATCTCGGCAATTATCAGGTGCGCTCTGATGCGCCGGATAATGATGGCTTCGGGATCAATCTGCTCGATTTCGGCGTGGTGCGGATTTTTGAACCGCGCTTCGTGGGCGGTGTCATCATGCTTTATGAAGCGATGCGCGATGGAGATTTCGACAAGGCAGCAGAAGCCTATCGCATCTGGGGCTTCAAGGATCTGAAGCGCGAGACGATGGAAGTGCTGAACCTTTGGGCGCGCTTCCTCTATGAACCTCTACTGGACGACCGCGTGCGGCCCATTCAGGAAAGCGATGACCCGCAATATGGCCGGCGCATTGCCGAAGAAGTGCATGCGGGGCTGAAGCGCACAGGGGGCGTGCGCATTCCGCGCGAATTCCCGTTGATGGACCGCGCGGCAATCGGGCTTGGGGCAGTGTTTTTGCGCCTGAATGCCAAGCTGAATTGGCATGAATTATTCCAGGAATTGGTCGCCGAATTTGATGTGGCGAAAGTCGCTGAGCGCCAGCAGGCAGCGATTGCCAAAGCAGGGGTGCCGCCCACCGCAGCACAGGGCTGACCACCACGGCCGCACGCGACGCGCGACCCCTCGGTGAGGGCCGGGTGCCCCCCGCCACCCCCGGTCCACATCAGCTTTTTGATCGCGCATCTCCAGACCAGCTACTATCGCGCCCAGGCAGAAGCGCTTCTGACAGCCGGTACAAAACTCTTGCCTGGGCGGCTTCAGGCTGAAGGGCTTTTTATAGGTTTGAAAACGCGTGACCCAACCGCCAACGCCACCTGTCTGCAAGAACTGGAGGCCCGCTTTATCGCGGAAAACAAGCTGGATCGCTTTTGGCAGCGCACGCCCGTTCCCTTTGAGGCTTTATGCTGAACGCATGAGGTTCTCGACAAGCACCCTTCTCCCCCGTCATGCTGGCCCATCAGCCATCCTGGAGCGTCACCGACCATGCGCCACATCCAGCAACCTGGGCCTGTCGGGCCCGAGCGCATTATCGCCCATCCGGTGCGCGCGCAGGCGGTGGATGTGGAATTGCCGCGCGGCGCCAGCCTGCTGACTGCTTTGCATGATCTGGCCCGCGCGCATGGGGCAGAAGGCGGTTGCCTCACGCTCTCGGGCGGCGCGCTTGGGCCATTCGCTTATGTGATCCCGGCGCTGGCGCCCGATCCATCCCATGCTGCCTATTACAGTCACACCTTCCGCCCCGCCGGCGACACGCGGCTTGATGTGGCTTCCATCACGGTTGGCTTTCGCGATGGCGCGCCCTTTTTCCACTGCCATGGCTTCTGGACCGAAGCCGATGGCCGCGCCGGCGGTGGCCATATGCTGCCGGAAGAAACCATCATCGCCGCGCCAATCCGCGCGCAGGGTGTGTTGATTTCGGGCGCGCGGTTTGAAGCACGCCAGGATGCGGAAACGGGCTTCAAGCTTTTCACACCTGTTGCCACCTCGTTGCCAAATGCCGCCAGCGCCAATGGTATCGCGATCCGGCTTTGCCCCAATCAGGACATTACCGCGGCCCTTGAAGCGGCGGTGGCGGGTGCTGGCTTTGCTGCAGCGCGGTTGCATGGCGGTGTCGGCAGCATTATCGGCGCGCGTTATGCCAATGCGCCGCCGGTGGATAATTTCGCGACCGAAATGCTGATCCGCGATGGCGTCATCCGCCCCGGCGCCACGCGGCTTGATGTGGCAATGGTGGATCTGACCGGGCATTTGAGCGCGGGGGTGCTGACGCCTGGCGATAATCCCGTACTGATGACGCTGGAAGCGGTGCTGGTGCCGGACTGATCGACGTTTTCTTGTCGTAGGCGCCTTATGGTCATATGGCGAAAGGGGAGTAGTTTGGAGGACGACCAGTCAACTCACCCAGAGTACTGCGTGCAGCAACAACTTGAAGCCTATAACGCGCGCGATATTGATGCCTTTATGCGGTGGTGTGCCGAGGATTGCAGCTATTACGGCTTTCCGGACCATCTTCTGGCCAAGGGAGCTACAGAAATCCGGGAGCGGCATCTCCTACGCTTTCGCGAACCAAACTTGCACGGACGTTTGATCACGCGATTATCTGTGGGTAACCTTGTCATTGATCAGGAGGTTGTCACACGAACCTTTCCGGAAGGTCCTGGCGAAATTGACGTGATTGCAATCTATGAGGTCGAAGGCGGGAAGATATCCAAGGCGTGGTTTAAGATGGGAAAGCCTCGGCTGCAAAATTCCTCACCGTGAGCGGAATTGAAGCGACACTACAGATACTTGCCGCGTTCCAGAATCTCGAGCGTATATTCCTTATAGGTAATGCCGAGTTCCTCGGCGCGCGCCAAGCGCCTTAGCGCAATCTCCCGCGGCGGGGTCTTCCAGGCGCGCTTGTGTGCGCGGCGCCAATGCCAGGCGCGCCAGGATGCGTTGACATCTTCTTCCTCATCCAGCGGTGGGCCGCCATTATGGCGTGATGCTGGCGGGAGCATCTCAGATGCCGCTTACCGGCGGCATGGTGGCGGCGAAAGAAGCGCGGTCTGAAGCGCGGTCAAACCAAATGGCCAGGCCCGGCAAGGCATCACGCCAAGCCCACACACGATGGCGCCTCTCGCAATAGCCAAGCACGGCGAGTAGCGCGAGGAAGCCTGCATCAGGCGCGTCATAAACGCCCCGCGCCACATCATCCTGCAGCGCGGCGGCAATACGTGCGGCGCGGGTTTCTTCAAGCGCCATCACGCCCGGTGATCTTTCATGCACCGGCCGGCGCAGTTCGCGGTTCCAGACCGCGATGCCATCCAGCATCCCAAGCACACGGCCATAGGCGGCCAGCCGCTTCCAGCCATCCGCGCCATCGCCCAAAAGGCGTCTGTCAGATGCCACAAGACTATCCAGCACCATCAGGATCGGCGTAGTTTCTGTGACTGTGGTGCCATCCGCAAGCACCAGCGATGGCACGCGCCCCACCGGGTTATGCGGCAATAGAGTGGACGCCGGATCGCGCAAGGTGGTTTCGGTGAAGGCAACCCGGCCTTCAAGGCCAAGTTCCAGCACCGCCATGCGGGCGATGCGGGCATAGGGCGAGCCGGCGGAATGGAAAAGCTGCATCAGAAAAGCCTAACCCTTCGTGCCAAGCTTGACGAGGCCCGGCATTTCACCCCTGGCCCGCTTTGCGTTACACCCGCCCCCATGAACGCGAAAACACCCTATGACCCCGCCGCCGATGGCTGGACGGATTTCGTCTGGCATGAGGATGGCTTCCCCGCCCTGGTTGGTCCCTTCTGGCAAAAAACTGTGGATGGGCGGCGCCTGCATGGCCTGCTGGTCGAAGAAAAGCACAGCAATATCCATGGCATTGTCCATGGTGGCATGATTTCTACCTTCCTGGATCAGACCCTTGGGCATACGGTGTGGGAAGCGGCGGATCGCGGCCCCAATGTCACGGTGCAGTTGAATATGCATTTCATCTCCGGCGCCAGGCAGGGGGATTTCCTGGTCGCGGAAGGTGAGGTGATGCGTGTCACGCGTTCCATCGTTTTCGTGCGTGGGCGGCTGACGGCGGGCGATAAGCTCATCGCGCATGCGGATGGGGTTTGGAAGCGCTTGGGGGCGGGGTGATAGGCTGGTGCAGGCACAAGATGGTGCTTGAGGAACAGCGAATTTCACCCATCTCTCCCAGCCTATGGCGCTAGCATCAAGCGATTATGTTCGCGATAACCTGGCTGCCCGGGACTAACCCTGCCTCAGTCCATTGGCGATGGGCACAGCGCTGCGGCCTTCAGTGCCCTCGATCCAGTTTCTTGCTTTTGGCTTGCCGGGGCGCTGACCTTCGTGCTTGAGGGGATCATCAGATGAAACTTGGGAGAGAGACGCAGATGATAAGACGGCTTTTCCTTGGGGCCGCCATGGGCCTTGCATTGGCAGCACCGGCCATCGCGCAAGGCCTGCCTGATCGCCCCATTACGCTGGTGAGCGGCTTTGCCCCCGGCGGTTCCACCGATATCACCGCGCGCCTGCTGGCAGAGCGTATGCAGGCACATATGGGCGCCAATGCGCGCGTGGTGGTGGAAAACCGCCCCGGCGCTTCAGGCACGGTGGCCGCCGAATGGCTGCGTCGCCAGCCTGCCGATGGCACGGTATTGATGCTGAATGAGGCGTCATCCCATGGTCTTATTCCTGCCGCCATGCAGGGCGGCACGCGCTATGACCCGATTGCGGATTTCACCCATATCGCGATTGCAGCGAATGGTCCGCTGATCCTGGTGGCAGCGCCAAATTTCCCGGCCCGCAATGCGGCCGAGGCTGTGGCGAAGCTGCGCTCCGGCCCGCAGGATGATTTGCCTTATGCGTCTTCCGGGGTTGGGTCCATGCCGCATTTCGCGGCCGAAGCGGTTGCGGTTTCGTTGCTGTTGGGCGGCAAGTTCTCGCATGTGCCGTATCGGTCTGGCGGGTTGATGGTGGAATCCATCGCGCGTGGTGAAACCGCTTGGGGGGTTGCGGTATTGGCCTCAGCCGCCGCGCAGGTGCGCGATAATCGCGTTCGCGGCATTGCAATCACCGGCCTGGAGCGTTTCCCCGCTTTCCCGGAAATCCCGACCCTCGCGGAATCAGGCATGCCTGGCTTTGATATCGGCAATTGGTTCGCGGTGGTGGGGCCGCCGCGGATGCCGGAAGGGACGGTGGCGGCGCTGAACCGCGCCATCAATGCGGCGCTAGCTGATCCGCAGCTGCGCGAGCGTTTTCTGATTGCCGGGATTTCGCCCTGGACGCGGCCCAATGCGCCCGCCGATGCGCGCGAATTTTTCCAGGCGGAGCTGACCAAGTTCAAGGGCGTTGTAGAACGCACTGGCGTGAAGATGGAACAGTGATGCAAGAGCCACCGCCCCGCAGCCAACCGCGCAGGACAGCTTTTCATCATATGAAATACATTGCCCTATCCTGCCCCCTGTTACAGGGCTGTGCTTGCCGAGGCTTTCTGACGCATCATGGTTGAGCCAGGATTGAATCGTTTGGCTGGTTCGGATCCATTCACCATTGATTTAGCGGAGGGCATTCCCGTCAGCCTGACGCGGCACGATCAACGCCTGCCCTTATGGAGCCTATTGCGGGAAGCGCGGCGCAACATTCTTTCTGTCTGGCCCCAAGCGGCCTATGAACGCGATTGCTTCGGCTTCAAGCTGCTCCGGCAGCAGTATCTTGTCTGCAACAGCGCCGACAGCGTAAGGCGCGTGTTTCTGGAAAAGCACGACAATTACGACCGCAAAAGCCCGCAGATGCGCCACGCCCTGGAACCCTTATTGGGCGATGGTCTTTTCGTGAGTGATGGCGAAGTGTGGCAGGAACGACGCCGCCTTTGCGCCCCTGCCTTTGAACCGGAATTGATGGATGATTTCGCCCTAGTGATGGCCGAAGAAGCGCAGCGGCTGGCCAATCACTGGCAATCCCTGCCAGCAGGCAGGCCCGTCCATATGCTTGAAGAAATGGCGCGCCTGACCGCGCGCATCATCGGCCGAACCGTCTTTGGTGATGACACCAGTGATACAGAGGCTTTGCGTGTTGTGCATGGCTTTTCGGCCTATCAGCGGGAAGTGGAACAGAATAGTCTGGCTGATACATTGGGTATCGCTGCTCTTGGCTGGCTTGCAAACCCGCTTCGACGCAGACGTGCCGCCAGGGCTGCGGAATTGGTCCATAGTGTGATTGATGACATCATCGAACGCCACCGCAATTCCGCCGATGCCGGGCGTTTCACGCTACTTTCCCATCTGCTGAAGCATGGTAATGCCAGTCAAGCTGATGCCAGCGCTTGCCCAGTCAGCACCAGGGCTGCGCGCAATGAGGCGATCGTGATGTTCATGGCCGGGCATGAGACAACAGCGAATACGCTTGCCTGGTGCTGGTATCTTTTGAGCCATAGTCCACGTGCCGCGACCAGGCTACATAATGAAATTGATACGGTGCTTGGTGGGCGGGCGCCAAGCCTGGAGGATTTACCCCGGCTGCCTTACACGCGCGCAGTCTTCGAAGAGGCCTTGCGTCTTTATCCCCCAGTGCCAATCCTCGGCCGGCAGGCGCGGCGCGATGATGTGCTGGGCGCCCGGAACATTGCAAAGGATACCATCATTCTTGTTGTGCCTTGGCTTTTGCATCGGCATAAGGCCTATTGGGAAAAGCCCGATCATTTCATTCCGGAGCGCTTTCTGCCGGATCAGCCGCGCCCGGATAAATTCATCTATATTCCCTTCAGTGTGGGTCGGCGCGTCTGTCTGGGGCTACGCTTCGGCCTGGTAGAGGGAATTCTGTGCCTTGCAACCCTGGCGCAGCGCTTCACCGCGGAAGTCGAAAAAAACCACAAGGTCGAAATCGAATGCCGGCTGACGCTGCGGCCGCATCAAGGCTTACCGATGCGGCTAAGCCCAAGGAGAGCCGTATAATGGCAGCAGGCAACAGGCGTGAAGAATTATTCGAATCCTTAATGGTGCCGATCCTGCGTCGCTTGCCCATCACCTGGGCATCCAGTTTGGGCGGCACAATCGGCGCAATGCGCGGAAGGTCAGCGCTTAAAGACTCAAGCCTTTGGGTACAACGTCTTCGCCGCAATATCGCGCAGTTTTCGGGGATTACTGACCCGGCTGAACTTGATCGGCGTGTTGTCGCTTTTACCCGCAGGATCGGTCAGCATTATGCTGAATATGCGAACCTGCAGCGCCTTTTTTCGTCGGGTCGGGTTGAAATCCTTGGCGCGGAACATCTCAAAACCGCGGGGCGACCTTTCATTCTGGTCGGCAACCATATCGCCAATTGGGAATATGTTTGCGCCCTGGCCCATCACTATAGTGATTGGGTAGCGCTCTATCTGCCGTTGGGTGGCTTCCGCGAAAAACTGGTGCTTGAAGCACGGCAATCCTGGCCAGGACTGGAATTCATCCCTGCGTCACCATCGGCCGCACGGCAACTGGACCGTAGGCTGGAAAATGGCAAAGGTCTCCTGATTTATATTGACGAAGAAAAGGAGGGGTATGTCTGGGGCCCAAATCTTGGACGCGACCTGCCTTACGCCGGCAATCGCTGGCTTGCGGCACGGCTTGCCGTTCGCCATGGCGTGAATATCGTTCCTGTTTTTGTCGAGTATCTCGGGCTGGCAAAGTATCGCGTTGTGGTTCAGGCGGTCTTGGACCGGCCCGAAAGCCTAACGGGTGACGCGCTTGCACGGCATCTCGCGGACCAGATTGACGCGCGGTCGCAGGCCTGGGTGCGCCCGCGGATCGAAAACTGGTATTGGCTACCTTATTTCGAACCAGATGCGCCCTGCCCCATAGACCGCAAAGCGACGGCGCGAGATTAGCGCGTGTTGCGTTCACGTGGGTTCACGCAACCCGCTCTACCTCTCTGACGCGTTCAGATTTTTCCATCTGAACGCGATTTGCTCTAAGTTGATTGGACGGACGCCTCAGGAATTCTAATGCGCCCTTTTTATGTCAATCCTTCGGCGACAGATGGAGCGCGACAACCTCGCCCCCCTGCCCGGCCACTTCCGGAAAGCGCCGCCGCACATCCGGGTCATGCCCTGGAATCACACGGCTATCATCGCCGCCTGCGAGCTTCTTCGCCGCGCGCCAACCAGCCGCCATCGCTCCCAAATCAAATATGATCGGGAAGGGATTGCCGCTGAGTGCATTGGCGTAGAAATGCATGGCGTCCGAGGCCAGCACCACCGGCCCACGCGCGGTTTGCACGCGCACCACTTGCAACCCATCCGAATGCCCACCGACGCGATGCACCGAAACACCCGGCGCCACTTCGCCATCGCCATCATGGAATACGACGCGGTCGGCATAAAGCGCCTTCACCATGGCAACCACATGTGCGGCTTCAAAAGGCAGGCGGATGGCATGCACGCACATGTGCCGACCGGTCGCGAAATGCATTTCGCGTTCCTGCAAATGGAACTTCGCGCCGGGGAACATACCAAGCGACCCCGCATGATCATAATGCAAATGGGTAATGATCACATCGGATACCCGGGCGGCATCCGTGCCCATGGCCTTCAGGCTATCGCGCACATTGCGCGCGATGGTGCGGCCCCGGGCAGCGGCAGTTTCCTCATCAAAACCCGTATCCACCACAATTTCCCGCCCATCCGGCGCGCGCAGCAACCAGATGAAGTAATCAAGCGGCATTGCTTCATGCGCATCAGGCACGGGCAGCAGAAAATTCGTCTGCGCCGTGCGTTCATGCCGCCCGTAACGGATGGCATAGGCTTCCCAATTCATGATTCCTTGTTCCCCCCAAGTACCGTGCCGGTCATTTGTTCCAGCATTTTCGCAAGCGCGGTGTGATCCACCCCCGGCCCAAGCGATGTTGACGCCGCCAGCCACAACTCCCGGCACAGCGCCGAAAATGGCGCGGGCGTCGTGGTCTCCCGCCCGACTTCGAGTGCAATGGACAGATCCTTCACCATCAGATCAAGCCCGAACCCCGCATCGAAGCGGCGCGACAGCACATATTCCTTGAACTTCTTTTGCGTGGAATTGTTCATGCCGGATGAGGCATTCAGCACATCCACCATGGTTGTCGGGTCAAGCCCGAAGCGCTGACCGATCAACAGCGCCTCAACACCGATCAGATAGCCGCCGGCCGAGACGAGATTATTCAGCGCCTTCATGGCCTGCCCGGCACCAATATCGCCGCAGCGATAAATGGATGTGCCCATCGCCTTCAGCACGGGCTCGGCACGATCAATCTCTGCCGCCGGCCCGCCCACCATGATGGCAAGCTGGCCGGATTTGGCACGCGGCACGCCGCCCGAGACCGGGCAATCAATCATCGCAACGCCATGGCCTGCCAGCATCGCAGCGATCTCTCGCGTACGGCCTGGTTGGCCGGATGTCATGTCAATCACCAGCATGCCGGCTTTCAGCGATGGCAGCATGGCTTCCACAGCTTCACCCACCTGCTTGCTGGTTGGCACAATCATCACCACGCAATCCGCGCCATTGGCAGCTTCGGCTGGCGTTGCGGCGGCTTTGGCGCCGATCTCGGTCGCGAAGGACGCGGCGCGGCCAGGCACCACATCACAGACCGTGACTTCAAAACCCGCCTTCACCAGATTGGCCGCCATGGGCCAACCCATATTGCCGATGCCGGCAAAGGCGATGCGCTTCAGGGATGCAGACATCACTTCTTCCCCGGAATGGCGCCTTCGGCGATCAGCACCTCATGCGCGGCCTTGAAGGCATCAAGCCCGGCAGGAATGCCGCAATAGGCCGTGGCGTGCAGGAGCGTCGCCTTGATCTCATCCACAGTGATGCCGTTATTGAGCGCGCCCTTCACGTGCAGCTTCACCTCCGGGATTTTGCCCAGCGCGGTCAGCATCGCAAGGTTGAGCAGTGAGCGTGTCTTGCGGTCCAGCGTCGGGTCGCCCCAAGCCCAGCCCCAGGCCCAGGCAGTGGTTGCGCGCTGGAAGGACATCATGAATTCATCGGCCTTGGCCATGGAAGAATCCACATATTCCGGGCCCAACACCGCACGGCGGATGGGCAAACCCTTGTCAAACAGCGCCTGATCGTCGGACATTTTTCTGCTCCTTCTGGATTGGATGGCGCAGGCTGGCGCGACGGCGCGGGGCGGTCAACCGGGGCAGTTTGCGCCAACGCCCCGGAAGGTTAGTGTGGCGCGAAAGATGGAACTGGGAGATGCGCGCCATGATGCGACTGCTTGCCCTGCTTTGCCTGCTCTGCGCTGCGCCCGCCTTCGGGCAGACAGCGCCGGAAGCCTATCCCGCACGCCCCATTCGCATGATCGTGCCCTTAGCCGCAGGCGGTTCCGCGGATTTGGTGGCGCGTATTGCGGCGCAAGGCATGTCGGAAAAGCTCGGTCAGAGCATTGCGGTTGAAAATCGCGGTGGCAGCGGCGGTGTGATTGGGTCTGAAGCGGTGCTTGCCGCGCCGGCGGATGGCTATACCATTGCGTTTCATTCCATGTCTTCCGCCGTGCTGAATGCCGGGCTGTATCGCAACCTGTCCTTTGATGTGCGCCGCGCCTTCATTCCCGTATCGCTGGTCGGCACGGTGCCCAATATTGTCATCGTCAATCCGCGCCTGCCGGCGGCCAATCTTGCGGAATTCATTGCGCTGATCCGCGCCAATCCCGGCAAATACAGCTATGCGAGTTCCGGCGCCGGCACGATTGTGCATCTTTCCGCACATATGCTGGCGAGTATGGCGGGCGCCGAGATGCTGCATGTGCCCTATCGCGGATCGGGCCCTGCGATGAGCGATCTTTTGGCCGGGCGCATTGACATGATGGTGGACACACTCCCTTCCGTGATCCCGCAGGTGCGCGCGGGGCAATTGCGCGCGCTCGCCATGGGCACGCGCCAGCGCAACCCAACCCTGCCTGAGGTACCCACCGCCGAAGAAGCCGGACTGCCTGGCTATGAAAGCTATAATTGGCATGCGGTATTTGCGCCGCAGGGCACGCCGCCTGCAGTTGTCGCGCGGCTGGAACGCGCCGCCCGAGAGGCCGTGGCAGACCCCACCATTCGCCAAAGGCTGATGGATGTTGGCGTTGACCCAAGGGGCACCAGCGCAGCGGAATTGGCAGTGTTTTGGGATCAGCAATTGGCGCTATGGATTCCGATTATCCGCGCTTCCGGGGCGACCGCTGATTAGGGCGGATTGCGTGACCCCATGTGAACGCAACACGCTCCAGTCAAACGCTGCCAGAAGACCTCATGAGGCTTGGGAAACCTGACCCTGCAGATATTTCGCGGGGTCTTAGACGCACTTTCTTTTTGATCTGCGTCCCTACTTCCTCAATTCCATCTGTATCGGCCCTTCCCGCTCACCACGGGCGAATTGGTCCACCATGGCATTGCCGGTATCGCCAAGCTTCGCGGCCTCACCGGTCCAGATGATGCGGCCCTTATGGATCATGGCGGCATCATCGCCGATGCGGCGCGCGCTTGCCATGTCATGCGTGATGGAAACCGCCGTGGCGCCCAGCCGATGCACTACATCCACAATCAGCCCATCAATCACCGCGCCCATGATGGGATCAAGGCCGGTTGTCGGTTCATCGAAGAAAATGATCTCGGGCTCGGCGGCGATGGCGCGGGCGAGTGCGACGCGCTTTTGCATGCCGCCCGAAAGCTCAGACGGCGAAAGATCACCCACCGATGCGGCAAGGCCCACTTGCGCCAGGACCTCGGCCGCCTTGTCGCGCGCACGGGCGCGGGCAATGCGCTTTTGCGCCAGTAGCTTGAAGCAGACATTTTCCCAGACCGGCAGGCTGTCAAACAGCGCGCCGTTCTGAAACAGCATGCCGATGCGGTCATTCAGCGCCTCACGCTCCCGCCGCGGCAAGGTCAGGATGTTGCGGCCATCAATTTCAATGCTGCCGGCATCGGGTTCAATCAACCCCAGAATGCATTTGATGGTGACGGATTTGCCAGAACCAGAGCCACCCAGAATGACCATGCCATGGCCCGCGCGGATATCGAGGTCCACGCCATCCAGCACCTGCTTCGGGCCAAAGGCTTTTGACAGCCCGCGCAGGCGGATTTTCGGCACCGCGCCACTCATCGCGCGAAGAACATTTCGGTGATGATGTAATCAAGCGCCAGGATCAGGATGGAAGATGTCACCACCGCCGATGTTGCCGCAGCACCCACACCCTGCGCGCCGCCCTTGCTGTTATAGCCACACCAGCAGCCCATCAGCGCGATAATAAAACCAAAGACCGATGCCTTCACGAGGCCCGAGACCACATCCATGGTTTGCATGAAATCAAGCGTCGCGCGCAGATACCCGGCAGAACTGAAGCCAAGCTTTGCCGTGCCAATCAGCCAGCCACCCATCACGCCCAGCGTATCGGCAATCAGCACCAGAAAGGGCAAGGCGATGGCGCCGGCCAAAAGCCGCGGTGCAACCAGGTATTTCATCGGGTTGGTGGAAAGCGTGGTCAGCGCGTCAATCTGATCGGTCACGCGCATGGTGCCGATTTCAGCGGCAAAGGCAGCACCAATACGCCCAGCCACCATCAGCCCAGCAATCACCGGGCCCAATTCGCGCGTGATGGAAAGCACCACAACATTCGCGACCGCCCCCTCGGCATTGAAGCGCGCGAAACCCGTATAAGTTTGCAGCGCCAGCACCATGCCGGTGAAAATCGCCGTCAGCGCCACGACGGGCAGCGAGAAATAACCAATTTCCACCACATGGCGCAAAAACAGCCGGCCATAAAAGGGCGGGCGCAGCAGATGCGAAATACCCTCCAGCGCGAACAGCACCACCGCGCCAATGCGCTGCAGCGCACCCAGCACGGCGCGGCCAAGGGTGGCGACGGGATCGAGGATCGCGGCCAAGCTCAGCCCGCCCCGTAGTCGCGGCGGTAGCGGTCGCCGAATGAGGTCAGGATCTCATAGCCAATCGTGCCGGCTTGCGCTGCCAGATCATCCGGCGGTGGCGCATTACCGCCAATCAGCGTGACGCGATCCCCCGGCGCCAGCCCCGGCGCTTCCGTCACATCCAGCGTGATCAAATCCATGGAAACGCGCCCCACCATCGGCAGAATCATGTCGCGATAGGCCGCGACACCTCGCCCGGATAGGCTTCTCAGGTAGCCGTCCGCGTAGCCAACCGCAATGGTGGCGATCCGGCTGGGGCGCGCTGCCATGAAGGAAGCGCCATAGCCTACCGAGGCACCGGCCGGGATATCACGGATTTGCAGAATGGGCGCTTCCAGCCGGATCACCGGCCGCATCGGGTTGGGGGCGCCGGGGGTGGGGTTGATGCCGTAAAGCGCGCAGCCTGGCCGGGCGAGGTCTGAGGCGTAATCCGCGCCCAAAAACAGCCCTGATGAATTGGCGAAGGACCGCTTGAGCCTTGGCAGAACCGCACAGGCGCGGGCAAAACGCGCGGCCTGTTCGGCATTCAAGGGATGATCCGGTTCATCCGCGCAGGCCAGATGCGACATGACGTAAAGCAGATCGAGCCCCGCCAGCAGAGAGCGATCGGTGGCAAGCCGCGCCTGTTCGCCTGCATCCAGCCCAAGCCGCGCCATGCCGGTATCCAGATGCAACAGCGCAGGTTGCGCCCAGTTCGCGCTGCGTCCCGCAGCCGCATGGGCAAGCACATCGCCAAGGCTGTTCAACACCGGGACCAGGCCAGCGTCCTGGTCCGCGCCGGGCACGAAGCCATTCAACACGGCAATCATCGGCCCGGCGCCAAGGGCTGCGCGCAGCGCGATGCCTTCGGCCAGATGCGCGACAAAGAAATGCCGGCAGCCTGCGGCATGTAGCGCAGGCGCGACGCGCGCCGCACCAAGCCCATAGGCATTGGCCTTCACCACCCCTGCGACCGCGCCGGGTGCCGCGCGTGCCGCCAGCGCGCGCCAATTCGCCGCAATGGCCGCAAGGTCAATATGCAGAACCGCGGTTGGGTCCATCATGCAAAAGCGGGATCAGCCCGCAAAACCATCATCATGCTGGGTATCCAAATCCCCAAAGCGGGTGAATTCCGCTTCGAAGAACAATTTGATGGTGCCGGTTGGGCCATGGCGCTGCTTGGCGATGATCAGCTCCGCCTTGTTATGCGCCATTTCCATGTCCTTCTGCCATTTATCCAGGGCACCCTGGAATTTCTCTGTGTTGTCGTAGGCAAGCTCCTTCGGTGCGCGCTGCATCAAATAATAATCATCACGATAGACGAACATGACCACATCGGCATCCTGTTCGATCGACCCTGATTCACGCAAATCCGAAAGCTGCGGGCGCTTGTCCTCACGGCTTTCCACGGCACGCGACAACTGCGACAGCGCAATCACCGGCACCGATAATTCCTTGGCGAGTGCCTTCAGCCCCTGGGTGATCATGCTGATTTCGAGTACTCGGCTTTCCGGCCGCGTGCCCGCTGCCGGGCGCATCAATTGCAAATAGTCAACCACAATCAGATCAAGCCCTTTGGTGCGCTGCAAACGCCGGCAGCGCGTGCGCAGCGCCGAAATGCTGATCGCCGGCGTGTCATCAATATGCAAGGGCAGCGATGCCAATTCGCGGCTGACTTCCAGAAACCGGTCAAAATCGCGCTGGCTGATTTCACCGCGCCGGATGCGATCCCCGGAAATGCGTGATTCCTCGGCCAGCAAACGTGTTGCCAATTGATCCGCACTCATTTCGAGGGAGAAAAGCGCAACCCCACCCTTGGGCACTGCATTCGGATCCGATTCCTGCGCGGCGCGCAGCACGGATTTCGCCGCGCCAAAGGCGATTTTGGTCGCAAGAGCCGTTTTGCCCATGCCAGGCCGGCCCGCAATGATCAGCAGATCGGATGGGTGCAGCCCGCCGGTCTTGTTGTCCAAATCGCGCAAGCCTGTTGGCAGGCCGGAAACCCCGCCAGGTGTGGTGAAAGCCTTTTCCGCGTGATGCACGGCGATGGTCAGGGCGCGTTCAAAAGTGAGGAAACCACCCTCCCCCGCGCCGCCTTCCTTGGCCAATTCGAACAAGGCCTGTTCGGCGGATTCCAATTGCGCCTTGGCGTCCAATTCGGCTTCCGCACCAAAGGCGCGGTTCACCACCACCTCGCCCAAATCCACCAATTGGCGGCGGAGCCAGGCATCATAGATCACCTGGCCATATTCGCCGGCATTAATGACACCGACCATGGCCGAGAGAAGCTGCGCCAAATAGGCCGGGCCGCCGACCTCATCCAATAATCCGGAATGTTCAAACTCGGCGCGGAGCGTCACCGCATCGGCAAGCTGGCCCGCTTCCACGCGGCGCTTGATGGCGTGGAAAATCCGCCCATGCACCGGATCGGCGAAGTGTTCCGGCGCCAGATATTCGCCGACACGTTCAAACGCCTTGTTATTGGCCAAAAGCGCGCCCAGCAGCGCCTGTTCGGCGGCCAAATTGGACGGCGGAATACGCTGCGACAAGCCGAGCAAACCTGCCCCGGGGGTGGCGCCGGGCGATGGGTCAAAATTATTCATGCGCCCTTATAGCCCAGCGCGGAGGAGTCGCCCCCTGGGGATAGTGGGGATTGCAAGGAAAAGCCGCGCGCTATTCCGCCGCGCCGCGCAGCCCATCCCACCAGGGGCAGGCGCCAGGCATTAGAGTGTGATTGCCGGGTAGCACCTGCACCGGCGCCCTTTCGCCGCGCGCTGCCGCAGCCATGCGCATATCTCGCCCCCTGGCGACCGCTTCTGCCCCGGCCCAATGCCGATCATGGCCCCATAGGCTTGGTCCGCTATCCATACGCTCGGCCTGCCAAGAGCCAGGGTCTATATGCCGCCCGCCCCAGCCATATTCGACCAGAAAGCCCCCCGGCGTGCGCGCATAAAAACTTGTCATCCAATCATTGGTGTGGCGGCCAAGCGTGGTGCCGATGCGGCCTTCCTCAGACAGCGCAATGTCATAGCCCTGCCCGACATCATCGAGGCTCAGGCATTCCATCATGAGGTGATGCAAGGATGCCTTGCCCGTTTCAATCAGTGCCAGCGAATGATGCCGGCCATTCACATGCATGAAATAGGCGCGGAAGGGATTTTCCACCCAATCCGAAAGCCCAAAGCCGAGCACTTCCCGATAGAAGGGCAGTACATCTTCAATGCGCGTCACATTCAAGACGGCATGGCCCATGCCGAGCGGCCCGGTGCGAAAGCCGGAAATCGCGCGGCCAGGGATGAAAGGCCGGTCGGTCACTTCCGGCCCATGAAACAACTCCACCCGATTGCCGAGCGGATCGGCGGTGACAATCACCTCCGCCACATGCCGCCGCGCGGCCAAGGCGGCGCTGCCGGCTGCCACGCGATGCCCCGCCGCTTCCAGGCGTGCCGCCATGGCTTGCAACGCTGGTGCATCCGCCACTTCCCAGCCAAAGGCGCCGAGGCCATCATGCGCATCAGCGCTGATGATCACGCGCTGGCGCCGATCATCCATGCGGAAGGCGATTTCGGTCGTGGATTTTTCAGCGAGCATCAGCCCAAGCAGACGCGGGCCGAAGCCGGCCCAATCATCCAACTGGCTGGCGCGAAGTTCCAGATAGCCCAATGCGGTAATGGCCATGGCGCAATCCCCTTGCTTGCGGCCATAATGGCGCCAAAGCCGCCTAAAGGCCAAGGGAGGAAGACATGCTGCGTTGGGTCATGGCATTTTTTGCGTTTTACAGCCTGGATATTGCCGTGGCGCAGCAATGGGCTCCGGATAGGCCAGTCACCATCCTGAACCCCTATGCTGCCGGCAGCACGACCGACCAATTGGCCCGCGCACTCGCAGCCGGCATGGCGCCGCGGCTTGGTCAGCCCGTGGTGGTGGTCAATCGCGACGGCGCTGCTGGCGGCGTTGGTACCGCGCAAGCGGCACGCGCCACACCCGATGGGCATTACCTGCTTTTCGCCCCGGCAGTGGTTTTCTCCGTCCTGCCCGCGCGCGGCGACGTTGGCTTCACCGCCGCATCTTTTGTACCGGTCTGCCAAAGCTTCGAAAATGCCATGGCGATTGCGGTGCGCCCGGAAAGCCCTTTCAATTCACTGGCTGATCTTATCGCTGCCGCCCGCACACGGCCCGCTGCCATCACCTATGGGCATCAGGGCATTGCCTCGGTCCCGCATCTGGCCGCGATAGAATTGGCGGAGGTTGCGGGCGTGCAGGTGCAGGATGTGCCCTATCGCGGAGAGCCCGCGGTGGTGACGGATTTGCGCGCCGGCCGCGTGGATTTCGCCGTGCTGGTAATGGGATCGCTCGCTGCTGGGGGGTTGCGTACGCTTGGCGTTTTTGCGCCTGAGCGTCACCCGCTGCTGCCCGAAGTACCGACCGTGATGGAACAGGGTTTTGCTGTCGCGCCCACCAGCTTTGGCGGGCTTTTCGCCCCCGCCGGTACGCCGCCCGCCGCCATCGCCAGGCTGGAAGCCGCCTGCCTGGAAGCGGCGCGCGACGAGGCCCACCGCAATGTCGGCGCGCGCATGTTCCAACCAACGCGGCCAGAGGCCGATGCGGCGAGCCTTGCGGCAAGGCTCGCGCGCGATATCGCCGATAAGCGCCGGCTGCTTGGCCTGATCAATGAGGCGCGATAACCGGGGCGGATCAATCCACCTTCACCCCCGCCGCGCGCGCTTTTTCCACCATATAGCCGCGCGCCCATTGCATTTCTTCAAGCGACCCAAAGGCATTGGTGTAATGGCCCGTAAAGCCACGCGCTTCGATCAGGCGGAACATATCGCCGAAATCGAAATCGCCCTGGCCGGGCACCAGATGTTCCTCATGCCCATTGCGCCAGCAATCCGCGAGCCGCACTTCCCGCACACGGTCCATCGGAATGCCCGCCACCCAGGAAGCGACACCATCAGGCATCAGATGCGCGTGATTGGCGGTGAAGGAAAGCGCGAAGGCAGGCGAATGAATGGCATCGTAATAATAGCGCCATTCTTCTTGCGTATGGGCCAGATAATGCACTTCCGCCGTCGGGGGTTCGACATTCAGGTTTTCCAACAGCAGTAGCGCGCCATGCTTTTCCGCGTGCTGCACCATGCGCTGCAAGCGATCCCGTCCCGCTTCCATGCGCATCGGCACATCGGCGGTGAAGTGATAGCCGGCATGCACCACGATCCATTCCGCTTCAAGCTTCGGCGCCACTTCAATATAGGCGCGCATATAGGCATCCACGGCTTCCGAGAGGAAGGGCGAATATTCCGCCACATTCACGGCGGAGAGCGTGTGCAGCGCAATCGTCACGCCATTGGCGCGGGCCGAGGCGACAATGGCGCGGCAGCGCGCATCATCAAACATCGTCACCTTGTTTGCGCCGGTGTCCAATTGGATATCTATGTGGCGCACCTGGTTACGCGCCGCCCATTCAATGGCGTCTTCAAGCTTCAGCTTGCGCCCAACATCCACCCCGATCCGATCAATCAATGCCATGGCTAGCCTCCTGTTTCCGGCAGGGTTTACAGGCTCCAAACGGGCTGGCAAGCCTTGACTAATGTAACGGGAGGCTGATCGGCGCGATCTCATCACCGATCCGCCCACGATAATCCCGCCCCACTGAATCGCGCAGCATCTTGGCCTGACTTTCCGCCAGAATGCCGGCTGCGTCGGCAACATTCAGCCTGGTCGGCTTGCCATTAGCATAAATCGTCTCCCCGCCCACCAGCACGCGCTGCACGGCGCGATCGGCGGCGTGGAAGACCAGCGCGCGCAAGGGATCACGCGGGGGTGTCATCAAGGGATGCGCCAAATCCACCAGGACCACATCCGCCGATGCGCCTTGATGTAAGCGCCCCAGATCGGGCCGACACAGCGCGCTCGCACCGCCAATTGTCGCCGCGTGGAAGACGCTGCCGGTATCGGCGGCAGCGACATCGCGGCAGGCATTGCGTGCCAGGATGATGGCAAGGCGCATTTCCTCAATCAGATTATGCGGCGCGCAATCCGTACCGAAACCAAGATTGACACCGCGCGCGCGATACTTGCCGAAATGGCGCAAATGCTCCCCATAGCGCGCAAAGGGCGACGGGCAATGCGCGACCGTCGCACCTGTATCCGCGATCAGCCCGACATCCTTTGCGGTATGCCAGCCGATCGAGATATGTTCATCGACAAAAATCGCATGGCCCAGAATACTGCGCGGCGTCAGCAGCCCGATATTCGCAGCCCATTGAATGGGGGTGATGCCATGGCGGCGAATCATCTCCCGCACTTCGACCACGGATTGCGCGATATGGGTGGTGAAGGGGCGGCCCGTTTCGGCAGCATAGGCGATGCTTTCGCGCAGCATCTCCTCCTCCACCGTGTCAATTTGCGCGGGGAAGACGATGCCGGTCAGGCGGCCAGAGGGGTCGGCCTCGGCTTCCTTCATGAATTGCTTGGCGGCATCGAATTGCCGGCGCGCATCTTCCCGGTTCCACATCCAGGTTACGGTTTGCGGTGCTTCCATGCCCCAGCGCGCCGCGGCATAGCCAGCGCCCGCCCAACCACGGAGCCCAGTTTCCGCCATGATGGAAAGCCAGGATGGAAAAGGCGGCGACAAATCCACCACGCTGGTGACGCCCGCCGACATCAGCTCCGCATAGGCAAGACGCATGGCGGCGGCTTGGCCTTGCTGATCCATGCGAAAGGCTTGCAGGCGTTCGAACAAACCGGTCATTTGCTGTTCCGGCACACCATGATCTTCGCGCACGCCGCGCCCGGCAGGTTCCGTTGTTGGGTGGGTATGGATATTGATGAGCCCAGGCATGACCAGAAGCTTGCTGCCATCAATTACCTCAGCGCCGGCGGGCGGCGGTGCATTCGGATCGTGTGGCGCAATGGCAGCGATGCGCCCATCGGCAAGCAGCACATCCCGGCCCTGGCCATAGACATGCCTACCCGCCGCCGCATCCCATTCGGCAGTCCAGGCGGCGTTGCGGATCAGGGTGGGTATGGGCATGGCGGCCTCCTGGCTTTTGGATCGCAGCGAACACCGAAAGCCAAGCGCGAAGCGCGCCGCCTTTCAAGCGAAAAACAGGCGCCTCTCAGGCTTCCGCATAGGCGGGTGCTGCACGGGCGATGCCGCCATAGGCATCCAGCATCCTCTCCCGCCAGGCATAAACAGCATCATCCTTTGCCAGCAGCGGGAAGGCGCTGACGCAGCGCGCCCATTGGAAACCGCCGAACACAATCATATCCGCATAGCCGGGCGCATCACCATGCAGAAACGGCGCAGAACGCAGCGCAATCCGCACCGGCATCAAGCTATCGCGAAAACCCTTCACACGTTCCGCACGATCCGCCGTCACGGCTTCAAGTGCCATGCCAAACCGCTTTTCCCGATCCGGCACGAAATACGCCGCATCTTCCGGCGCCAGATGCTGCGGAATGTCTGAAACCACCAGCCGCGCAATCCCGGCATGCAGCACAGCATCGCCCCAGCCATTGATGAAGCGCGCCAGCGCCCGCCCGCCGGCACCACCAAACAGCGAAGGCCGATCCGGATAGCTATCTTCCAGATATTCCGCAATCACCCAGGAATCGATGATCGCGCGGTCATTATCCAGCATCACCGGCACCTTCTGCGCCCCATGGGCGCCAATTGCTGCCTTTTCCGTGAAGCGCCAGGGAATGGTCTCAAAGTCCAGGCCCTTATGCGCCAGCGCCAAATGGCTCCGCCAGCAATAGGGGCTGAAGCGCCGCGCCGGATCGGCGCCGCAGAGTTCGTAAAGCTGAATGGCCATCGCGCAATCTCCTTTCCCGCATTATGCTATATGCGGGAAGGAAAGGCCACGGCATGAAGACCCCTTTGCTGCTTGCGCTCGATCAGGGCACGACCTCTACGCGCACCATCGCCTTCGGGGCCGATCTGGCGCCGCGTGCGACAGCGCAGATGGAATTGCCGCAGCATTTCCCCGTACCTGGTTGGGTTGAGCATGAGCCGGAGGATATCTGGCAAGGCGCCATCACTACCTTGCGTCAGGCTTTGGAAAAGGCCGCCGGCAGCGCGGCTGATGTCGCCGGCATTGGCATTACCAATCAGCGCGAAACCACGCTGCTTTGGGATCGTGCCACGGGTCGCTGCCTGCATCGCGCCATCGTCTGGCAGGATCGCCGCACGGCGGATGCCTGCGCGAAACTCCGCGCTGAGGGGCATGAGGCGCTGCTGACGGAACGCACAGGGCTGCTGGCAGATCCCTATTTCTCCGCGACCAAGCTTGCCTGGATGCTGGACAATATCGCGGGCGCGCGGGCAGCGGCGGAACGCGGCGCGCTGGCTTTCGGCACGGTGGATTGCTTTTTGCTGTGGCGCCTGACCGGCGGGCGCGTGCATGCAACAGACGCCACCAATGCCGCGCGCACAATGCTATTCGATATCCGCCGTGGCGTTTGGGATGCTGATCTGCTGCGGCTGTTTCGCATCCCGGAAGCCATCCTGCCCGAAGTGCGTGATTGCGCGGGGGATTTCGGCGCAACCGATCCCGCCTTGCTCGGTGCCGCCATTCCTATTCGCGGCATGGCGGGTGACCAACAGGCGGCAACTATCGGCCAGGGTTGCTTCGCGCCAGGCATGGTGAAATCCACCTATGGCACGGGATGTTTTGCGTTGTTGAATACAGGCGAAACGCCCGTGGCATCACGCAATCGGCTGCTGACGACCATTGCCTATCAATTGCAGGGCAAGCGCCATTACGCGCTGGAAGGCGCGATTTTCGTCGCCGGTGCTGCGGTGCAGTGGCTCCGCGATGGGCTTGGCATCATCAAGGAAGCGAGGGAAGCGGGCATTCTGGCCGCGCAGGCTGATCCCGCGCAGCGCGTGGTGCTCGTGCCGGCCTTTGCCGGGCTTGGCGCGCCGCATTGGGATGCCAAGGCGCAAGCTGCGATCTTCGGCCTGACGCGTGGTGCTGGCCGCGCCGAGCTTTGCCGCGCTGCCCTTGAAAGTGTCGCGTTTCAAACACGCGATCTGATCGAAGCCATGCATGCGGATTGGCAGGGCGCGCGCGAAACCGTGCTCCGCGTTGATGGCGGCATGGTGGCTTCCGATTGGACCATGCAATTCCTGGCCGACCAGCTGGGCGCGCCGGTGGATCGCCCGACCGTGCTGGAAACCACCGCACTCGGCGCGGCTTATCTGGCCGGCATGCAGGCCGGGCTTTGCGCGCCGCCAGGCGCGGCGGGGCCGACGCATTGGCGCCTGGAACGCCGTTTCATGCCACAAATGAATCGCACCGAAGCGGATAATCGCTATGCGCTTTGGCGAGATGCTTTGCGCCGCACTCTTTCGGAACAACCCGCATGATTTACGATGATCTTGGCGTGCCGCGCATCATCAATGCCTATGGCACCAATACGCGGCTTTCAGGCGGGCTGATGGCGCCCGAGGTGCTGGCCGCCATGGCGGAAGCCGCGCGCGCCACCGTTGAAATGCACCATCTGCAAGCCGCCGCCAGCCGAGAGATCAGCAAAGCCACCGGCGCGGAAGCTGGCATTGTCACCTCTGGCGCTTCCGCCGCTGTGTTGCTGGGCGCAGCAGCTTGCATGGCCCGGCTTGATCCGGGCGCGATGAACCGCCTGCCCGAAACCCGCGGCATGCCGGATGAATTCATCACCATCCGCAGCCAACGCAATATGTATGACCGCGCGCTGCGTGTGGCGGGTGGGCGCATTATTGAAATCGGCATTCCGGACCGTATTTCCGGCCCCGGTGTGCGGGATGCCGCGCCCTGGGAAATTGCTGACGCAATCACAGATCGCACGGCAGCGATCTATTACCTTGCGGGCACCAATAGCGAACCGCCTTTGCGTGATGTGGTTCGTGTGGCGCGTGAACGGCACATCCCCATCTTGGTGGATGCAGCGGCGCAATTGCCCCCCGCTGAAAACCTGAAGCGCTTCATTGCCGAAGGCGCCGATCTGGTGTGTTTTTCCGGCGGCAAGGCTTTGGGTGGGCCGCAATCTTCCGGCATCCTCGCCGAGCGGCGTGATCTGGTTTCATCCGCACTCGCGCAAATGCTTGACCTTGATATGCCGGAAGCGGATTTCATCGCGCCGCCGGAATTCTCACCACTCGCGCAAATGCGTGGCCTGCCTCATCACGGCATTGGACGTTCCTGCAAGATCGGCAAGGAAGAAATCATCGGCCTGATCGTCGCCTTGCGGCGTTTTGTCGCGGACAACCCGGCTGAGCGTAGCGCCCGCTGGCAGGCGCGGCTTGAAGCCGTGCTGGCGGCGGCAGGGCACCCGGCAAGCCTTCGCCTAGTGCCGGATGGCGCCAAGCCTGGACTGCCCATGCTGGAATGGCGCCTGCCTGATGCTACCGCTGCCCATGAAGCGGATGCCAGGCTGCGCGCCCATCGCCCGGCCATTCATCTTGATGCCGGGCGCATTGGCCAGGGCCTGCTTGCCATCAACCCGATTGCCTTTGACGATAGCGACGCGGCCATACTCGGCGCCGCAATCAAGGAGTGCTTGGCGTGAGTGATCTGTTTCTCGTCGGCAATGGCGCCGGTTTTTCAGGCGACCGCGTGGATGCGCCCATTCCGGTGATGCGCAGCCTGATCAAGCGCGGCCTGCCGGCGGCGATGTTCTTTGAATGCCTGGGCGAACGCACCGTAGCGCTTGCACAATTGGAACGCCGCCGCGATCCCGAAGCGGGCTATGAGCCCATGCTGGAACCGCTGTTGGAACCAATCCTGGCCGATGCGGCGCGCGCGGGCATCCCAATCCTCGGCAATTTTGGTGCGGCCAATCCGCTTGCTGCCGCGCGCGCCATTGCGCGGTTGGCGAAGCGGCTTGGCCTGCCGGAACTCCGCATCGGGCTTGTCACCGGTGATGATGTTTCCACCAGCATCAACCTTGATCGTATGGCGGTGCATGAAGCCGATACCGGGCTTGATATGTCTTCCTGGAGGCTGGTTTCCGCCAATGCCTATATCGGTGCCGCACCCTTGGCAGAAGCCCTTGCAGCCGGCGCGCAAATCGTCGTGGCGGGGCGCACTTCGGACCCGGCACTCGCCATCGCGCCACTGATGCATCATTTCGGCTGGGCCGAGGATGATTGGCAGGCGCTCGCGGTTGGTGCGGCAACGGGGCATTTGCTGGAATGCGGCAGCCAGGTGACCGGCGGCGTTTTTTGGGATCCCGGTTTCAAGGATATTCCAGACCCCGCCAATATCGGCTTTCCCATCGCCGAAGTCGGGCGCGATTTGTCGCTGCTGATCACGAAGCCGGAGGACACGGGCGGCATTGTTGATCTGCGCACGGTGAAAGAACAGCTTTTGTATGAGGTGCATGATCCCGCGCGCTACATCACGCCCGATGTGACGCTGGATATCACTGCCGCGCATCTGAGTATGTCGGGCAAGGATCGCGTGGCGGTGCATGGCCTGCGGGGCAACCCGCGCCCCGATTTGCTGAAGGTCACCGCCTGTTACGAAGGTTCCTGGCTCGGTGAGGGTGAAATCAGCGTCGCTGGCCCCAATGCTTTGGCGCGCGCCAAGGCGACCGCGGATGTGCTGCTGGAACGCGTCAAGCGCCGCGGCCTGGCGCGCCGTGCGCGGGTCGATCTGATTGGTGTTGCTTCCGTGCATGATTCGGATGATGGGGCGCTGTGGCGCGGTTATGATGGGCCGGCACCGCAAGATATCCGCATTCGGCTGGCGGTCGAGGCCACTACGCGTGATGATGCGGATCAGGCATCGCGTGAAGCGCTCGCTTTGCTGTGCTGCGGCACCGCCGGTACATCCGGCGCACGCTGGCGCGTCACGCCACGCATCCTGACACGGAGCTTTCTGGTCCCGCGCGACCAAGTTCCCACCGAAACACGCGTGCTGCCGGCGCGGGAGTGGAACTGAAAGACCGCTGCGGTGAACAACGACCAACTTCTCAACCAACTGACGCAGCAGGCCGTCGAAGCACGTCGCCTGGTGCTTGGGAGGCTTCTCTATAATCGTCTTCAGGGAATAGTCAGCTATGGCCCGTTGAAGGGCTTTCGCCTCAATGAACAACAGTTATGGGGCAAGGGAGACATAGGCCCAAAACTATTGGGGCTTTATGAACAGGAAGTTCTAGAGAGAATCGCAGCACGCCACAGAAAATGGGACTGCGTGATCAATCTTGGCACGGGTGATGGCTATTATGGTGTTGGCCTGGTCAAAAGCGGCCTTGCGGCCCGCAGTATTTGTTTCGAGCAGAAAGACGAAGGTCAGGCAGCGATCAAACATGCGGCCGACACTAACGGGGTCGCTGATCGTGTCTCCATTCTGGGCCGAGCCGATGCGGATTTCCTGAATGATCCAGCGCTGCAGGGAATTGATCTCTCGCGAACCCTCATCATCATTGATATCGAAGGCGGGGAATTCAGCCTGCTCACCGACAATCTGCTCCAGCGCCTGCAGGATGCGGAGCTGATCGTCGAATTGCATGGCCGCTTCATCGCTACCAATCCGAACCCGGAAGCCGCTTTCCTGCAAAGACTGGCGCAACATTTCCGCTGTGACGTGTTTTCGATGGGGCAGCGTGATCCATCCATCATGACGGAACTGTCAATGCTTGGGGATAGTGATCGGTGGCTGTTGTGTTCCGAAGGTCGCCCCTTCCTTATGCGTTGGGTCCATTGCCATCCAATCTCAAAACAGGTCGTAAGCCATGGCTGAAGCCACCACCATCACCCTGCATGATATCGCCCATAGCCGCGCCGGCGATAAGGGCAGTCGCGTCAATCTTTCCCTCATGCCTTATGATCCGGCGCATTATGATCTGCTCGCCGAACAGGTCACGGCGGAGAGGGTGCTGGCGCTGTTTCGCCATCGCGGGGCCACCGGCTGCACGCGCTACGATCTGCCGCTGCTGCAAGCCTTTAATTTCGTGATTGATGATGTGCTGGAAGGCGGCGTGAATGGCAGCCTCAATCTTGATGGCCATGGCAAGAGCCATTCCTTCCGGCTGCTCGCCATGACCATCGAAGTGCCGCGCGAAAGGCTCAACCGCCCTTGACGCCCTCGGTATTCACGTAAAGCGCATACAAGGATTGCGCGGCGGCCATGAATAGCCGGTTGCGATAACGCCCACCGAAGCAGACATTGGCGCAGCGTTCCGGCAAATGGATATGGCCGATGGGCGCGCCGGCATTGTTATAGACACGCACGCCATCGAACTCGGCCGTCATGCCCCAGCCGCACCAGAGATTGCCATCCACATCCACGCGGAAGCCATCCGGCGTCTCGCCCGGCTGACACGCCACGAAAATGCGGCGCCGGCGCAAAGTTTTGCCATTCGCCGCCACATCATAGGCGAGGATATTGCGCGGATCGGCGCGGCTTTCGATGACGTAAAGGATCTTCTCATCCGGGCTGAAGGCCAGACCATTCGGATGGTTCACATCATCGGCCACCAAGGTGATTTCGCCGCTTTGGCCATCAATGCGATAGACATTGGTATGCGGCAATTCAGGTGTCGCGCGTTCGCCTTCATAATTTGCCATCAGGCCGAAGGGAGGGTCGGTGAACCAGATGGACCCATCGGATTTCACCACAACATCATTCGGGCTGTTCAACCGCTTGCCCTTGTAGCTATCGGCCAGCACCGTAATCGCGCCATCATATTCAAAGCGCACCACGCGGCGGCCGAAATGTTCACACGCAATCACGCGGCCCTGACGGTCCCGTGTATGGCCATTGGCGTTGTTGGCGGGCTTGCGCCAGGCGCTGACAGCGCCGGTTTCCTCATCCCATTTCAACACGCGATTGTTTGGGATATCGGACCATAAAAGGCAGCGCGCATCGCCAAGCCAGACCGGCCCCTCACCCCAGCGCGTGCCGTGATACAGGCGCTCCACAGCCGAAAGCGCCAGATGGTATTTCTTGAAGCTTGCCTCCAGCGCCACAATGGATGGGTCCGGATAGCGCAGGCTTTGCTGCCAGCGTGGGTCTTGGTTCATGGCGTTTCTCCCTGGGCCATGGCCGAAGCATGGACCAAGCGCCGCAAAAGGCCAATCAGGTACGCAAAAGCACACGGCGGCGGAGCCGCACCGCCCCGGCCGGCATGGCAGCGAAGATATCCTTCTCAGCCTCAATCAGACAAAGCCCCGCCAAGCGCGCGGGGCAGATGGTGCGGCCGGCTTTCTCCCAGGCCGTGCCGGCGCGCATCAGGGGCGTGAAGGGCGGCACGTAAAGCGCAGCGTCGCGGCGTTCTACGCGAAACATCTGCGCCTGCAACAGCTTGGAAATCTGTCCCGGCGAATAAGGCCGGCCATGGCCGAAGGGCGTATGGTCAAACTGCGCCCAGATGCCGCGCCGATTGGGGGCGACCACCAGCAAGCGCCCATCATCGCGCAGCAGGCGCCAACATTCACGCAGCAAGCGCCCGGCATTCTCAGCCGCTTCCAGCCCATGCACCAGCAGGATGCGATCAAAGCTCAAATCCGGGAACGGCAGCGCATCTTCTTCGGCCAATACGGCAGATGAAACCCCGCCATGGGCGAAGCGCGCCGGGCCAAGCTGCGCCGGGGCAAGCGCGATGCAGCGCGCTGCTTCTTCACGCCATAGCGGCAAATAGGGCTCGGCATGGCCAATACCCAGCACATCAAGCCCCGTCAGCCGCGGCCACAGCGTGGCCAAGCGCCGGCGCAGCAGCCGCGCGGTCAGCCCGCCCGCCGGGGCGGCGTAGAACTCGGCCAGGCCATGGATTTCCTCGCGCATACGGGTAGATATAGTCGCTTCCGGGGCCGCATGGGATGGCCCCCTGACAAGGTACCCCCATGGCACTGACCGCGACCCCGATTCCCTGCCTTTCCGATAATTACGCCTGGCTGCTCCGCGCCGCCGATGGCCGCCTTGCGGTCTGCGACCCGGCGGAAGACGCGCCCGTGGCCGCGGTGATCGAAGCCATGGGCGGCAAGCTTGATCTGATCCTGCTGACGCATCACCACGGCGATCACGTGGCCGGCGTGCCGGGCCTGGTGGCGCGCTATGGCGCCAAGGTGGTGGGTGCGGCGGCGGATAAGCACCGCCTGCCGCCACTTGATCAGGCGGTTGCGCCCGGCGACACGGTGGATGTACTGGGCAGCAAGGCCGATGTGCTGGCGAGTGATGGCCACACACGCGGCCATATCGCCTTCCACATCGCCGATTCGCATATCCTGCTGTGCGGCGACACGCTGTTTTCGCTCGGCTGCGGGCGCCTGCTGGAAGGCACGGCAGAGCAGATGTTCGCCTCACTCGCGGCACTCGCGGCCTTGCCGGGGGAGACGCTGGTGTGTTGCGGGCATGAATATACCGAAAGCAATGCGCGCTTTGCCATCACGGTGGAACCCGACAATGCCGCGCTGAAGGCGCGCATCGCCGAAGCCCATGCGCAGCGGGCAGCCGGCCAGCCGACGCTGCCCAGCACCATCGCTTCCGAACGCGCCGCCAATCCTTTTGTCCGTGCGCCGGATATCGCGACACTTGCCCGCATCCGTGCCGGCAAGGACAATTTTCGTTAATATCACACAAGGAAACGCCAGATGAAACTGCATTACTCCCCAGCCAGCCCCTATGTGCGGAAAGTCATGGTCTGCGCCATTGCCCGCGGCATTGGCGGGCTTTTGGAAAAGGTCTCCACCAATCCCCATCAATCGCCGGCTGATCTGCTGGCGGATAACCCGCTGTCCAAAGTGCCCGCCTTGGTCACCAAGGATGGCACGGCGATTTATGACAGCCCGGTGATTTGCGAATATTTGGACACGATCGGCGCCGCCGCGCCGCTTTTCCCGCCGACCGGCAGCGCGCCGCGCCTCAAAGCCATGATCCGGCAAGCCACCGCCGATGGCATTCTGGATGCCGCCGTGGCGCGGCGCCTGCAAATGGGCCAACCGCAGGATGATGGCCGCAAGGCGTTTGACGCACGCCAAAAGGCCGCCGTCGAACGCGCTTTGGCCGTGCTGGAAAAGGACCCGCCGCGCGGGCTTGGCGATATCGGCGCCATCAGCATTGCCTGCGCGCTCGGCTACCTCGATTTTCGCTTCCCACATGAACCCTGGCGCGATGCCTGCCCGAAGCTCGCCGCCTGGTTTGCGGAGGTGTCCAAACTCGCCCCGCTCGCCGAAACCGTCCCGGTCGGCTGAACCATGATTGACCTGCGCGATCCGGGCGTGACCGCCGCGCAGGTCATTGCCGCGCTGGGTTTGGCCCCCCATCCGGAGGGCGGCCATTACCGCGAAATCTGGCGCGATGCGCCAGAAGTTGGCGGGCGCGGTGCCGGCACGGCGATCTATTTCCTGCTCGCTGCCGATGAATTCAGCCATTGGCATCGCGTGGATGCCGCCGAAGCCTGGCATTGGTATGCCGGCGGGCCGCTGGCGCTGAGCCTTTCCCCCGATGGCCATGATGCGGAAGCCGTGCATCTCGGCCCCGATCTTTCGCGCCATCAGCGCCCTTTCGCTTTGGTGCCAAAGGGCTGGTGGCAAAGCGCCGTGTCGCTTGGCCGTTGGACCCTGGTGGGCTGCACCGTCAGCCCCGCCTTTGATTTCGCCGGCTTTGAATTGGCGCCGCCCGATTGGCGCCCCACCCCGCGAGGAAGCATATGAGCACAAGCCTGGCCTGGGATGAACGCTACCAGAATGGCGGCTTTGAGTTTGGGGAGGCGCCGAACCTTTATTTGCAATCCCAGGCGCATCGGCTGCACCCCGGCATGCGCGCCCTGGCGGTTGGCGATGGCGAAGGGCGGAATGGCGTCTGGCTGGCCGGCCAAGGTTTAGCGGTAACCTCCCTCGATTGGTCCGGCGTGGGCCTGGCCAAGGCAGCCTCACTCGCCAAGCAGCGCGGCGTGGTGCTGAACACCATCACGGCAGATGCCGCCGCCTGGGATTGGCCGAGCGCCGGTTTTGACCTGATTGCCTGGATTTATCTGCATTTGCCGCCCGAAGATCGCGCGAAGGCCACGGCCGGCGCCATGGCGGCACTCGCCCCCGGTGGCCTGCTGGTGCTGGAATGTTTCACGCCGGCGCAAGAAGGCCGCCGTAGTGGTGGCCCCAAAATGCGCGACTTGCTCTGGAGTCGCGCCATTGTGGAGGAATGCTTCGCGGGGCTTGAGGTGTTGGAATTGCTGGAAGGCACCGTGTTCTTGGATGAAGGCCCGCGTCATCAGGGCCATGCCGAAGTGGTGCGCGCCTTATTGAGCAAGCCCTGAACCTTCACACAAGGTTGTCCCCACAGGAACGCAAGGTTACAAAGGGAATCGTGCACCGCCCGCCGCTCATCACCCCGTCGCTTCTCGCCGCCGATTTCGCCAAACTCGGTGAGGAAGTGCGTGCCGTGACCGCCGCGGGTGCGGATTGGCTGCATTTGGATATCATGGATGGGCATTTTGTCCCGAATATCTCCTTCGGGCCTGGGCTGATCAAGGCGCTCCGCCGCCACTCCACCATCCCCTTTGATGTGCATCTGATGATCGCGCCCGTTGACCCTTATTTGCAGGCTTTTGCCGATGCCGGAGCGGATCTGATTTCGCTGCATCCCGAAGCCGGGGCGCATTTGCATCGCTCACTGCAAACCATTCGGGGTTTGGGCAAAAAGGCCGGCGTGGTGCTGAACCCGGCCACACCCATCGCGGCCATCGAACATGTGCTGGATCTTTGCGATCTTATCCTGGTCATGTCGGTCAATCCTGGCTTTGGCGGGCAGAGCTTCCTTGAAAGCCAATTGCCAAAGATCGAAAAGCTGCGCCGGCTGATTGAAGCCTCGGGCCGCGATATCCGCTTGCAGGTGGATGGCGGTGTCACGGCCAAAACCGCGCCGCTTTGCCTGAATGCGGGCGCTGATGTGCTGGTGGCCGGCACCGCCGTATTCGGCGCGCCGGACTACGCGGCCGCCATCAAGGCATTGCGCGGGGGGGCGGCATGATCAACCTGCTGCGCGGCGCCCGCCAAAAACTCGCACGGCTCCGCCCCGTGCGGGTGCCCGATGCCCCTGCCCGCCCCTTCCGTGATCTTTGGCCGGGCGATGCCGCGCGCGGCGCGCGGCTGCTGCGCGGAGAAGCCGATTTCGCCGGCACCATCCGCCCCATGCGCCTGCTCGCCGAAGGTGGTGAGCCCTGGGGCGGCAAAGGTGCCTCCCCCACCTGGCGCGCTTCTGCGCACGGTTTTGCCTGGATGCGTGATTTGCGCGCCTTGGGGACGGATGCCGCGCGGCTGCGCGCCCGTGCGCTGACAGCCGATTGGCTGCAAAGTGGGTGGGAAGAAGATATCGCCGATGCAGCAGAAGTGGTCGGCGCGCGCATTTCCGCCTGGCTTGGCCATTGGGATTTTTTCGCTGCCACCGCCGAGGATGTCTTCCGCCGTCAGGTGATGCAGCGGCTGGCGCAGGATGCGCGCGATCTGGTCGGCGCGCTGCCGGCGGAAGAAGACCATCGCGGCGCGCTGGTGGCGCTAAAGGGCGCGCTTGCCGCGGCCGTTGCGCTGGAAGAAGACGCCTATCTGCAACGCGCCATCCGCTTCCTGCCGGCCGAGATCGAACGTCAATTTCTGCCCGATGGCGGGCATGTGGAACGCTCCCCCGCGCAACAACTCGCGGCGCTGCAAGACCTGATTGAAATCCGCAATCTGTTGCATGGTGTTGGGGTGGAAGCGCCGCCGCATTTGCTGGCGGCACTGGACCGCGCGGCGCCCGCGCTTCGCCTGTTCCGCCACGGCGATGGCGGCTTGGCGCTGTTCAATGGCGCACGCGAAGAAAACTCGGCGCTGCTTGATCTTGTGCTGACGCAGGGCCAGGCGCGCGGGCGCGGCGCGCTGGAATTACCGGAAACCGGCTTTCAGCGCCTGCAAGCCGGGCGCAGCGTCATCATCATGGATGCCGGGCCGCCACGCGGGCGCGCGGGCGCTACCGGGCTTGGTGGCCTGCCGAGTGGCGCGGATCGCTTCGCCCATGCCGGCACGCTTTCCTTTGAAATGTCGGTCGGGCGTGATCGGCTGATCGTCAATTGCGGCGCGGCCCCGGCCGGTGAGGAAGGCTGGCGCGATGCTCTCCGCGCCACCGCCGCGCATTCAACGCTTGTGCTGTCCGACACCAATTCAAGCGAGCTTCGCCCCGAGGGCCTTGGCCGCAAGCCTGAGACCATTGAAGTGGAACGCCAGGAAGCAACCGGCGCGCAATGGCTGGAAGCAAGCCATGATGGCTGGCGCGGCCCCTTTGGCGCGGTGCATCGCAGGCGGCTTTACTTGGCCGAGTCAGGTGATGATCTGCGCGGCGAGGATGTGCTGGAATTGCCGCCCGATGCGCCAGTGCCGATTTTCGTCGCGCGCTTTCATCTGCACCCGGCGGTCACCGCCAATCTCTTGCAGGATGAAAGTGCCGTGCTGCTGCGCCTCGCTTCCGGGGCCGGCTGGAAGCTACGCGCGAAGGGCGCGCGTGTTGCTTTGGAAGACAGCATTTATCTGGGCGGTGAGGCGCGGCGCAGCCTGCAAATCGTGCTCTACGCGGAAGAAAATGAGGTTTCGCTGCAATGGGCGATCACGCGCGTGAGCCTGCCCGGTGTGGCACCCATCCCAAGCGCGTGAGCGCGCAAAGCGCCCCATGAAAATCTGCTTCATCGCGAATGTAGATTTTGCCATGCGGCATTTCATTCTGCCGCTGATGCGCGGTGCCCGCGCGCGTGGGCATGAGGTTGTCGGGCTTTGCGCAGAAGGCCCCTTGCTTGAAATTCCCCGCGCCGAGGGGTTTCGCATTGAGGCCATGCCCATGGCGCGCAGCATGAACCCTTTGGCGCAATGGCGCGCCTATACGGCGGTGCGTGATTTCCTGAAGCGCGAGCATTGCGATCTGGTGCATGCGCATATGCCGATCAGTGGCTTGATCGGACGCGCGGCGGCGCGGGCAGCCGGCGTGCCGCGCATTGCCTATACCTGCCATGGTTTTCTGTTCAATCAGCCGGGCCCCTGGTGGCGCCGCGCCTTGGCACTGCACTTGGAACGCGCTGCCGGGCGCATCACGCATGTCTATCTGACCGTGAGCGCGGAAGAGGCAGAAGATGCGCGAAGGCTTGGTATTCACCCGCATGCAACGGCCATTTTGAATGGGCGCGACCCAGCGCAATTTCATCCTAATGCTGATGCGCGCCGTAGTTTACGCGCCGAATTGGGCGCTGATCCCGATGATTGCGTGATCATCGCGGTCTCTCGGCTGGTGCGCCACAAGGGCTATCCCGAATTGCTGCGCGCCATGGAAGCAACGCCCGAAAACGCGCGGCTTTGGGTGGTGGGCGAACGGCTCGCTTCCGACCATGGCGAGGATATGGAACCGCATTTCGCCCACGCCGCCGCCGCCCTTGGCCCCAGGCTGCAACGGCTTGGCTATCGGCATGATGTGGCGCGGCTCCTGGCGGCAGCGGATGTTTTCTGCCTGCCCTCCCATTTTGAGGGCCTGCCGATGAGCGTGATTGAGGCCATGCTGACCGGCCTGCCCGTGGTCGCCACCGATATACGTGGCCCGCGCGAACAGGTGGTGGCGGGCGAAACAGGCCTGCTGGTGCCCCCCGCCACCATCGCGCCCTTAGCCGCGGCGCTATCCCAGCTTGCGCATGATGGGGTGCTCCGTGCCCGCCTGGGTGAGGCCGGGCGCGCCCGCGCGCTGGAGAAGTTCGATGAGGCGAAGATTATCGGGCATACTTTGGATTTGTTGGGGTTGTAGGCGCTTCACTCCGCCGTGGCGCCGGCGTCCCTGACAATCTCGGCCCAAATCGGCATTTCCGCCTGCACGAAACGGCCAAATTCTGCCGGGCTTTCGCTGGGTAGCGCTTGCAGCCCTTCCTGGGCGAAGCGCGCCTGCACGGGCTGTTGCGCCAGTACGGCGCGGAGGGCGCTGAACATCCGGTCTCGGATCGGGTTTGGCAGTCGTGCTGCGGTCCACACGCCCCACCAGCCGGTGATATCAAGCGCGGGCAGCCCTGCCGCTTCGCTGCCTGGCACATCGGGAATGACGGGCGATGGCAAGCGCGTACTGAGCGAGAGTGCCTTGAGCGTGCCGGCGCGGATTTGCGGTAGTGCCACAGGCGGTGTGCCGACCAGGATTTGCACATCTCCGGCCAGGACGGCTTGCAGCGAAGGCGCACCGCCACGGAAGGGCACATGCGTAATGTCCTGCCCCGTGACTTTCGCAAGCTTGGCGCCGACCAAATGGCTTGGTGTGCCGATGCCAGGTGTTGCGTAATTCCAACGCCCCGGTTGTGCGCGCATCCGCGCCGCGAGATCCGCCAGATTATTGATGCCCGCATCGGCGCGCACGGCAATGATCAGTGGCAGATCGCTCACGCGGGTGATCGGCGTGAAATCATTGATGGGATCGAAGGGCAGGCGGCGATACATGGCGGGGTTCACCGCATGGGTGAAATTGCCGCCGAGCAGAACAGTGTAGCCATCCGGCTCGCTCCGCGCGACATGTTCGGCGGCGATATTGGAACCGGCGCCCGGGCGATTATCCACAATGATGGTGGCGCCGCCCAATTCGCGCGCCAAGGGTTCGCTTAAGGTACGCGCGAGGAAATCGCCAGAACCACCGGGCGGGAAGCCGACCACAAGCCGAATGGGGCGCCCGGCGGGCCAGATGGCGGCGGACTGCGCAGCGGCTTGCTGAGATATTGTGGCTAGCGCGAATGGCGCAGCAAGGAGGCTTCTGCGGTGGAGCATCTTCTTTTCCTCAGTTGGAAATGGAGTTCACCCAAACCTGGATAAAATCCCAACCATCAGGCGCGAAGCTTACTATAGCCTGACGCAAATTGCCCAGCGCAAGTTTTTCGAGAAAATGCTGAGAAATTCGATTTCCAGCATTTCCAATGCTTGCGAGGCGCGCAGGACCCGATAAGCTTCGCTTTAGACCAATGGATGAATGGAGAGGAACATGTTTGCAGTTTCGCAGCGTCTGGCTGTAATCTTTGTTGGGGTATCGCTGCTATCAGCCTGTGCAACTGTCACCAGCGGAACCGATCATAACCTGCTGGTTGAATCGGATCCGGCGGGTGCCACATGCATGTTACGACGCGACGGGGCGAATATAGGCGGGGTCAATCCAACACCTGGTTCAGCGCGCGTCAGCAAATCGCGTCACGACATCACGGTAACATGCGAAAGGGCCGACTATGAAGCCTCCAGCAGTACCGTAACGGCCGGCTTTCAAGCCATGACGCTTGGCAATGTCTTGGTTGGGGGCCTTGTCGGGGTTGCCGCGGACCTTGCCTCGGGTGCTGCCATTACCTACCCGGATTCGGTCAAGGTTGTGCTCTGGCCGCGCAGCTTCCCAAATGCGGCAACACGCGATGCATTTTTTGAAGCACGCCTAGCCGATACGCGCGCGGATTTCGCAAAACGCATTGAAAGAGCCGAAGGTGCCTGCGGCGGCGCTTCAGACCAAAACTGCCTGCAGCGCGTGCGCGAATTGCGCAATCAGCAGGAAGCCGAAATTCGGCGCATTGAGGAGCGACGCACGACAATCCCGCTTGGCACCTGAAAATCATCCTAGGAAGCTGGTTCAGGTCTACCCACGCCTGAGCACCCATGCCTCCAATTTTGATGCGCCGTCAATCGGTCAACCTATTCCCAAGCCGTTTGGGAATAGGTTGGACCATACACCCAGGATATTTTTCGCCTAAAGATTATTGGCGCTGGTTTGAGTATCCGGGCGGCAAAACGTCCCTCTCAATCAACCCGGATATTCCCATCGCGGATCACGCGCGTCCATCTTTCGCGATCGGTTGCGATGAAATTGCGAAAGGCTTCCTGAGTCATGGGGGCTGGTTCAGTGCCCTGCGCCACCAACCGCGCGCGAAAGGCTTCGCGGGCGAGTGAGGCATTCACTTCCCGATGCAGCCGATCAACAATGGCGGCAGGTGTGCCGGCGGGCGCCATCAGGCCGTAAAAACCCACGCCTTCGTAACCAGACACACCGGATTCAGCGATGGTTGGCACATCAGGCAGGGCGGGATCACGCCGCGCGGTCGTCACCGCAATGGCGCGCACACGCCCGCCCTGGATATGCGGCAGCGCGGTGGGCGTTGTATCAAACATCATGGCAAGCCGCCCACCGATGGTATCCACCATGGCGGGGCCGGTGCCGCGATAGGGCACATGGGTGATATCCACCCCGGTCATTTGCTTCAGCAATTCCATGAAAAGATGCTGCGCGCTGCCGGTACCGCTTGAACCGTAATTCAATTCGCCGGGCTTCGCGCGCGCCATCGCCAGCAATTCACCCAAATTGCGCGCCGGCACGGAAGGATGCACGACCAGAACGGAAGCGACAGTGGAAACCATGGCAATCGGCACCAGGTCCCGCGCAGGATCATAGGCAAGGCGCAAAAGTGCAGGATTGATCGCGAGCGGCCCGGTGGAGCCCATCAGCAGCGTATAGCCATCCGGCGCGCTGCGCACCACCGCTTCCGTACCAACGGAACCGCCCGCGCCGGTGCGGTTTTCCACCACCACGGATTGACGAAGCACTGGTGTCAGTTCCTCGGCCATATTGCGCGCCAGCACATCGGCGGCACCACCCGGCGGAAAGGGCGAGATCAGCCGAAGGCTCCGCGCGGGCCAGGCTTCCTGTGCAGAGGCCAGGGCGGGAAAGGCAAGAAGCCCGGCAAGGGCAGCGCGTCTTGTTGTCATGGCATCATCCCTGTTTGGCCTTGCGGCCCCATTGCCGACGCATCGGACTATTCAAGCCAAGCTTGGCACCCTGCGCCTTGGTCGTAAATTACCCCCCTGCTTCCCGCAGGAAAAGCCGCCAAAATCGCTGCCGCGGCGGCGCATGCCCATCAAGCTGAGGGGGGTGCTTGCGTGGATGGTTGGGCGCGCAATTGCCTATGCCGCTCCATGTATGCCTGATCGTTTTGACGTAAATTATGCTACCCTGACTTCCTCGGCAGGAACCGCATCAAGCTGCTTGGAAAAGCCTCCTGGTTCATGCACAGGAAACGAAACGGGTTCTGATGCCAGTTTCAACGCTCAGACCAGACTTCATCCCGGCGCTGGCGCGGTGGCTCGGCGGGTGTCCGCGCCGGAGCCGAAAACGACAGCAATGGCGGAAAAAATGGATCATTATCCAACTGTGTCCCCCATTTCTCGCGCAAGGCGTCACGCTCTGCCTCCCATAACGCGAAGCGCTCCGCTGAGAAGTCACTACCGCGGCTTGCGCTTTCATGGTGGCGCAGGCGGGCGTGTGGGGTAAAGACATTTCTTAAGCCCGCAGTACTAAGCTTCAAGCAAAAATCCACGTCATTATAGGCAACCCTAAAGCTCTCTTCGTCCAAGCCGCCAGCCGCAAAATACTTGTCACGCGTCACGGCAAGGCACGCGCCTGTTACGGCGGAAACCTGGCGCACCAATATCAGATCATCCTGCAAGCCTTCCGCCGCCCCTTTGGTGAATAGATAATCATGTACGGCGATATCCCGCGGGCTTAGGATTATTCCAGCATGTTGAATGCGACCTGAAGGGAAAAACAACTTTGCGCCCACCGCGCCGATTTCGGGCCGGATCGCCAATGCTACCATTTCCCTAAGCCATTCCGCATGCAGGATCTCGGTATCATTATTCAGCAATACCAAAACCTCCCCACGCGCTTCTGCAGCAGCCAGATTATTCAGTAGGGCAAAATTGAATGGTCCGGCAATCGGCAATACGCGCAACCTCGGGTCATTAGACCAACGGGCCAACAGGTCATGCAAAGCGGGTTCGGTGCTGTCATTATCAACCACAATCACTTCCAAAGCCGGGTAATCCGTACGGCGGAACAACCCTTCAAGGCATGGGCCAAGCAAATTCGCTCGATCCCGTGTTGGGATGATGATGCTCACCAAGGGCGCTGGGTTAGGCAGGGGCCAGGCGATCTTAAGCGGCCGGTCTCCGCTCGTTGCAATCTGTGGGCCCGGCATCGCGTGCGCGAATAGATTGCGAACAGCATTTGGATCAGTGTCGCTGCGCCATGGTGATGCGGGGGATTGTGGATGCCGGTGCAGCAATACTGCCGGAATATGCCAGACGGCAGCCGCACCGGCGGCACTGGTAGCCGCCAAGGCAAGCGCATGGCCACGCAGCGTCATCAGCTTTTGTTCTCGCACCAAATCGGCATCGAAGGCGATGGCGCTGCCAAGGCTTGATTGCTGCAAAAGCCGCAAGGGATCAAAAGATGCCTTGAACCAGGGCGCGTGATACCCGCCTGATCTATCGCGCATATCCTCATCGGCGTAGAAAACGCACGCCGAGACTTGGCGGCGCGCTGCCAGCGCAAAACTGGCCAAGGCGTGCCGTTCGAGGGTCTCACCCTGTTCAAGCACCATCACAAGGCCCTGGCCGAGCCTTTCCAAGGCCAAGGTGGCGTCCGGTGCTTCAACAGCCTGCCAAGTGACCCCAATTTGGTGTTTCAGGCTCTCTCGGGTGATGTCGCCCAAGGCTCCGGGCGCCAGGATAATCAGAAACCGCGACGGGTCATTACCCAAAGCGGCCATGATCGCGGCATCATCTTCCGGCCTGGTCGCTTGCCATTGCGCGAACCACGGAGCATAGGCCGGCCCGCGCCAACGATTTATCGCCGGAATAACGTACGGCAGAATTGGGGCTGCAATGGAAAGGAATAGCCTCTCCAGCCTTGGATGGTGCCGAAAAAAGGCGCGCAGAACTGAAAGGAGGCGCCTGATCATGCGAAGCCTTCGACCGATGCGAGCATGCCCAAGCAGCGGGTTTCACGATCAAGCATTGTCGACACTTTGTCGCACTCACAAACTCCGGTATCAGGCATCAGCGCTTCAGACGCCTTTAGAATTAGGTTTCAGATCTGTGACCTTTCAATACCGTCTCTCAGCCCTGTCAGCCAATATCAACTCCCGCGACCGTGTGGCGCATAGTCTTGCCACGCGCGCCCCTTCTCGCTTTCTTCGCCGAGCGGCCGAAGTTCTGTGGGAGACGACATCGGCAGCGCTACTTGATCGCTTCGCGCCGGAGATGACCGAAATCCTTGAAATTGCGGAAGGCCACGCCCCACCAAGCCAGTCCCTTGCGCTTTATCTGCATTGGTCACCCGCTGGTCGCATTTCGTCCATGGTGCGCCGGCAAGTCAGGCTTTGGCGCGAAGCCGGCTTTGCCTGCGTTTTCATCACCAATGCCAACCCTCCGGCAGCGGATTGGGATGCCATAACGCATGAAGCCGTGCTCTGCATTCGCCGCGCCAATGTGGGGCGGGATTTCGGTGCCTGGCGGGATGCGGCAGCCATTGCCCTGCAACGCTTCGGTATTCCAAAGGAATTGCTGCTGACCAATGATAGCATCCTTGGCCCCTTTCTGCCGCTGCCCCCCCTGGTGGATGCCTGGCGCGCGGGGGGCGATGGGTTTTTTGGCCTTACTGAAAGCCTGGGCGGGGGGGTGCATCTCCAATCCTACGCGCTGCTGGGCCGCGGGGGAACGGCGGTCAGCGAAATGCTCAGCCATTTGGCTGCTCTCAAGGATACGCGCAGCAAATGGCAATTGGTGCAGCGCGGGGAAATCGGCCTCAGCCTGCGCATGCTACGCGCCGGCGTTCCCTGCTGGGCCCTTTTCGGGCAGGAAAGACTGGCGGCGCTGGCGGATGAACCAACGCGCATACGCATCGCGCCCCGCTACAGCAGCGCGGAGGCCTTCGCCCGTGTGCCCTTCAACCCCTGCCACCATTTATGGCGGGAATTGGTTGAAGGCATGGGCTATCCCTATCTGAAAACGGAACTCATCCGCCGTAACCCGGGTGGGCTGCCGGGAGTGGAAGAATGGCGCCGGGTGGTCCCGGCCGCGGAACTGCCGATCATCGAAGAGCATCTGGCCATGATGGGACCATGACGCCAACAAGACCGATGATGGCCCCGAAACAAATGGTTGGGGCGCCAGGATTCGAACCTGGGAATGGCGGTACCAAAAACCGCTGCCTTACCGCTTGGCGACGCCCCATCCGCGCGGCGTAATAGCCCTCAAAGGGCGGCGCCGTGAAGCCCCCCTCCCCAAGCCCACCAGGCGGGGGGTAGCGCCGCCGCTGCCGCCGCCGCAGCAGCCGCATTCGGAAATACTCCAAAGCAGGTGGCGCCTGAACCACTCATGCGCGCCAAAAGGCAGCCGGGGCTTGCGGAAATCGCCGCCAGAACCTCAGCAATGGCCGGGCAAAGGCTGATCGCTGGCGCCTGCAAATCATTCCCCAAACGCGCCAAATCCGCCGCCATTTCAGCCGCACTTCCCCAGGCTTCCGGCAAGTCAGCGCGCGCCGAAAACCCGGCCTGACGGGCGCGAAACACTGCCGGGGTCGCCAAAGCCTCACGCGGATTCGCAAGCAACAACCCAAAGCGCGGCAGGCGTGGTGCAGCGCTCAGCACCTCCCCCACCCCTTCCATGCGGGCGGGCCGTGACCCCACACACACCGGCACATCGGCGCCGAGCTTCGCGCCAAGCGCGGCCAGCGCGGCCTCAGGGAAGTCCAGGCGCCATAGCCGATTGAGCACGCGCAGGCTTGCCGCCGCATCGGCGCTGCCGCCGCCAATGCCACTCGCGACCGGCAGGCGCTTCAGCAAATGCAGCAGCGCATGGCGTTCAAGCCCAGCTGCCTCCGCCAAGGCCCGCGCCGCGCGCAGCACCAGATTATCAGGCTCGGCGTCCAGCGCCGCGCCTTCCGCGCCTTCAATGGCGAGCGAGAGGATTTCCCCCGAACAGGCGCTGACCGTATCGCCCATGCCGGCAAACACGACCAAGCTATCCAGCAGATGATACCCATCCGCCCGGCGCCCCGTGACATGCAGGAACAGATTAACCTTGGCCGGGGCCGCTTCCGAGATTTTCAGCGCCGCGTCTCCGCCGCCGGCTGAGGCGCCAGCCCGTCCGCGATCTTCGCTTCGATCTTCGGCCCCTCATCACCCTCAGGCCCCAGGATCAGGGCACGGCGCCATTGAAAAAGCGCTTCGCGGCGCCGGCCCTGCGCCCAATAGGCATCACCCAAATGGTCATTGATCACGCTGCTTTGCGATTCAAGCTCGACCGCCTTTTCCAGCCAGCGCACCGCGCCCGGAATATCGCCAAGCTTATACAGCGCCCAACCAAGGCTATCGGCGATATTGCCATCATTCGGGCGCAGCTCCACCGCGCGTTCCAGCATGCGCCGCGCCTCGACCAAATTCTGCCCAAGCTCCACCCAGCTATAGGCCAAATAGTTCAACACCAAGGGCTGTTCGGGGCTGAGGCTGAGCGCGCGTTGGAAATCCGCCTCGGCCTCTGGCCAGCGCTTGGCACGTTCCAAGGCAATGCCGCGGGCATAGAAAATCGGCCAATGCGCGACCGTTGGCATGCCGATCCGGCCAATCGCCGCATCATAGGCGGCAATCGCCGGCGGCCAATTCTGCCGCCCGCGATACATATCGCCAAGCCGCGCCATGGGCTGAAAGGCGCGCGGGAATTGGCTGGAAAGCCGGCGGAGTTCCGCCTCGGCCTCCGGCAATTTATCCAGCCGATCAAGCAAACTAGCGCGCCGCAGTGCCAGAACCGGCGCGAAGGGATCAGCGGGATCAGCGCGTTCCAGCATGGCCAGCGCCGCCTGATACTGGCCCTCATCCCCCAGCGCCTCGGCCCCCGTGAGCAGTGCCGGGCCGTAGCGCGGGCGGAGTTGCAGGGAAAGCCGCACCAGCGCCAGCGAAAACTCACCAGATTGCGGCCCTCGGAGTGCAGTAGCGAGACCAAGATAGGCTTCCGCCATGCCCTCAGTCGCGGAGGCCACCACGCGCCGTGTCGCCAAGGCGTCCCGCCCGCCGGTATCGGCGAAGAGCCCGGCATCATCCTGGCCGCGGCCCAGCCGGTCCAAAAGCCGCTCGGCTTCCGCCTGCTGCCCTGCGCGCAACAATATGCCGGCCATGGTGCGGGCCAGCGGTAGGCTCGGCGCCGGAGAATCGGCAAGTGCCAACCGCACCAGGCGTTCCGCTTCGCGCGGGCGGTCCGCGATATCGGCAATCATGGCGGCATGCAGGGCGTAAATGCCGCGCTGGCGGCCCGCTTCCGTCAGCGGGCGGAGTATGGCCAGCGCCGCATCCGTCTGCCCCCTGCCCTGCTGCGCCCAAGCCACAAGCAAGGGCTTCAATAGGCTGGACAACCCCTGATTGGGCAAGGCACGAAAGCGCTGTTCCGCGCGATCAAAGCGCCCGGCCTGCGCATCCTGCCCAGCGAGGTACATGGCGGCGAGGGGTTCATTCGGGATGACGCGCGCCAGCCTGCCAGCGTCCGAACGGCCATCCAGCAGGGTTGCGATAAAGGCGCGCTGCACGACCTCGGGCTCATTCGGGTCACGCCGGAGCGCCTGGATCAGACTATCGGCGGCGTATTTCGTATCGGCTTCATTGGTGGCAAAGCGCCCGGCCAGATAGGACCCAAAGGCGCCGGTGACTTCCGGCGCCGCACCGCGCAGCGCCGGGCGGTCCACACCATCGCCTGCCGCGCAGGCGGAAAGCAGCGCGGCGGCTAGCAGCCAAAGGCGGCGGGGCGGAGATGAGGATGCCATCAACGCAATCTAAACGCTGATCCCTGCCAAACCAAGGCCCGACACGCTTATTCCAAGGTAATCCCGGCAGCGCGGATCACGGCGCCGAGTTCTTCAACCTCTCGCCGCGCCAGCGCATCCAGATCGACCAGGGTCATGGCACGGGTGGTCGCACCGCCGGCCTGCGCCCTTTCGCGCACGGAAGCCTGTTCGGCAGCGGCATTGATCACCGCATTCAGCCTTTCCTGAATGGGCTTCGGTGTCGCCGCCGGCACGGCAAAGCCGAACCAGGCATCGAGCGTGAAGCCCGGCAGCCCCGCTTCTGCCGTGGTCGGCACATCGGGCAGGCCCGCCGCGCGCTCAGCGCTCGCAATCGCCAGTGCCTTCACCCGCCCGCCCTGCACCAGGGCAATCGCGGAAGATGGCGTGGTGATGAACAATTCAACGCGACCGCCCGCGACATCCTGCAAGGCGGGGGCAGCGCCGCGATAGGAAACATGCACCATATCAGCCCCGATGGCGCGGCTGAACAGCACGCCGCCCACATGCTGGATCGAACCATTGCCGGAAGATGCGTAATTCACCTTGCCCGGATTGGCGCGTACATGGGCGATGAATTCCTGCAAATTATTCGCGGGCACCGTTGGCGAGACGATGATCGCATGCGGTGCCATGGTCGCCATGCCAACCAGCGCCAGATCCTTGATCGGGTCCCAGGTCAGGTTCTTCATCATCGCCGGATTGCCGGCGTGATAGCCATTATATTGCAGCAGGATGGTATGCCCATCCGGTGCAGCGCGTGCCACCGCATTGATCGCCAGATTGCCATTGGCGCCGGGGCGGTTTTCTACCACCACCGGCTGGCCGAGACCTTGGCTCATGGCTTCCTGAAACAGCCTGGCCGCGAAATCCGTCCCCCCGCCGGGCGGGTTCGGCACCACCACGGTGATGGGCCGGCTCGGGAAAGCGGGCTGCGCTTTCAGGCTGACGGGCGCGGCGAGCAAACTGCCAGCGGCAAACAGGGTGCGGCGCGACAGGCGCATGGGGTTTCCTCCCGAAAAAGTGATGCTTTGCGCCTTTCTAACACCGCTTCCCGCCCCGTCCATCTGGCCCCGCGCGCCAAGGCCGATTAGTCTCCCCCCATCAAACAATGAAAGCCGGAAGGAAGTCCGCATGACCTATCCCAATGTCCAATTGCACGTGAATGGCGAATGGCGCGCCGCGCGCAGTGGCAAGACCATCAATGTGCTGAACCCGGCCAATGAGGAAGTGATCGGCACCGTCGCCCATGCCGAAAAGCCCGATTTGGATGAAGCGCTGGCCGCTGCCGAGAAAGGCTTCGCGGTCTGGAAGAAGGTCTCGGCCTATGAACGCGCAAAACTGATGCGCAAGGCCGCAGATCTGGTGCGCGCCCGCGCTGATGAGATTGCGCGGCTGATGACGCTGGAACAGGGCAAGCCGCTTGGCGAATCCAAGATGGAAATCATGGCCGCCGCCGATATCATTGACTGGTTCGCCGAAGAAGCCCGCCGCGCCTATGGCCGCGTGGTGCCCGCGCGTGCCGAGGGCATCTATCAGCTTGTGGTGAAGGAACCGGTCGGCCCCGTCGCTGCCTTCACGCCGTGGAATTTCCCAATCAATCAGGTGGTGCGCAAGCTCTCCGCCGCCGTTGCCACGGGCTGTTCCATTATTGTGAAGGCGCCGGAAGAAACGCCCGCTTCACCCGCTGAATTGATCCGCGCCTTCATTGATGCCGGGTTGCCGGCTGGTGTCGCCAATCTGGTCTATGGCGTGCCGGCGGAGATTTCATCCTATCTCATCGCGCATCCGATCATCCGGAAGGTGACCTTCACCGGGTCCACCCCCGTCGGCAAGCAATTGGCCGCCCTTGCCGGCCAGCACATGAAGCGCGTGACGATGGAATTGGGCGGCCATGCGCCCGCGATTGTCTTCAATGATGCCGATCTTGATCTGGCGGCGAAGACCCTCGCTTTCGCCAAGTTCCGCAACGCCGGGCAGGTTTGCGTGAGCCCCACGCGCTTCCTGGTGCAGGAAGAATTGTATGATGGCTTTGTCGAAAAATTCGTGGCGCATGCCAAGACCCTGAAGGTGGGCGATAGTCTTGCCGCCGACACCACCATGGGTCCGCTTGCGCATGATCGCCGCGTGCCTTGGGTGGAAATGATGGTGCAGGACGCGCAAGCCAAGGGCGGCAAGGTGCATACCGGCGGCAAGCGCATCGGCAATAAGGGCTATTTCTATGAGCCGACCGTCATGACCGATGTGCCCAAGGATGCGCGGGCGATGAATGAGGAACCCTTCGGCCCCATGGCGATGATCTCCCGCTTCAAGGATTTGGATGAGGTGGTGGAAGAAGCCAATCGCCTGCCCTATGGCCTGGCATCCTATGCCTTCACCCGTTCCGCCAAGACCGCCAATGCAGTCGCGGCGCGCGTTGAAAGCGGCATGATGACGATCAATCATCTGGGCCTTGCGCTTCCCGAAGTGCCCTTCGGCGGCATCAAGGATTCCGGCTATGGTTCGGAAGGCGGGCTTGAGGCGATTGAGGCTTACCTCAACACCAAATTCGTCTCTCAGGCCGGCTTGTGACATTGCGGGCCGGTCGGGTTTTTCCTGACCGGCCTTGCATCATGCGTGGGGCGCCGTGGCGCTGACCGAAACCCATTGGCGAAGCCTGTTCCAGGAGCGCGACTTTCGCAGGCTCTGGATGGTGGGGTTTTCGATTTTTGTTGTGCGCTGGCTGGAAATGCTGGCGGTTGGCGTTTTCGCCTATAACGCCACGGGTTCCGCCTTTGTTGTCGCCATGCTGACCATGCTGCGGCTTTTGCCCATGGGGCTGTTCGGTGCCTTTCTGGGCGCGGCAGCTGAGCGGATGGATCTGCGCCGCGCGCAAATCCTGATCCTGGTGATGCAGATTGTGGCCTCGGCCGTGATTGCGTTGTTGGCTTTGCTTGGTGTGATTGCCGTTTGGCATTTGGCGGTGGCGGCCTTCATCAATGGTGTTGGCTGGGCAGCCGATAATCCCGTGCGCCGCGCCATGATTGGCGCCGTGGTGGGGCCGGCGCGTATGGGTGCGGCCATGTCCATTGATGTTGGCACCAGCAATGCCAGCCGCATGCTGGGGCCGACGCTTGGTGGTGTATTGCTCGCACTGCTCGGGCTTGATGGCACTTTCGTGCTGGCGACCTTGCTCTATCTGCCGGCGCTGATCGCGGCCATGCTGCTGCCGCCAACACCACGCGCAACCGCAAGCCGTCCCGCGCCTGTGCTGGAGCGCATTGCCGAAGGCCTCGCCGCCGTGCGCGCCGATAAGCGGCTGAGCGGCACGCTGATGATTACGCTGATCTACAACCTATTCGGCTGGCCCTTCACCAGCATGATCCCGGTGATTGGCAAGGATCAATTGGCGCTGGGACCGGAAGGTGTTGGCGTTTTGGCCAGCATGGATGGCGTTGGGTCACTGCTCGGTGCCGTACTGATCACGCTCTTCATCGGGCCGGCGCTTTACCGCCGCTGCTATCTGGGCGGTGTCACCTTGTATATGGCGATGGTGATTGTCTTCGCGCTGATCCCCAACCCATGGCTTGCGGGGCTGGCGCTGATCCTGGTGGGTATTGGCGGTTCCGGCTTTGGCATCATGCAGCCTACGTTGATTTATCTGGCAACACCGGTGGAATTGCGCAGCCGTGTGCTTGGCCTGCTTTCGGTTTGCATCGGCATGGGGCCGATTGGCTTCATCGGCCTTGGCATTGCCGCCGAGTTCCTGGGCGCACCGATGGCGACCGCGCTGATGGCGGGCTGCGGGCTGGTAGCGCTGGCGGTGACACATCGCTATTGGAAACACATCTCCGGCGGATGAAGGATATTCAGCATGGACGCCCTGCATGTTTCAGCTTCTGCGCTTGCCGCCTGCCTGAAGGCGAAGCGCCAACGCATCGCGGTCGCGGAATCCTCAACCGGCGGGCTGATCGCGGCGGCCTTGCTCGCTGAGCCAGGTACCTCGGCCTATTTCCTCGGCAGCGGCGTGATCTATACGGCGCAAGCGCGTGAGGCACTGCTCGGCATCACGCCTGCTGACATGGAAGGCATGCGTTCGGCGAGCGAGCCCTATGCCCTGCTGCTCGCGCGGCGCGTGCGCGAAAAGCATGGCGCGGATTGGGGCTTGGCCGAGACCGGCGCCGCTGGCCCCACCGGCAATCGCTATGGCGATGCCGCGGGGCATAGCTGCATCGCCGTGGTGGGGCCGGGGATTGAGCGCGTGATCACGCTGGAGACCGGCAGCGCTGATCGCCGCGCCAATATGCGCCGCTTTGCGCAAGGCGCCTTTGGCTTGGCGATCAAGACGGTTGGTTGAACAGTAAATAGCTGGTCGGGTTATCCGGCAGGCGCCAAGCGAAGCCCGCTTCCGCAATCACCGAAAGAATATTCGCGACCAGCATCACGCCAAGCGCCATGCCCGTCAGCCTTGCACCCGGAATGCGCCGCGTGGCGCTGCCTGTGAACCACTGCAAGCCCAGAAGCTGCACGCCGGAAGCCGCGATGGTGCAGCCAAAGGCAATGGCCGCCCAGGTATAAAGATGCAGGCCGAATATCGGCGCGCCAAAACCGGGATCACCCGGCAGGATATGCAGCAGCACCTGGCGAATGGAAATCGCCGCCCCCAGCAGGGAAGCCAGCACCGTGATGCCCGCACCAATCCCGATCACCCGCGCCGTGAGTCCTTCGCGTTGCGCAGTCAGCAGTGTGTAGCAGGGCCCAAGCGCGGCGAGCATCATCGCCACACGCTGCATGACGCATAACGGGCAAGGCGGTTCGCCCATGGCGAATTGCGCAATGAAGGCGCCCGCGAGTATGGCCAGCAACACCCAGGCATTGCCGAGCAGCGCCAGCAGATAAAGCGCGTTCATAGGCTGATCGTCAGCGGATCGGTGATATCAGCCACGAAGGCCACCGCGGTTGCGACCAGCGCCAGAATAAATAGCGGCACACCATAGGCTTCACCGCGCATGAAACCGATCAGCGCGCCAAGTGTCCCCAGCATCAATAGCGCATAAAGCATGAACGCCCCCTCGTTTCGTTTTCAACGCCGCCGCGTTTTCCACCCGGCTTGTAGATGCCTATTGGCTCGCCCAGACAATCCGATGCACCCAGGCAATTTCCGGCAATTCGAAGCTATAGCTTGGATGCGCGGGATTGAGGCTCGCGACATCAATCCGCTTTGCCGAATGGCGGCGTAATTCCTTGGCCATCACCTCACCACGGCGCGTACGCACCACCACGCGATCGCCGCGCCGCACCGGTGCAGCGGGGGAGACGATGACCACATCCCCATCGCGAAACACCGGTTCCATGGAATCGCCCGAAATCTCCAGCGCATAGGCATTGGGATCGCCGATTTCAGGCAAGGAAATTTCATCCCAACTGCCGCCCACCGGATAGCCGCCATCATCGAAATACCCCTCACCGCCCGCCTGAGCCAGGCCGATCAGGGGAATGCGCCGATTGACCACGCCGCGCCCACCGCGGGAAAGCGCCGTGGCACCGGTGACCAGCGCCGCAAAATCATCCATCCGCGCGCCGAGCGCATCCAAAACCTTGGCGATGCTTTCGGTGGAAGGCCAGCGCGCGCGCCCATCAGCGCCAATGCGCTTGGATGGGTTGAAGGCCGTCGGATCAAGCCCGGCCTTTTTCGCGAGCCCCGAAGCCGAAAGCCCGTATTCCGCCGCGAGCGCATCCAGCGCGCGCCAAATATCCTCATGCCGCATGGGCTACTTCCTCATTCTCCCGCGCTGCTGCGGGGGTTTCGAATCCAGATATGGTTCCGGTTTCTATGCAAGATATCCTAGGTCTTGTGTCAAAATTCAATAGGTCAGTTTTCCTTTTTTTATCTTGCTCATGGCAATTTATACGGTTATTCTCCCTTTGTTCCTCAACCATAAGGCGAGATTCCCCCCAATGATCGCAGCACAAAAAACCCATTACAGCCCCCGCTTTGCCTCGCTCAGCCAGGCCGAGCCCTTCCGTTCCGCTGAGGAAGCCTGGTTCTGGACCATGGCCGCCCTGACCGCCCGGCGCGATGGTGCCCGCATTGTCGCGGGCAAGGGCGACAAGCAGCGCCCCTGTGAGCCGGATGATGTGGTGAAGTGCCTTGATCGCCTTTATCGCCATCGCCGCATTGACCTGACCCATGCGCGCATTCTCCGCATCTGGGGTGAAAGAGGCGCTGCCCCCGACCCGCGCTACCCTTCCGAAAAACATGATTGGCGCTTGTGGCGCGAAGCTTTGGATCGGCTGGAATGGCCGCTGCGCGTCAAGGGTATCGTCGCATGAAACCACGTATTTCTCATACCAGGACTGAGGATTTTCAGCAGACGATCTGGCTGTTTTTCGGCGGGCGCGCCGATCAGCCCTGGCTTTATCCGCTGAAGCGCGGCTTTCGCCATTGCTTCGCCGCGCTGCATGATGCGCAAGGCTGGACCGTGCTGGACCCGCTTTCGGGCCGGCTGATTGTGGCACACTTGCCGCTTGATCCTGGTTTCGATCTGCCAGGCTTTTATCGCCGCGCGGGCTTTCACCTGCGCGGCCCCTTCACCCCCAGCCCGGCCGCGCCGCGCCTGCTGCCGCCAATCTTTGGGCTGAGCTGCGTCGCACTTTGTCGCGCCCTTCTGGGTGCTGATGCGCCGCGCGCCCTGACCCCTTTCGGGCTCTATCGCAGGTTGCAAAATCGCCCCGAAAATTTTTTAGGAAAAATATCTTGACGCGCTTCTGGTTTTAGGCTATCAAACTCACGCCAACGGGCGAAGTGCGCCTGAAGGTCTTCCTCTCTCGCTCCTCCCGAAACTTCCATGGGCCCAGCCTCTTCCACAAGAAGGCGCTGGGCTCATGGCTTTTTGGCGGGGCGCCAACCCTTTTACGGAGAAGCGCGCATGGGTGGCCTCTTCAAAGCGCCAAAGCCGAAGATCATCCCACCGCCAAGCCCGGCACCCGCCGTGGCGGCTCAGCCGATCCCCGCGGCCCCTCCTGTATCCGTCATGAGCGCACCGCCGCCCTCCCCCGCGGCAGAGGCCACAGCATCCGAAGCGCGTGTTGAAAATCGTGCTCGTGCCGCGCGCGGCATGCAAGGCACCATCGCGACCTCCGCGCGTGGTCTGCTTGGCAGCATGCCGGATTTCGTGACCACGCGCCGTTCATTGCTGGGGGAATGATGCAGATGAACCCGCATGACATCATCGCGCGTTACGAAAGCGCACTTGCCGCTCGACAACGCCATGAAGGCGTTTGGCGCGATTGCTATAATCATGTGCTGCCGCCCATCAGCAGTGGTGCGACCCTGTTTGACGCGACCGCCGCCGATGCCGCGGAACAGCTTTCCGCTTCGCTGCTTGCGGAACTGACACCGCCCTGGTCGCGCTGGTTCGGTCTTGCTCCCGGCCGCCCCGCACAAGATGGCAATGACGAGAACGCCGCTGCAGTCTTGGAAGAAGCGGCCGAGGTGCTGCAAACCCATTTCGACCGTTCCAATTTCGCGCTTGAAATGCACCAGGCCTTTCTTGACTTGGTGATCACCGGCACTGGCCTGATGTTGGTGGAAGAAGCCGCCCCCGGTGAAGCATCCGCACTCCGTTTCACGGCCATTCCCATGCAGGATGCGGTGCTGGAAGAAGGGCCTTCCGGCAGGATGGATACGGTCTTCCGTGCGCTGAGCATGAGCGAAGCAGCACTTCTGGCGCACTTTCCCGGCTGCCTGCCGCCACGCCGTAAAGGCGAAACGGCAGATGCAACAACGCACCGCATCATTGAAGCCATTTGGCCGGACCGCGCAGGCTATCGCTTCGCGGCGATCAGCGCGGATGGCGATGCGCCGACAGTGTTGGCCGAGGGCAGCTTTGCGGAAAATCCATTCATCGCCTTTCGTTGGCTGAAGGCGCCTGGCGAAAGCTATGGCCGCGGCCCGGTGGCGAAGGCACTGCCCGATATTCGCACCGCGAATAAGGTGGTGGAACTTGTGCTCGCCAATGCCTCCATCGCTGTCACTGGCATTTGGCAGGCAGAAGATGATGGCGTGCTGAACCCTGCCACTGTGCGGCTGGTGCCCGGCGCCATCATCCCAAAAGCGCCGGGGTCTTCCGGCCTGACACCGCTTGCTGCACCTGGCAGCTTTGATGTCTCACAGCTTGTGCTGAATGATCTGCGCGCACGCATCCGCACGGCCTTGCTCGCGGATCGGCTTGGCCCGCAGCGTGATCAGCGCATGACCGCAACCGAGGTACTGGAACGCGCCGCCGAAACATCACGCCTTCTGGGTGCGACTTACGGGCGGCTGCAAGCGGAATTGCTGACACCGCTAATTGCGCGTTGCCTTTCCATCCTGCGACGGCGTGGCGACATTGCACCGCTGCTGTTGGACGGTCGCGAAGCGGTGCTGCGTTATCGCAGCCCGCTCGCGCAAGTGCAGGGCCGCGCGGATGCGGCAAATGCATTGCTGTTCCTGGAATCCCTGCGCGGCCTTGGCCCACAAGCGATTGCCGAAATCAATATCCCCGCCACGACAAGATGGCTTTCACGCACCCTCGGCACACCTGCCGAAATGCTCTCATCCCCAAATCAGGAGTAAGCCCCATGCCCGAGGATCTGCTGGCCAATGCGCTTGGCGACCAGCCCAACCCATCAATGCGCCCCGAAGACGTACCGGAGAAATTCTGGGACTCCGAAGCGGGCCAGCTGCGCGTGGATGCGCTGCTGAAATCCTACCGCGAATTGGAACGCCGGCTTTCGCAGCGCATCGCCCCACCTGGCGCAGATGCGCCGGCAGAGGAAGTGCAGCGCTTCCGCCGCAGCCTTGGCATTCCGGACAGCCCCGCTGAATACCAGATCACGGCGAAGCATGATCTTTGCTGCGCGGATGAGGATGTGAACAAGCGCCTGCATGAAGCAGGCTTCACGCCGACCCAGGCGCAGCTTGTCTATGATCTTGCAGCCGAGCGCTTATTGCCAATGATTGCCGAAGCGACGGCGCAATTCGAAGCTGATCGCCAGGTGGAAAAGCTTCGCGAACACTTCGGTGGCGAAGAACGCTTCCGACGCGTCGCACAACAGCTTTCCGCCTGGGGTCGCGCCAATCTGCCGGATGCGGTGTTTGAAGCGCTCTCCACCACCTCAGAAGGTGTCATGGCGCTTTATCGCATGATGGAAAAGGGCGAACCCGCCGTCACGCGCAAGGCCGATGCCGCACCGGTGGCGGATGAGACCGCGCTGCGTGAGATGATGCGCGACCCCCGTTACTGGCGCACGCGTGAACCCGAATTCGTCAAACGCGTCACTGATGGCTTCCGCCGCATGGTTGGCGGCTGACACAGAATCCGGCGGGGCTTGAGCAATGAAACGCTCGCCCCGACCGAAGGGGGCGGGTGCGGTTAACCCCTGAAACTGCATCCGCCCCAGCCCTTTGCCGCCGCACAACCCGAAAGGGCGTGGCGTGCCTTCGCCCTGTACCGGCCCATGCGGCAACCGGCGCGGCGATTTCCCCCAACCCCAAATGAAAGACAGGCAAACGCATGTCCGGAACAATTGAACAAGCCTTCGTCAAGCAATTCGAAGCTGAAGTCGCTGAAGCCTATCAGCGCCAGGGCAGCAAGCTGCGCCCCACCGTGCGCAGCAAGACTGATGTGAAGGGCGCTTCCACCATCTTCCCGCGTGTCGGCAAAGGCACCGCCGCCGCCAAGGCGCGCAACGGCGCTGTACCGGTGATGAACCTTACCTATAGCAATGCGGAATGCTTCCTACAGGATTATTACGCTGGCGAATGGATCGACAAGCTGGATGAGATTAAGTCGAATGTTGATGAACGCAGCGTCATCGCCAATGCGGGGGCCTATGCGCTTGGTCGCAAGACCGATGAGCTGATTGTCGCGGCACTTGATACGGCGACGCAGGAAGCGCTCGGCACAGGTATTGGTCTGGCGGATACGGATGGCCTGACCAAGCAGAAAGTGCTCATGGCTTTTGAAATGCTGGGCGCCGCCGATGTGCCGGATGATGGCCAGCGTTTCGCTGTTGTTGGTTGGAAGCAATGGTCTGAATTGCTGCAAATCCAGGAATTCGCGAGCACCGAGTATGTCGGTGATGATGCACTGCCCTGGAAGGGCACGCAGGCGAAGCGCTGGCTTGGCGCGCTTTGGATGCCGCATTCCGGCCTGACCAAATCCGGCACGCTTCGCTACTGCTATTTCTACCACAAGACCGCGATTGGTCATGCGGTTGCCAGTGAAGTGATGACAGACATCACCTGGCATGGCGATCGCGCCGCGCATTTCGTGAACAACATGATGTCCCAGGGCGCGGTCATGATTGACCCGACGGGAGTCGTGCGGATGCGCGCAAAGGAATAACTCCGCGGATGCGTGCGAAGGAATAAGCGCACCGTCTGGCGCGGGTGGATTATCCGCCCGCGCCCCCTTCCCCCAACATCGGAGAGCATCCCATGGCGCTGACCGCCATCACGCTTTGCGCAAGCGCGTTGATAAAGATTGGCGCGCAACCCATTGCCTCGTTTGAGGATGGCACCGCCGAAGGGGAAGTCGCGAAAAGCCTTTATCCTGGCGTGCGCGATGCCCTGCTTTCTTCCCACCCCTGGTCCTTCGCGACGACGCAAGCCGCCCTGCCGCGCCTTGCACAAAGCCCAAGTGCAGAATTCAGCTACGCCTTCCAGTTACCACCCGATTTCCTGCGCGCCATTTCTGCCGGCACGGCTGGGCGGGCGACCGGCCTCCTTTATCGCATCCAGGGCAGTAAACTGCTGACAGATGTGGAAGCAGTGGCAATCACGCATATTTTCCGACCGGATGAAAGCAGCTTTCCACCGTTTTTCGCCTCAGCATTATTGGCGCGCCTGGCTGCTGAATTCTGCCTGCCGCTCACGGAAAACACCTCGCGCGCTGATTTGCTCGCGCGTTTGGCTGAAGCGGAACTCCGCAGCGCACGGCGCGCCGATAGCCAACAGGCCAGCGCTACCGCGCTTGGATCATTCCCGCTGATTTCGGTCAGGGGTTGATCCATGCCCGCCATCAAACGCACCAAAACAAGCTTTACCGCCGGCGAATTGGCGCCTGAATTGCTCGGCCGCGCAGATCTGCGTGCCTATGAAAATGGTGCAAGACGGCTGCGCAATGTGGTGATCCAACCAACTGGCGGCGTTACGCGTCGCCCTGGGTTGCGCCATGTCGCTTTACTGAGTGGTACGGCACGGCTGCTGCCGTTCGAATTCAATACCGAACAGACCTATCTCATGGTGCTGACGGGCGGAAAGCTCGCGATCTATGCCGCCGATTTGAAAATTACGGAGCTGATCGCACCCTGGACTGAAACCATGCTGCCGCAAATCGGCTTTACACAGAATGCCGATACCCTGTTGCTGACACATCCCGATATGCGCCCGCACAAGGTCCAACGCAGTAATACTGGCTGGTCCATCACACCCTGGTCCTTCACGCAGGATGCGCTTTTCCGTTTTGCGGCACCTGAGGTCACACTGACACCGAGCGCAATTAATGGTACCATCACCATCACGGCCAGTGCTGCGGTTTTCACGGTGGAGCATGTTGGTGTGCGGCTGCGTATCGGCGGTAAGCGCGTGCTTGTCGCAGCGGTGAATTCAGCAACCACCATTATCGCAACCGTCGAGCAAACTCTCCTCAGCACCGCTGCCACCAAGGATTGGGAGGAAGCCGCCTTCAGTGCGGCACGCGGTTGGCCTGTCACCTGCTGCTTTCATCAGGACAGGTTAGTCATTGGCGGATCACGCGACCTGCCCAATCGGCTCTGGCTTTCGCGCACGGGGGATCTGTTCAATTTCGATTTGGGTACGGGCTTGGATGATGAAGCGATTTCCTTCAGCCTGCTCTCTGATCAGGTAAATGCCATTCGTGGAGTCTTCTCAGGCCAGCATTTGCAGCTTTTCACCTCTGGCGCCGAATGGATGGTGACAGGTGATCCGCTCACACCCGCCAATATTCAGATCAATCGCCAAACCCGCGTGGGTTCGCCCGTTGATCGCCTGGTGCCGCCGATTGATGTGGATGGATCAACCATTTTTGTCTCGCGTGGCGGGAAGGGTGTTTATGAATTCGCCTATACGCAGGTGCAGCAGGCCTATCAGGCGAATGATCTCGCCATTTTGGGTCGTCACTTGATCAAGTCACCACGCGCCATGGCTTATGACCAGGGCAAGCGTCTTTTGCATCTGGTGACGGAAGATGGCGCGCTTGCCACATTGACGTTGTATCGTGCCGAACAGGTTACAGCCTGGAGCCGGCAGGAAACAAGCGGCAGTTTTCTGGCGATTACGGAAGTTGAAGGCACACTCTGGTGTGTGATTGAACGGGTAGGTGTGATTTCACTCGAACGTTTTGAAGATGGCTTGATACAGGATGCGGCCCTGACGGGCACTTCAATCATGCCAAAATCAACCTGGACCGGGCTGAGCCATTTGACTGGCAGGCAAGTCACCATCCTTGCGAACGGTGCTGTACGCCCAAACGCGACTGTATCGGGCGGTGCTGTCACGCTGGCTGAGCCCGCAACGCAGGTCGCAATTGGTCTTGCCTTCACACATGAAATAGAACCCCTGCCCGCCGATTTGATTACCCCGGTAGGTAGCGCCACCGGTCCTTCGCGCCTTGTCGCAGTCACCTTTCGTCTGCTGGAAACACCGGCGGTGGATGTAGATCTGGGCAAGGGGCCGCAAGCCTTGGCGCTACGCCGCTTCAATGTTGATCATTTCGATGCGCCCCCGACGCCCTTCACAGGCGACGCCACACTGAGAGGCATGGGTTGGCGGCGCGATCGCATCGCACCGCTTTGGCGCATCACCGGCGCCGCTCCACTGCCGCTGACGCTGCTTTCCGTCACAACCGAAATCAGGATGAATGACTGATGGCTCAGATCGCAACTATCGCCACACTCGCCCTAGCCGGGGCCTCTGTCTATGGGCAGGTTCAGCAGCAGCGCCAACGCAAGGCTGAAGTCCGCGCGCAACAGGAAGTAGCGCAACAGCAGCAGGTGGCCCAACAACAGGTCATGGCCACACAAACCGCTGAACAGCAGCGCGCCCGTCAGGAAGTCATGGCGCGTACCGTCGCCGCAACAAGGGCGCGATTGGCCGCCAGCGGCATCTCCCCTGATGAGGGTTCGGCTTCGGCGCTGACCGCAGGCATGGCTGCCGATTCCGCACAGGACCAAGCCGAAAGCAGTAATCTTCTACGTCAACGCCTCGCTGCCGGCCGGCCTTCACTGCTCACCTCCAATGGTGATTTCCAGGGCTTCGTGCGGGCCACGCAATCCTTCGGCGCCATATCGCGCAACCTGCTTGACTGATCCAGGCCACCCCATCCGCAAGGAATCGCAATGTCCGAACACATCACCATCGGCGATGTGTCGCCACGCGCGCTTTATATCGCCAATGGCACGCAGCGCGTCTTTACCTTCGCCTTTCCCATCTTCAATGATAGCGATCTTGAAATCCGTATCGACGGCCTGATTCAGGGAACCGGCTTCACCATTATCGGCGCTGGCGAATCCGATGGTGGGCTAGTCACCTTCCTTGAAGCACCGGCCAATGGCGCGCGCATAATGTTCCGTCGCCGTCTGATACTCTCGCGCATGACAGATTTTCAGGAAAATAGCCTGCTCCGTGCCAGCGCGCTTAATGATGAGCTCGATTTCCAAATGGCCGCGCTGCAACAGGTAGCGGCTGACCTGAGCCAAGCGGTACGTACTGATCCCGCTGATGACGGCAATATGCTGCTGCCCTTACGCGCGGCACGCGGCAACCGGCTGCTCGGCTTTGATTCCCTCGGTGATATCGCAATATTTGATCGTGACGGTCCGGAGATAACGCTGCCTTATCCAGGTGCCATTCCGCGTTCCGTCGAAGACAAGCTGAATGAACGGCTCTCCGTGCGCGATTTTGGCGCTCTTGGTGATGGCATAGCCGATGATGGTCCCGCGCTTCAGGCTGCGATGAATGCTGCCGTTGTTTCCAATCGGTTTTTGGAAATTGGTGAGGGAACCTATCGTACCGGCCAGCCCCTGCTGCTCGGTGGCGGTGCCGCGGGCCTGATGATGCGCGGGAGCCTGCTTTATGCCGGCCCCTCGGGCCAGACCGCGCTCACCATTGGCGATGGCGGTACAACGCGCAACGCCACAAAGCTTTACATGGGTATTCGCGTTGTCCGAGCGAGCATTTCCGATTGGGAGAATGAAGCCGATATCGGCCTTGTGCTCCGTAATCTGGACGCTTGTCAGGTTGAGATCAGGCAGATCGAAGGCTTTACCATCGGCATTCGCACACTCGGCGAAGAACGCGGCTTTGAGGATACAACCCTGATGCTTGGGCGTATCGTCAATAACCGGATAGGACTTGATATACGCACCGCGAGTGCTGCCGCCTGGAATACATCTGTGCGCTATTATGGCGGCCATTTCGCTATCGCATCCAGTCTGCACACCACCAAGGATCGGTTTGGCGTGCGATTCTCCGCCGCGCCAGGTGCCTATATCGCGCATAATCGCCATATCTTCGATGCGCCTGGCTTTGAATTGCAGGCGAAGGGTCGCCCGATCAGTGGCATTCCGTTTCTCTCTGAGGTGGATAGCCGCTCCATCTGGGCACGCTCCATGCGCATGGAAGGCTGCAGCCCTTATGTCGCGCGCCATACTGCCGGCGCGCAGGATCATGTCTATGAAGTGGCCTGGGCCAGCCAGGCCTATCTTGTGGACGTGGATTATACACCAAGCGCCACCCGCATCGGTGCCACAGTACGGCGCTTTCACCAGGCCGCTGCGTTTCGTGATGCGTCGCGTGAAATCGCTGCCGTGCCCAATCTCCGCGCCGCACGCTTCCGTTGGTCGGTCGCCGAATGGGGGTTTGAAAAGCTCGCCTGCCTTTCCAGCAACGTTTCATTCGCTCCCACAAGGCTGGAAGATTTCGCTTTTCCTGGTTTGGAAGATTTCAGCTTCACGGATCGTGGCGTGTTGCTGACCGGCGGGCGCGGGCTGGGCTTTGTTGTGGATAGTCGCAATTGCCGCGAATTTGCACTTGCCGCCGATGCGGATGGCGCGCGCCTTGCCATCATGTGTTTTGATCAGGATCGCTATCTGATCAGCGAAGGTACGACGCCCGTGGTGCGCGCTTCAGGGCAATCACTCATGTGGAACGCCACAGCACGCTGGTGGCAAAGCTCCGCCGATATGGATGACGAAACCTTGACGCGGCCGCAGGTGATTCGCCTTGCCGATCAAGTGGCTTATGCCATCATTGGCGTGGCGCGTATCGCGCGGGACTATGAAGTGCGCGCTCTGCGGCTTTCCTGCGATCCGCTTTTTGCGCCGCCCTTGCTTTATGGCTTGCCTGATCTGCCGCATGGCGTGCGTGAATTAGCCACCGAATTGCCCTGGGATCCCGGTTCCATCGCAGCTGGTGCTTCGGCGCAAATCAATGTCCCGCTGCAAGGTGCGCGACCAGGTGACTTCGCCTCTGCCGCCTTCAGCCTGGCCACATCCGGCATTGTGATGCTTGCGCAGGTTGGTGCCACCAATATCGTCACCGTTACCGCCTGGAATCGCAGCAGCATTGCCATCAACCTTGCCGCCGGTACCGTCCGTGCCCGAGTAACCAAGGCATGAGGCGCCGGAAAAACAGCATTGATCTCGGGCTTGATCTGCGTAATGCGATCAAGCGCGTGAGCGCCAGCTATGAGGCCGTGCTGCAGCTTGATCCCTTGACAGAAGATGAGGCACTGATGCGCGCCCATCGCAACCATATCCAACTTTGTCGCGCAGCACTCGGGCATTTGGAAGCACTGCTACGGCTCGCCCGCGCCACACACCAGGCCGATCAACGCGAAGTGACCGAAGCCGAACGCCTGCTGGCCGAGGCACGTCAGGCGCTCGCCGCCGCACCCCTGCCAGATGATTTCCCGCATGAGGAATGATCCGGATTTCCTGGAATTTCTCTGGCTTTGGAATCAACGCAGCGCGCAGGACACACCCGCCATTCATCGGCGCATCGCGCGCTGGCTGATGGCACGGCGTGATGCCGGGGATCGGCGCCTGCTGTTGATGGCCTTTCGCGGCTGCGGAAAGTCAACGCTGATCGGGCTTTGGTGCGCCTGGCTTTTGCTCCGCAATCCCTCCACGCGCATTCTGGTTGTGGCGGCGGATGCATCGCTTGCCACCCGCATGGTCGCAACCGTGCGGCGCATTCTGGAAACCCATCCGCTTTGTGCCGAATTGCTGCCCGATGTGCCGGAAAACTGGGCGGCAGATCGCTTCACCGTCGTCCGTCCCGGTGCCTTGCGTGATCCTTCTATGCTGGCGCAGGGCATATCCGGCAATATCACCGGTGCCCGCGCCGATGTCATCATTTGCGATGATGTGGAGGTTGCCGGCAATTGCGACACGCCCGGCAAGCGCACTGGCTTGCGGGAACGCCTGGCGGAATTGGAATTCATCCTGACACCAGGCGGCACCATTCTGTTTGTTGGCACGCCGCATTGTGAGGAAAGCCTCTATCGCGATCCTAAGCATCAGGACGCCTTCCTGCGCAGCTATCGCCGCCTGACGCTGCCGATCATGAATGCCGCCGGCGCCAGCGCCTGGCCAGAACGCTTCCCGAAGGAAGCGCTGGCTGCACTCCGCCAACGTGTCGGCCCGCTGCATTTCGAACGGCAAATGATGTTGAAGGCGCTACCCGCCGAAGCAGCGCGGCTCGATCCCGCCGCGCTCATTCGTTATGCAGAAGAACCGGAATATCGTGAAGCCGGCGGGCGGGCAGAACTCAGCCTGCTCGGGCGACGCTTGGTTTCCGGAGGCGGCTATTGGGACCCGGCCTATGGCCGGCCTGGCAGCGGCGATTCTTCCGTGCTGGCCGCGTGCTATGCGGATCAGGAAGGCAATCACTTCCTGCATCGCCTGCGCTACCTGACACATGACCCGGATGCGGCGGAAGACCCCGCCACGCAGCAATGCCGGCAAGTTGCCGATATTGCCAGGGATTTGCTACTACCGGTCATCCGTGTGGAAACCAATGGCATTGGGCGTTTCCTGCCCGCGCTGCTGCGCCGCGAATTGGCCAAGGCAGGTGCCGCTTGCACCGTGGTGGAACAGAATAACCACCGCGCCAAGGCGGATCGTATTTTGGGTGCCTTGGAACCCGCCCTCGCCGCGCGCCGCTTGCACGCGCATGAAAGCATCTTCCGTACGCGTTTCCCATCCGAAATGGCGGAATGGGCGCCAGGTATTGCTGGCGCACGCGATGATGCGCTGGATGCGCTGGCGGGATGTTTGCTTGCGGAACCAGTACGGCTCGCGCGTGCCGGCCCGCCACCGCGCGCGGTCTATTGGCGCGGCAGCTAAACGCTCGTTGTTTTCAGGATTTCCGAGGCATGCCGCGCGCGGCCCGCATCGGTGATTTCAAACCGCCCATCGGCGCGCTGGCGGGCCAATGCCATGCCCGTCAGACGCAGCAGGCATGGGCCATCCTTCAGCCCTTCGGGCCGCCCATGCGGGCCCACCAGCGTCAGCCGATGCAGCGCTGAACGGCAGCAGGTTTCCAAATAAGGCTCATTCCACATGGGCCCGGCTTTCTCCTCAGGCGTCTCACCGCCCCCGTTCTGGGGCGGCAGCGCCTGTTCTTCAAGCTTTCAGCACAAGGCCAAGCAGCATGTCCATGCAGATTGACCCCCAATGGTGGTTCACCGCCATCGAGGCGCCGGTGGTCGGCGCGCTTTTTTGGATGCTCCACGGCCTCCGCCGCGAATTGCACGCGCGCATCGAACGCGGTGACGAACGCGATTCGGATGCGCTGACCCGCACGCGCGAAGATTTGGCGCAATTCAAGCTGGAAGTGGCGCGCACCTATGTGCCGCTTTCGCTCATTCGCGATCTGGACCGACGAATCTCCGATCATCTCATCCGGATCGAGGAAAAACTCGAAGACGTCTCACGCACCGGTATTGCCGCGGCACAGGCCGTGCGCCGAATGGAGGAACGCGAATGACCAGACTGCCCCCGCCACGCATGATTGACATCGAAATCCTGGCCATGACGCTTTGGGCCGAAGCCGCCGAAAAACCCGTGCGCGCGATTGAAGCCCTGGCTGCCATGGTGATGAACCGCCTGAGAGCCGGGCGCGATCCCGATGCGCGTCATATCGCGGCCATTTGCCGCGCGCCCTTCCTGTTTGGCTGCTGGAACAGGCGGGACCCGCGCCATGCTGCGCTGCGTGCCATTCCGCCCGGCGATGCTGCCTTCGCAATATGTCGCCGCATCGCGCAACGCGCTGCATCCGGCCTGCTACCGGACCCGACCGGTGGTGCGACACTTTGGCATGATGCCGCGCATCTGCCAGCCTGGGCGGTGGGACAAGCCAGCATCATCGAAATCGGCGGGCTATGCTTTTATCGCGCCGAGGACATCACCGCGCCGCCACCACGCGCCGCACGCCCGGTGTTGGTTTTGGCTGAAGCAAGCTAGGAATTATCCAACCCGCACCATCTCACGCTGCGTCATCACCGATGTGCCGTCATCCAGCCGATGCCAGGCGCCGCTGATCAGAACCTCACTTGGCCTGAAGCGCGCCTTATAGGCCATTTTGCGGCTTTCCGGCACCCAATAGCCCAAATAGACATAAGGCAGGCCGAGCGACCGCGCGCGGCCAATCAGCCACAGCACGGCAAAGGTGCCGAGTGATCGCTTTTCCTCATCCGTATCGAAAAAGGAATAAACGGCGGAAAGCCCATCGGCCAGCCAATCCGTCAGGCAGGCACCCAAAAGCCGGTCTTGCGCATCGCGGAATTCCAGAAGGCCGGTGCTGATCGGCGTATCTTCGATCATGGCGCGATAATCGTAATAGCCCATGGCAGCCATATCGCCATCCGCGTGGCGGTTTTTCTGATAGCGCTGAAACAACGTGAATTGCTCCGCCGTCGCGCGCGCCGGCATTTCGGAAACGGTCAAATCCGCATTGGCGCGGAGGATGCGCCGCTGTGTGCGGTCCGGCGTGAAATCCTCGCTCACAACGCGGATCGGCACGCAGGCCTGGCAGCCGGGGCAGACCGGGGCATAGGCGATATTATGGCTACGCCGAAACCCAGCGCGGGAGAGGCGTTCATGCAGCGCTTCCGCTTCCGTGCCGGATAATTCGGTCACGATTTTCCGCTCCGTCCGGCCCGGCAGATAGGGGCAGGGCAGCGGCGCGGTCGTATAGAAAAATTGCGGTCGGCGAGGCGGGCGTTGCAACATGCAGGTGTATTTTCGCCTCAGAACGCTTTGGAATCAACCACCTTGATGCGGGGGGATCACGGCGCTGGGTTCAGGCGGATGCGCCCGGTCACGTCCCGCTCAGCCGCCAGCGGCAAAAGCGCGCCGTCGCGCCATAGCGGCAGCATATCGCCCCAATGCCGGCTTAAGGGGTGGCCGGATTGGCCAGTCGCGATCACGGCATAGGCGCCATCAGGCGCCGCTAGATCCATGACGCCGCGAAAGCCCGCGCCATGCACCGCGGCAAAGCCGCCATCACGAAAGGCCGCGCGCGCCACGGTTTCCCCATCACCACCCGGCGCGGCAACCAGGCCAAGCCAATCCCGCAGATAGGGTATGAAGCGCAGGATGGCGTGATCAAAGCGCGCGATATGCGCAGCGCCCCAGCGCCATTGCTGCGGATCGGCGCCATGTTGCGCGGCCAAAGCCGCCACGGCTTCCGTCAGCGCCGCTGCCAGCATGGGCGCGCAGCCATCATCCCCGCACCAACGCGCCGCCGCATCGCTGCCTTGCAGTAGCGGGCGCAAAAACTCCGGCGATGGCGCAAAGCCATCAGGCGGCAGGGCAGCGCGCTTCAGCAGCGCCTGACCAAAGCCGCGCATCGTCGCGTGGAAGATCAGCGGTTCTGGCCGCGCCGCCGCCATTTCCCCATCCCAGGTTTGCAACAAGCCAAGCGCTGCGCCCGCAGCGCCCTCCATGGGCGGCAGGGTGCGAAACGCGGCCAAAGCCTCGGCGGCGAAAAGGCTGGTGCGGTCCATTTGCAAGGCAGCGAAATCCGCCGGCGTATGCTGTGCCTGCGCGGCCAGCCCAGCGCCGATACGCCGGAAGCGCCAATCGCCATACCAATCGCGGCTGAGAAACGCTGGGTGATCCGCCGGCGCCACCCGATTATTCGCATTCGCGATCACGCCGCTTGCTGGGTTTTCGACATGCGGCTTGGCCTCAAAAGGCAAAAACCCATCCCACCCCGCCGCGCCATCCCAGCCAGCGCGCGGCAACGCGCCATCACCTGAACGCCGCTGCGGCACCTGCCCCACAATGAACATCGCAATCCCACCTGCACGGTCCGCCAGCATGAGATTTTGTACCGGACTGGTAATATCCTCAGCGGCGCTACGCGCTTCCGTGACACTCCCCGCGCGATTGAGCCGCAATAGCCCGCGCGCGGAGGTCTCACCCGCTGCAAGGCTCGCCATGGCCAAGGCGAGTACCGTCCCCGCTTCGCTTTGAAAGCTTGGATCGAGGTCGGAAATCACCGGCCCATGGCGTGTTTCACGAAAACGAAAGCGCACCGGCGCCGCACCGCGCACGGCGATATCCGTCTCATGCCAAATGAATTCGCGCGGCCCTTCGGGCGTTGCATAGCGCCCATCCTCGGTCAATTTTTCGATGAAAATATCCTGCGTATCCGCATGCGTGGTAGTAAAACCCCAGGCAAGGTTTTCATTCCGCCCGATCACAATGCCCGGCACGCCAGGTGCAGTAGCACCCATCAAGCCTCGCCCATCCGGCAAGCTGATACGCGCGAGGTACCAGATAATCGGCGCGCTATGGGAAAGATGCGGATCGGCAGCAAGCAAGGGCGCGCCGGTTGCACTCCGCGCTGTACCAACCGCCCAGGCATTGGAAGCGATCTCCGGCAATGGCGCATCTTGCGGAAAGCGCGGCAGATGCTGCGCAAGCGTGGCCAGCGCCGCGCCATTCAGGCCCTCACCACGCAGCGCACCGCTTGCTTTTGTTTCAGCCGGCATCAGCGGTTCATCCGGGCGGCCTGCCGTTGCATCCTCCGGCCAAAGATCAGCGAGTTGTTCTGGCGAAAGCCGCGCCGCCAGCCGCGCGCGTTCCAATTCCATGCGCCAATTGCCGCCAAGCCATAGCCCCATGATCTTGCCCCAGAGCAGGCTGTCCACCGGCTGCCAGGGCGCCGGCGCACCGAGCGCGATGAATTCCGGCGCGGCAAATCGTCCACGCGCCGCGATCCAGCCATTTACCCCGTGCGCATAGGCTTCTAGCATGACGCGGGTTTCGGGATCGAGCGCGGCCAAATCCGCCGCCGCGCGTTCTTCCAGCCGCAATAGCCGCATGAAGCGATCAAGCCTGAGTGCCGCAGCACCCGCTACCGCAGCACTCTGCCCGCGCGCGCCGCGGCGCATCATCTCCATCTGAAACATTCGGTCGCGCGCATGCAAAAAACCAAGCGCTGCCCAAGCATCTTCTTCGCTGGTGGCTTCAATATGCGGAATGCCGCGCGTGTCGAGTGTGATGGCAACCGGTGCCGCAAGCCCTGGCAAGGTCAATTCAGCATCGCGCGCCGGCAGGCTCCACCAGATCGCGCCGGCAATGCCGCCAATGACCAGCAGCACCAGCGCCGCGAAGAAAATGCCGAGCCGCTTCGCCCAAAACCCGAAGCCACGGCGGCGCGGGCGGCGGTGCCTCATGCCGGCGGTGGCAGATTGCCGGTGCGGATCATAAAGGCCGCGCGTTCCGCCGCACCGCGCCAATCCGCATTGCCATCCGGGCAGCGCACCAGCCTGACCGAAGGATACCAGAGCGTATCTTCCCGCCCCTGCTGCCAGCGCCAATCCGAATGGCGCCCATGGGTCAGCATCAGCGCGGGCCGCCCAAGCGCGCCAGCCAGATGCAACACGGCGGTGTCCACCGTCACCACCAGATCAAGCGCCATGATGGCGGCGGCAGTATCCAGGAACCAATCCGGGCTGTTATCCATCTCTGGCCCCAGGCGTTCCAAGGCGAAGGGCGCTTCGGCATCCTCGCCCGGTCCCTTTTGCAGGGCAAAAAGCCGCGCGCCACGCAAGGCGGCGATGGGCGCGAAAACCGAAAGCGGTACGGAACGATTGCGATCCACCGGTGCCTTGGGATTGCCTTGCCAGACAATGCCGATGCGATAGCCTTGATGACCAATGCGCTGCCGCCAGCGCGCGACACGTTCGGGTTCCGCCGCCAGATAGGGTATGCGCCCCTGATATTGCTGCGGGCGCAACCCAAGCGCGCGCGGCAGATTGAGCAAGGGCAGCCAGGCCTTCACCCCCTGCACGCGCCCTACTGCTCCACCTGGCCGCGCATCAATGCCTTCCAGCACGGGCGCCAGCAATTTCATCACGCGTGGATCGAGCACCGCATGCACGCGCACGCCACGTGCGCGCAGTATTGGCAGGAAGCGTGCGAATTGGATGGTATCGCCAAGCCCCTGTTCACCCATCACCAGCAGCGCTTCGGGCAAGGCGCCACCACGCCATATCGGCATGGCTTCCGGGCCATTCGGGCCAGGCCGCGTGACCTTGGTGAAAACCTCCGGCATCAAATCAAAGCGCACCTCATAGGCATCCCAGGCTTCCTGCCAAAGCCCGGCACCGAATAACGCGCGCGCAAGGGCTGCTCTGACGTTTAGATTTTCAGGGCGAAGCTGTGACAGCACCTGCAGCGCCATAGCGGCTTCCCGGCAACGCCCGGCATCGCGCGCATCCTCAAGCAAGGCAAGGATCGGCGCGATATCGGGCGCGTCTGACATAACCTAGATTCTAACGTCGGCCTGAGGCGAAACGCACCGCCTCTTCCGCCGCGCGAAACAGCGCACGGGCCTTTTGGCGCGTTTCCTCATATTCCGCCTTGGGATCACTATCGGCAACCACACCAGCGCCCGCCTGCACATACATCACGCCATCCTTCACCAGCGCGGTGCGGAGCGCGATGCAGGTATCCATGCCGCCATCAGCGCCGAAATAACCAACGCCACCGGCATAAAGCCCACGGCGGGATGGTTCCAATTCCTCAATAATCTCCATCGCCCGAATTTTCGGCGCGCCGGTCAGCGTGCCGGCGGGGAAGCCAGCGCAATAGGCATCCAGCGCATCCAGCCCGGCGCGCAAACGGCCCTGCACTTCGGAACCGATATGCATCACCTGCGAATAACGCTCCACCTGGAATTGCGCGGTGACCTTTACCGAACCGATTTCCGAAACGCGCCCAACATCATTCCGCCCGAGATCGAGCAGCATCAGGTGTTCCGCGCGTTCCTTCGGATCGGCCAGCAATTCCACTTCAAGCGCGCGATCTTCCTCCGGCGTTGCACCGCGCCGGCGTGTGCCGGCCAGCGGGCGCACCGTCACCACGCCATCGCGCGCGCGGACCAGGATTTCGGGGCTCGCGCCCACCGCGGCAAAACCGCCGAAATCACAGAAGAACAGGAACGGCGCCGGGTTGATCCGCCGGAGCGCGCGATAAAGTGCGAAGGGCGGCAATGCGAAGGGTGCGGAAAAACGCTGCGCCGGCACGATCTGAAAGCAATCGCCAGCACGAATGTAATCCTTCGCGCGTTCCACCGCCGCGATATAGGCGGCTTCGGTGAAATTGCTGTCGGGCTGCGGCAAGGCGGGAAGATCGGCGGGTGGTGCCGGGCGCGGCACCGGGCGATCCAGCGCGGCCTCAGCCTCATCCAACCTGGCATTCGCGGCTTCCCAGGCGGTTTGCGGATCGGCATCGGGCCAGACCGGCGCGCAAAGCAGCAGCGTGTCGCGCACATGGTCAAACACTGCCATCAAAGTCGGGCGCGTCATCACCGCATCGGGGATGCCAAGCACATCGGGCTTGGTGGATGGCAGTTTTTCAATCAGCCGTACCAGATCGTAGCCGAGATAACCAAAGAGGCCCGCCGCAATCGGCGGCAGGCTCGCCGGCACCACCATGCGGCATTCATTGATCAGGGCACGCAGACTATCCAGCGCAGGTGCGGCTTCCGCCACAAAACCATGCGGCGCGGAAAGCGCGTGGCGATTAAGCTCTGCCTTGCCATTGCGGCAGCGCCAGATCAGGTCCGGCGCCATGCCAATGGCGGAATAGCGGCCACGCGCCGCGCCGCCTTCAATGCTTTCCAACAGGAAGGCATTGGCCTGCGCGCCGCCCGTCAGTTTCAGGAAGGCACCAACCGGCGTATCCAGATCCGCGACGCGTTCACGGACCAGGATTTGCCCCCGCCCCGCTTCCAAAGCCGCGCGAAATGCCGCGAAACCGCCGCCACTCATCTGCCTGTCACCTGTTCCAGCACGCGTTCATTGATGCGCACATTGGCCCGCACACGCAATGCTGCCTGGAATTGCTGTTCCAGATCGTCGCCAACCGCCTGTTCGATTTCCACACGCACGCGCCCCATACCGAGAGGATCAGTGGTTGGATCAATGCGCAGGATTTCCGCCACCGAAGCAACCGCGAAACCACCACGGATTTCCGCCATGGTCGCTTCCCCGCGCCTGGCTTCAAACAGGGGCGGCAGCAATTCCGGCGGCACCGGGTTGCCCTGCGTGGGGTCTCGCCCGAAAGGCGCGGTGCGCGTGCTGATCAGGCCCATTTCCTGCGCCGCTTCAACCAATGTCTTGCCGCCACGCTGCGCTGCCAAAAGCCCGGCCGCGCGGGTTTCGGTAAAGCGCCGGCGCGCATCGGCAATCACGGCGCGGCGGAGTTCCGGTTCCACCTCGGCAAAGGGGCGAAGCTGCGGCGGCGTGACGCCGCTGATTTCAATCGCGGCGAAGGCATCGCCGAATTCCTGCAAGCGCGGCGCTGCCCCCTGATCCTGCGCGAAAATCGCGCGCAGCACGGCATTGCGTTGATCCGCCGGCACCGGCAGCGCCACCGCTTCATTGGCTGGGCTACGCCCGCTGGGATCGAGAGTTACACTCACCAAAGCCAGGCCAAAACGCGGCGCGGCTTCCGCCAGCGTCATGCCACCAGCCAGCGCATCTTCCACCTTATTGCCGCGTTCATACGCAAGATCGAGTGCGCGGTCCTTCGCCACATCGCGGCGCAATTGGTCGCGCAATTGATCGAGTGTGAAAATCTGCGCGGGTTCCACTGCCTCAATGCCAATCACGTGCCAACCAAAGGGGCTTTGCACCGGGTCCGTCACGCTTTGCGGCGCGGCGGCAAAGGCAGCATCGGCCAAGGCAGGAATGGGCAGGCTTGCCTTATCGCCCATGGGCAGCGCCATGGCCTGACCGCCCGCCGCGGTGGCGGCGGCTTCCACCGTTTCCCATTCCGCGCCCGATTGCCAAAGCTGCGCCACATCCCGGGCGCGGGCTTCATCGGTCAGCACGACTTGGCGAATCTGGCGGCGTTCTGGCCTGTCATACTGACCATGGCGCGCTTCAAAAGCCTGTTTGATATCGTCTTCCGAGACTGCGATTTCAGCGGCCAGCGTTTCCGCCGAGAGCACTGCGATGCTGATTTGCCGAAACTCCGGCGTTGAAAAACGCTGCGGGTTGTTTTCCAGAAAACGCTGCAATTGCGCTTCCGTCGGCGCTTCCGGTTCCGGCGCGGCCGAGAATGGCAATAGCACCACATCCGCAATGCGCCGTTCCGTCTGCCACACCAGTTGAGGCGCCGTCATGGCATCGGGCGCCGCCGTCCCGGCGCGCACCGCACCCAGCAATTGTTGGCGTAGCAAATCACCCCGGATAAGCGACAGGAATTGCGCTTCGGACAGTTCATTGCTGCGCAGCACCTGCGCCAGAAGCTCTCGCGAAAAACGCCCATCAGGCCCTTTCAGGCCGGGGATGGAGAAGACCGTGTCGCGTACCAATTCCTCGGGCGCGACCACGCCCAGGCGTTGCGCTTCCGCCACCATGGCACGCTCGCCGATCAGGTTTTCCAAAGCGCCGGCAGCGACCGCGCGGCGGATCGCCTCATTCGGTTCAAACCGATTGCCCAGCTGGCGCGCGATTCGCGACATTTCGCGCCGCGCCGCCATCTGCGCTTCCTCGGCTTCAATGGACATGCCGCCCACTTTCGCAACCGCGGTATCGCGGCCGAGATTGCGCACCACATCCTCAATCCCCCAGACGGCGAAGGACAGCACAAGCAGGACGAAAAGCGCCTTGGCGACCCAGGTGGATGCCAGGCGACGCATAAAGGTGATCATGGGGAAGGTGATTACCGCCGCACGGGCCGACGCGAAAGGCCCGATGCTTGCCAAGCCCCCGGGTGGCGGCTAGCCAATCACGAGAAAATACTCGCCCCCAGCCCAGGAGGAACCCCCGCATGACCCCCGGTGTGCGCCCGCTGATCGCCGGCAATTGGAAAATGCATGGGCTGGCGGCAGATGGCGTGGCTTTGGCCCGTGGTGTCGCCTCTGGCGCGCCAGGGCTGAAGGCCGAGCTGCTGATCTGCCCCCCCGCCACGCTGATTGCCCCCCTCGCCCAGGCTTGCGCCGGGGTGGTGGCGCTCGGTGGTCAGGATTGCCATGAGGCCGCCAAGGGCGCCCATACCGGGGATGTTTCTGCCTCCATGCTGAAGGATGCCGGGGCGCGTTACGTGATTTTGGGCCATTCCGAACGCCGCATGGCGTATCGGGAGACCAGCCACCGTGTCCGCGCCAAGGCCGAGGCCGCTTTGGCCGCCGGCCTGATCCCGGTGGTGTGCGTGGGCGAACCCGAAGATGACCGGCTTTTGGGCCGGGCCGAAGAAGTGGTGGCCGAGCAAATGGCGGAAAGCCTGCCCGCGGGCTTTGGCGCTGCCGGCGGCGTGGTGGCTTATGAACCCGTCTGGGCGATTGGCACCGGCCGGACGCCGACAGAGGCCGATATTGCCGCCATGCATGCCATGATGCGCGCCAAGCTGACCGAGGCCTTCCCTGGACAGGGCGCGGGGCTGCGCTTGCTTTATGGCGGTTCGGTCAAGCCCGGCAATGCGGGGGCGATCCTGGCGCTGCCCCATGTGGATGGGGCGCTGGTGGGGGGTGCGAGCCTGGTGGCCGAGGATTTCCTGGCCATCGCCCGCGCGGCGGGTTAGGCCCACGTCCCGCCTTGTCGCGGCGCGCCTTGGCGCCTAACTTCCGTTTTCCAAATTCCAGGAGGATGCCAGCATGTTCAAGGGTTCCATGGTTGCGCTGATTACGCCCATGCGCGCGGATGGGTCCGTGGACGAGAAAGCCTTTCAGGAATTGGTGCAGTGGCAGATTGCCGAAGGGACCGAAGGCTTGATCCCCGTTGGCACCACCGGCGAAAGCCCGACCCTTTCGCATGAGGAACACAAGCGCGTGGTGGAGCTTTGTGTGGAAGCCGCAGCCGGGCGCGTGCCCGTGATTGCGGGTACCGGCAGCAACAGCACGTCCGAGGCGATTGACTTCACCCGCCACGCCAAGAAGGCCGGCGCCGATG
>JADCFP010000119.1 GCA_020249465.1 Roseomonas sp. | reverse complement strand
TCGCGGTTCTCCCGTTCCAGCGCTTTCAGCTTCTCAGCCATATCGCTCGGCACACCCGCCCGCTTGCCGCTGTCCACCTCCGCCCGCTTGACCCAGTCCAGCAGCGTATGCGCCGAACAGCCAATCTTGGCCGAAATCGATAACGCCGCAGCCCAGCGAGAGGGGTGTTCCCCCTCGTGATCCAGCACCATCCGCACCGCCCGGGCACGGACCTCAGGGGAGAATTTGTTCGCCGTCTTGCTCATAACAGCTCCATCCTATTTGGAAGTTGGAGCCGATGGCTTACCCGGGGCGGTTCAATCCGGGCTGCTGCCCCCGCCGCGCAGGACATGACCCACCGCAGAAGATCGCGCGGGCATCCCTTGTCAGCGGAAGAGCGCGCGAAGAACGCCACCAAATCACGTGTGCGGGCGAAGGGCGAGCATCCGCTGCTGATCATCAAGCGGATTTTTGGTTTCACCCATGTCCGCTATCGGGGCCTGGCGAAGAACGGGACGCGCTTTGACATTCTCTGTGCGCTTGCCAATCTTTACATGAAGCGGCGTGTGTTGATGCGATACTGTCACGCTTGACAGGCGCCTTGTGTCTGAAAAGGGCGAAAAGCGCGCGTTTTCCCCACAAAACAGCGTGCGAACCGATCAAAAATGGAATGAAATCAGGCCGGGATCTCCGTGATCACAAAAAGCCAAAATGCTCGCATCGTTGATGAGAGGTTCCTTAACATCAAATGGGTGAATGTGGCCTTTCGTGGTGGACAGGCGGCGATCACTGCTGTGGTTGGCGGGCAGGTCCAGGTCATCATGGATACAGCGCCAGTTCTGCTGCCACAAATCCGCGGAGGCCGCATTCGCGCCATTGCTGTTTCAACGCTCAACCTGATTAGGCGGGCACCCGATATTCCTACTAATGCGGAACAGGGTTTTTCTGGTTTTGAATCGACAAGCTAGGGCGGTGTTATGGCGCTGCCGAACCTGCCATGCGCTGTACTGGAGCGTCTGTAGACCACGATTGCGCGCGTTATGACTATGCAGGAAATTCGTTAGGCTATGGAACGTCAAGGCACCGAACCGCGCAGCAGCACGCCGGCGGAATTCGCACAGCATATTGCAGCGGAAGTGCAACGCTTGACCAGGGTCGTACAAGATGCAGATATCAAGAACAGATAGGCTTACTAAAACAAGCGCCAAGAACGAGGAAAGTCCATGAACGCAACCCCACCGCGCCAGGCTATTGTCAGCGGGGCCAGTTCCGGAATTGGTGAAACGATTTGCCGGCGCCTTCTACGAGAGGGTTGGCAGGTTACAGGTTTAAGTCGCCGGGCGCCTGCTTGGCAGGACCCCGGCTATCAGCACCGCAGCATTGATCTTGCCGACACCAGCGCGATCCCGACAGCGCTTGAGGGGCTTTCTGCAGATGCGATCATTCACGCGGCGGGCATGATGCGCGCAGCGCCGCTTGGGTCACTTGATCCTGCTGTGGGTGCGACACTCTGGCGGCTTCATGTAGAAGCGGCGGAGCGCATGGTGAATACGCTGGTGCCGCGGCTTTCTGATGGCGGACGCATTCTGCTGATTGGCAGTCGTGCCGCTACAGGTATTGCTGGTCGTTCACAATATAGCGCGGGTAAGGCGGCACTGGTCGCCATGGCGCGCGCCTGGGCGCAGGAACTTCTACCGCGCCGCATTACGGTGAATGTGGTTTCCCCTGGTACCACCAATACGGCGATGCTGCGTGACCCTGCACGCGCCAATAATGCGCCAAGAATTCCACCCATCGGCCGACTGATTGAACCGGAAGAAGTGGCGGCACTTTCCTGCTTTCTGCTTGGTCCGGAAGCAGGTGCCATTACTGGCCAGCAGATATTTATCTGTGGCGGCTCTTCCTTGTAGTCAAAGATAGGACACGAAAAATGAAAATCGCCAAAATTGAAGAATTGCACTGCAGTGCCGGATGGCGGGATTTCTCCTTCCTGAAGATCACAACGGATGATGGCATTATCGGTTGGTCCGAGTATAATGAAGGCTATGGTAGTGCGGGCATCACTGCCGTCATTCGCCGCATGGCTGCTGGCCTGATCGGTGAAAACCCACGTGCCGTGGAGCGCATCATGAGCACGCAATATGCTATGACGCGTCAGGCGCCAGGTGGCATCAATCAGCAGGCTATGGCTGCAATCGAAAATGCGCTGCTAGATGTGAAGGCGAAATCTCTTGGCGTGCCGGTCTATGAACTTTTTGGCGGTAAGGTGCGCGATAGCCTGCCGCTCTATTGGTCGCATTGCGGCAGCTATCGCTTTCATCATGCAGCGTTGATGGGGCTTGATCCTATTCGTTCCCTTGATGATCTGGTGGCACTTGGCGCACATGTTAAGGCGCGTGGCTTCAAGGCGCTGAAGACGAATATCTTCCGCTTCGATCTCGATCCACCCAATATGTATCAGCCTGGCTTCGGGCGCTCTCCAGGCGGGCCGGAACTGAATGCCGATGCTGCAACACTTGCCGCCATTACGGACGGTCTCGCTGCGTTCCGTCAGGGAGCAGGCCCAGATATGGGTATCCTTTTGGATACGAATTTCAACTTCAAGACTGAGGGTTACATCAAAGTCGCGCGCGCCTGTGAGCCCTTCAATCTGTTTTGGCTCGAGATTGACAGCTATGATCCCGAGGGGCTGCGCCTGATCCGGGATCGCGCGCCCATGCCGATCGCTTCATGTGAATCCCTCTTTAGTCGGCGGCAGTTCCGGCCCTTCTTCGAACAGCGCGCCATGGATGTCGCTATTGTGGATGTGCCATGGAATGGCCTCGCCGAAAGCCATAAGATTTCAACTATGGCTGAAGCTTATGAGATAAATTGTGCGCCGCATAATTTCTACGGCCATCTTTCAACGCTGATGAGCGCACATTTCTGCGCCGCCATCCCGAATTTCCGTATCATGGAAATAGATATTGATGATGTGGCTTGGAAGGATGATCTGGTGACGCATCCACCCATTATTCGCGATGGTACCTTGATAGTACCGGATCGCCCAGGCTGGGGCGCGGATATCAATGAGGAAGCCGTCCGCGCCCATCCGCCGCGCAATCCGCATCCGTGAACATAACCTTCGTTCACCGCTGGCTCCCCTTGACCACCCCACCCCCAAAGCGCCAGATGCAGTCAGCGTCAGACGGCTGGGCGGCCGCTGGTTCGTGAGGTGATCACGGGCTGGAGGAAAGTCCGGGCTCCACGGGAATAGGGTGCCGGTTAATGGCCGGCGGGGGCGACCTCAGGGAAAGTGCCACAGAAATCAAACCGCCGCGGCGTGGTAACACCCCTCGGTAAGGGCGAAACGGTGCGGTAAGAGCGCACCGCGCCCCCAGCAATGGGGGTGGCAGGGTAAACCCCACCCGGAGCAAGGCCGAATAGGGGCGGACGGCGCGGCGCCGCAAGGTGCTGGCGCAGGGGCGTTTCCGCCCTTCCGCCCGGGTTGGCCGCGCGAAGCCCTCAGCAATGCGGGCTCCAGAGGAATGGCCGTCCATGCCCCGCAAGGGGCAAGACAGAACCCGGCTTACAGGCCGTCTGACGCTGCTTTTCAGTCGCAAAACCACCCCGCAGCACTCGCCGCGCGCAAACCGCCCGGCGTTTTGCAAATTTATGAGTCAAATGCCTCCAGAAAGCGGTTTTTTGGCTTGTCGGCCCACCATCGCCCATGTTATCCCAAAACATCCCATCAAGGCCTCACGACGCTCGGGGGGGCGAGCGAGGTTTTAAGCGGGATGGTCGGGCGAGCCGGCGGGGTCGGGGGGCCCCGTCGGCCGCTGAAAAAGCCCGGTCGTGGTTATTGGCGCAAGGCAGGCGCGCGGGGGGCGATGACCCAATTTCTGGGCACCCATATCGGCAAATTGGACCGCAAGGGGCGGATTTCCGTTCCTGCGGCCTTTCGTGCCGTTTTGGAACGGGCCGGGGCTGAAGACCTCGTGCTGCGCCCTTCCCATCGCGCGTCCTGCATTGAAGCCTGGCCCGTCGCAGCGTTTGATGCGTTGGCTTCCGGGCTTGATCGGCTGGATGCCTTTTCCGATCAGGCGGATGATATGGCCGCCGCGCTTTTTGCCGATGCCCATCCGGCACGTCCCGATGATGACGGGCGCCTGATCCTGCCCGAAGCGATGATTGCCCATGCAGCGCTGACCGATACCATAGCCTGTGTTGGTGTTGGGCGGATTTTTCAGATTTGGGAACCGGGAGCGGCGCGCCGACGCTCTGAGGAAGCGCGGCTTCGCGCGCGTGAACGCGGCCTGACGCTGCCGGCAGCAGCGGGGCGTGCGCCATGACCGCGCTGGGCCATGTGCCGGTGATGCTGGCGCAAGTGCTGGCAAGCCTCGCGCCGCAGGAAGGTGCCACCTATCTGGACGCGACCTTTGGCGGCGGCGGCTATGCCCGCGCCATTCTGGAAGCGGCACCTGGTTGCACGGTTTTCGCGATTGACCGCGACCCGGATGCGATTGCGCGCGGTGCCGCCTTGGCGCAGCGCTTCGCTGGCCGGCTACATCTGATCGAAGGCCGCTTCGGCGATATGCTCACGCTGCTGCGTGATCGCGGCATTGCGGCGCTTGATGGCGTAGTGATGGATCTTGGTGTTTCGTCCTTCCAATTGGATCAGGCAGAGCGCGGCTTTTCCTTCCGCGCTGATGGGCCGCTCGATATGCGCATGGAAAAATCCGGCCCCAGTGCGGCAGAGCTGGTGAATGATCTACCAGAACGCGATTTGGCCGATATCATTTTTCGCTTTGGCGAAGAACGTTTCGCCCGCCGCATTGCGCGCGCCATTGTCGCGCGTCGCGCAGAGGCCCCCTTCACCACCACGGCTGATCTGGCCGCCTTGGTGCGTCGCGCCGTGCCGCGTGATCCCTCCGGCATTGATGGCGCAACCCGCAGCTTCCAGGCGCTGCGCATCGCCGTGAATGATGAATTGGGCGAAGTGGAACGCGGCATCGCCGCCGCCATGGACATGCTCGCCCCCGGTGGGCGGCTTGTGGTTGTTGCCTTTCATTCGCTCGAAGATCGTATCGTGAAGCAGGCCATGGCGGCGGCATCCGGCCGGGTTGGGGCTTCGCGCCATGATCCGGCGGCGCTATCTGGTCGCGCCAAGCCGGCCTTTCATTTGCTGACACCACGCGCGCTCCGCCCACAGGATGCCGAATGCAGCGCCAATCCGCGCGCGCGTTCCGCAAGGCTGCGCAGCATTCAACGCCTGGTGCAGGAGCGCGCCGCATGATCCGCCCGGTTACCCTTGTCAGCCTGATCGCCGCTGCTGGTGCAGGGCTTTATTTGTATCAGGTGAAGCATTCCGTCTCCATGCTGGATCGCGAATTGCGAGAGGTGAACCGCCAGACGGAAGTGGTGCGCGAACGCACGCAAATCCTGCGCGCGGAATGGGCGTTGCTGAATGAACCGGATCGGCTGCGGCAAGTGGCGCAGCGGCATTTGGCGCTGGAGCCCATGGCACCGGCGCAATTCATCCGTGAAGCGGAACTTGAACGCCGCTTGCCCAATGCGCGGCCTTTCGCGGGTCCGCCATCACTTTTTGGTCCTGTAGAACTCCCCACCAAGGCGCCAGAAGCCATCATGGTGCCGGCACCCGTCGCCGCAGCGCCAGCGCCAGCGCCGCAAGTGGTGGCAAGCCCGGCACCCGCGCCGCGCCAAGCTGCGGTTGAACCGCCACCGCGGGTTAGTGTTGCAGTAACTCCGCCGCCCGCGCCACGCCCTGCACCACCACCTGCACCACCAAGGGTCACGCCTGCGCTGCATGTCGCACCCGCCGCGCCACCGCCGCCGGCCATTGTTGCTTCTGCACTTGGCGGTGTTACCGGCGCGCTGCCGCCACCTGTGCCCCTATCGCGTCCCGTCCCGGTGGGAGCCCCGCAAGGGGCGCCCCGCTGAGTGGGTGCCGCACAGCATGAGCGAGGCTTCCCCCCCTAACCCGCGTCAGCCATCACCCGATGCGCCGCCTGGCAATCGCCCACAGGATGGTGCGGTGCACGAAAGCACCAGCCGCGCATTGGTGCGCGTTTCGCAGCCTGATCTGCTCCGCCACGCCCAATTGGAAAAATCGCGCGGTCGCCTGTTGTTTGCGGCTTGCGGCTTTGCGGTTTTGTTTGGTGCGGTGGCGGTAAAGCTTTCTCTGGCGACCGTGTTTGATCCGGCCGAACCAAAGCGCGCCGCGATCCTTTCCCGCCCGCCCGCACCGCCGGCGGAAGCGCCGGTTTCGCGCGCGGCGGTGACGGATCGCAATGGCGAAGTGCTGGCGGTATCGCTGCCGCTGACCGCGCTTTATGCCAATCCACGCCAGATTGATGATCCGACTGAGGCCGCCGACAAGCTTCGCCGCGTGTTGCCGCAGCTTGATCGTGAGAGGCTCATTGCGCGGCTGACCGGTGAACGTCAATTCGCCTATGTCGCCCGCGCGCTGACGCCGCGCGAAATGCAGGCGGTGAACAATCTCGGCATTCCTGGCTTGTATTTTGAAGACGCGGAGCGTCGCTTCTTCCCGCAAGGCCGCACCGCCGCGCATATCATCGGCGGCGTTGATGTGGATGGCAATGGCATTGCGGGGGTCGAGAAATATTTCGACGAGAGGCTGCGTACACTACGCCGCGAAACGCTGCGCCTTTCCCTTGATATTCGTGTGCAATTGGCGTTGCGCGATGCCGTGCAGCACGCGATTACGGATTTCAACGGTATTGGCGGTGCTGGCGTAGTTATGGATGTGCATACGGGTGAGGTTCTCGCCATGGTGAGCTTACCTGATTACGATGCAAATGATGTTGGTGCCGCCACTACTGATGAGCGCTTCAATCGCGTGACGGTGGGCGTTTATGAACCGGGGTCAACCTTCAAGCTGCTGACCGCTGCCATGGCGCTCGATCTCGGCACGGTGCAGACCTGGAGCGGCTATGACGCATCGCGCCCGATCCGTGTCGGGCGGCATGAAATCAATGATTATCGGGGCAAGAATCGCTGGCTCGCCTTGCCGGAGATCATGGCCTATTCGTCTAATCTGGCCTCCGCCCACATGGCAGCGGCGGTGGGGCCGGCGCGGCATCGCGAATTCATGCAGCGCATGGGCATGACGTCGCGCCTTCGGATCGAGATTCCGGAAACCGCGCAGCCCTTGGTGCCGGGGCAAAAAACCTGGCGCGAATTGAACACCATGACCATTGGCTTCGGCCATGGCATTTCCGTGACACCTTTGCATGTCGCAACGGCGGGCGCGACCTTGGTGAATGGCGGCATTCTGCGCCAACCAACCATTCTGGCGCAGCCGCCTGGCGTGGAACGCGAAGGTGTACGCGTGATTGAACCGCGCACATCAGAAACCTTGCGGCGGCTGATGCGTCTGGTCGTGACCGATGGCTCCGGTAAGGGTGCTGAGGTGCCGGGCTATTTCGTCGGCGGCAAGACCGGCACGGCACAAAAGACCGGGCCGCGCGGTGGCTATCTGGAAAACAAGCGGATCGCCGCCTTCATCGGCGCCTTTCCCATGCAGGCGCCGCGCTATTCCGTCTACGTCATGGTGGATGAACCCAAGCCCAATGCGCGCAGCCATGGCTTTGCAACGGCTGGCTGGGTAGCAGCGCCGGCGGCGAATATGGTGATTTCACGCATCGCACCCATTCTGGGCATGCTGCCGGAACCCGCGACGCCCGAGATTCAACGCGCCATCGCCATGCCGATGAATGGGCGCGGCGTGCCAGGTGCTGCGCCGCCGCCCGCAACACCGGCCGCCAATCGTCCGCCGACGCGGCAAACCACTGAATCGCCGCCGCGCGTCGCTGTCACCCAGCGCGAGGCTGCTCTTGCGCCTCGGTGATCTCATGCGCGGATGGGGTGGCGCTGAAGCCGATGCCGCGCTTGCGGTAACAGGCATCACCGCCGATAGCCGAGCGGTGCGCCCGGGGATGGTGTTTGCCGCTTTGCCAGGTGTGCGCGCTGATGGGCGCGGCTTCATTGCCGATGCGGTAGCGCGCGGTGCCGCAGCAGTGCTGGCGCCAGAAGGTACTGCGTGGCCCGCTGAAGCACCAGCGCGACCCTTGATTACCTCCCCCGATCCGCGCCGCGCCTTGGCGCTGATGGCAGCTGCGTTTTACGCCGCCCAGCCGGAATGCGTGGTTGCCATTACCGGCACCAATGGCAAGACCAGTAGCGTGGATTTTCTGCGCCAGATCTGGCGCGATGCCGGCAGGAAGGCCGCATCGCTCGGCACGCTCGGCCTGATTGCGGAAGGCGTGCCGCCGGGGCCATCACTCACCACGCCTGATCCGGTGGCGCTGCATGAAAACCTGGCGCGGCTTGCGCGTGATGGGGTGGCTGCGCTTGCGATGGAGGCATCCTCGCACGGGATAGATCAGCGCCGCTTGGATGGCGTTGCGCTGGCGGCGGCGGGCTTCACCAACCTCACGCGTGATCATCTGGATTATCACGGCAGCATGGCGGCCTATCGCGCGGCCAAGCTGCGGTTGTTTGATGCACTGTTGCCGAAGGGTACGCCTGCTATCGCGATGGCCGATATGGAAGCCGAGACCCTCACCGCGCTGCGTGAGATCGCTGCGCGACGCGGGCTTGATCTGCGGCTGGTTGGGGTGGGTGGTGATGCGCTGGCGCTGGAAGCGGTACGGCCCTTGCCGGAAGGTCAGGAAATTGTCTTCCGCATCGCTGGCGCACGGCACGAAATACTGCTGCCTCTACCTGGACGCTTTCAGGCTGATAACGCCTTGCTGGCGCTAATGCTGGCGCTGGCAACAGGTGTTTCCGAAAACGCGGCGCTGGCCGCATTTGGCCGTTTGCAGGGTGTACGCGGGCGCATGGAACGCGCGGTGGTGCTGCCCAATGGTGCTGCGATTTATGTGGATTACGCGCATACGCCGGATGCGCTGACACGGCTTCTGGCTGCACTCCGCCCACATGTTGCGGGGCGCTTGCATGTATTATTCGGCGCGGGCGGCGATCGCGACCCTGGCAAGCGCCCTTTGATGGGACGTGCAGCAGCCGAAGCTGCGGATCGCGTTTGGATTACCGATGATAATCCGCGCAGCGAAAACCCAGCCACCATCCGCGCCGCCGTCATGGCCGGTTGCCCAGAGGCGATTGATGCCGGCGCAAGAGAGGAAGCCATCGTCAAAGCCATGGGCGCGCTCGGCCCTGGCGATGTGCTGGCCGTTGCTGGCAAGGGGCATGAAACCGGCCAGGAAATAGCCGGAACGATTCATCCCTTTGATGATGTCGCCGTGATCCGCAAGCTGGTGGGGCGTGCGCCATGATGCCGCTTTGGAACAGCGCGGAATTGCGCGCCGCCACCAATGGCACGCTTGCGGCGGATTTTGCCGTGACGGGCGTTTCGATTGATAGCCGCAGCATTGCACGGGGCGATATCTTCATCGCGCTACGCGATCAGCGCGATGGGCATGAATTTGTCGCCGATGCAATTTCGCGCGGTGCGGTGATTGCGATGGTGGATCACACGCCGCCAGGAGCAATGGACACGGCAAAGCTGCTCCATGTTGCCGATACCCTGGCGGGCCTCACCGCGCTTGGTGCGGCTGGGCGCGCGCGTACTATCGCGCGTGTTGTGGGCGTCACGGGCAGTGTCGGCAAAACCACCACCAAGGAAATGCTGCGTGTGGCGCTGGGTGCCTTTGGTGCGACCCATGCCTCCGCCGCGTCCCACAATAATCATTGGGGCGTGCCGCTGACACTCGCGCGCTTGCCGCGCGATGCAGCTTTTGCCGTGATTGAAATGGGTATGAATAATCGCGGCGAAATCGCACCGTTGTCGCGCCTTGCGCAGCCTCATGTCGGCATCATCACTTCAATCGGTACGGCGCATATTGGCAATCTGGGCAGTCAGGCGGCCATTGCCGAAGAAAAGGGCGACATCATCGCCGGCATCGCACCCGGCGGCATCGCCATCCTGCCCGCCGATAGTGCGTTTCTGTCAGAATTGACCGTCCGCGCCCGCGATGCCGGGCTTCAGGTGATGACGCATGGGGAAGCCGAAGGCGCCGATGCCCGGCTGCTGTCCTATCAGCCGTCAGCCGTAGGCGGCGATGCGGAAATCATGCTGGCCGGGCAGCGGCTGTCGCTCCGCCTTAGCACGCCTGGTCGCCATGTCGCGCTGAATGCCTGCGCTGTTCTGGCCGCGGTCAAGGCGCTTGGCTCGGCACCCGATACCGCTGCGCATGCCCTTGCTGATTTCACCGCCGGTGCCGGCCGTGGCGCGTTGCGTCGCATCGCCGTCGCGGGTGGAGAAGCGTTGCTGATTGATGATAGCTACAATGCCTCGGTCGCATCGGTGCGCGCTGGGCTTGCCGTATTGGCCGCGCAACCCGCAACGCGACGCATCTTTGCCTTTGGCGACATGCTGGAACTGGGCGCGGAAGGCCCTGCGCAGCACGCCGCCCTGGCCCAGGATGCTGAGAAGATGTGCGATCTGGTCTTCTGCTGCGGCCCGCTTTCAACGCATTTGTTTGAAGCCCTACCGGCCACGCAGCGTGGCGGGCATTTTCTAGATTCAACCAGCCTTGCCCCCGCATTGCGCGCCGCGCTCAAGCCCGGTGATGCGGTGCTGGTGAAGGGCTCACTCGGCTCGCGCATGGGCGTGATCATCAAGGCCTTGACGGCAGGAGAGCAAGTTTCGTGATCTATAATCTTCTCCTGCCTTTTGTTGATGAATATGCGCTGGCCAATCTGGCTCGCTACCATACCTTTCGTGCCGGTGCTGCCTGCCTCACCGCGCTGCTGATCAGCCTGGTTTTCGGTTCTGCCATCATCAATTGGCTGCGTGGCTTTCAGCGCGGCGGACAGCCAATCCGCGAGGATGGCCCTGCGCGACACATCATCGAAAAAAAGGGCACGCCAACCATGGGCGGCGTGCTGATCCTGCTGGGTATGGTGGGGTCCACGCTGCTTTGGGCGGATTTGCGCAATGGCTTTGTCTGGGCCGTGCTGTTCATCACCTGCGGCTATGGCGCGCTCGGCTTTGCCGATGATTGGCTGAAGGTCACCAAGCGCAATACCAAGGGCGTTTCGGGCCGCATGAAGCTTATGGTGCAGGCGGGCCTTGGTCTTGTCACGGCACTTTGGATTACCTGGCTGATGCCGGGCGCGCTTTCTGACAAGCTCGCCTTCCCGATCTTCAAGGAATTGCTGCTGCCGCTTGGTATTTTCTTCCCGCTATTGGCGGCGCTGGTGATGATGGGCGCTTCCAACGCGGTCAATCTGACTGATGGGCTGGATGGTCTTGCCATTGTGCCGGTGATGATCGCGGCGACGGTCTTTGCGCTAATCGCCTATCTGGTCGGCAATCGTGTTTTCGCGGATTATTTGCAACTGCATTACGTGCCCGGCACGGGTGAGCTTGCCGTGTTTTGCGCTGCCTTGGTGGGGGCCGCGCTGGGCTTCCTGTGGTTTAACGCGCCGCCTGCCGCAGTGTTCATGGGCGATACGGGGTCGCTTTCACTCGGTGGTGCTTTGGGCGGGCTTGCGGTGGCGACCAAGCACGAAATCGTGCTCGCGATTGTGGGCGGGCTTTTTGTGGTGGAAACCGTATCCGTCATTATCCAGGTGTTCTGGTTCAAGCGCACTGGCCGTCGCGTTTTTCTAATGGCGCCGCTGCATCACCATTTTGAGAAAAAAGGTTGGGCCGAGCCCACCATCGTCATCCGCTTTTGGATCATTGCCATGATCCTGGCCCTTGTCGGGCTTTCGACGCTGAAAATCAGATGACAGCGCCAAGCCCCCCCTTCACCCCCTTTCCCGGCGCGCGCATTGCCGTGGTCGGGCTCGGCCGCGCCGGGCTGCCGGCGGCGCGGCGCTTGGCTTCCTGGGGCGCCGAGGTCACGGTTTGGGACGACCGGCCCGAAGCCCGTGCGGCCGCGGAAGCGGCTGGCCTCACGCTGCAAGACCCGGCCGCCGGCCCCTTCCGCGCCGATGCGCTGCTGCTTTCCCCGGGTATTCCACACCATCTGCCGGCTTCCCATCCGGCGGCGCAGGCAGCGGCGGCGGCGGGCGCGCCGATCCTTTGCGATGTGGAGTTTCTCTACCGCGCGGTGCTGGCCAGCCATTCCAAGGCGCGCTTCGTGGGTGTGACCGGCACCAATGGCAAATCCACCACTACGGCGCTGATCCACCACATTTTGCAGGGGGCGGGCATGGCCTGCGCGGTGGGCGGGAATCTGGGCCCTGCGGCGCTCGATCTCAATATCTTGGGGTCTGAAGGGGTCTATACCCTCGAAATGTCGTCTTACATGTTGGAGCGAATCGCAACTCTGCGCTTCAACGTAGCTGTCATGCTTAACCTCAGCCCTGACCACCTGGACCGCCATGGGAACATGGTCGGCTATGCCGCTGCGAAGGCACGAATCTTCGCGCGCCAAGGGGCTGGCGATGTCGCGGTGCTGGGCCAGGACGATGCGCTGACGGCGCAAATGGGCGCCGGTTTGGCGGCGCGGCTGGTGCCAATTTCGGGTAGCGCGCCCCAGGCGGGCGGGGTTTGGGCCGAGGGGTGCATACTCCGCGATGATGGCGGGCCGATCCTCGATCTGGCCGAAGCGGCGGCGCTGCCCGGCGCGCATAACGCGCAGAACGCAGCGGCAGCGGCGGCGGCCAGCATGGCGCTTGGCGTTGCCCGGGCGGATATCGCGCACGGCATTGCCAGCTACCCCGGCCTGCCGCATCGGCAGGAAATTGTCGCCGAGGCCAAGGGCGTTGTCTTCGTCAATGACAGCAAGGCCACGAATGCCGATAGCGCAGCGCGCGCACTCGCTTCCTATGACAGCGTTGTTTGGATTGCGGGCGGGATCGCGAAGGAAGGCGGCATTGCGCCGCTGGCGCCCTTCTTTGCGCGCATTGCGAAAGCCTTCCTGATCGGGCGGGATGCACCTGCCATGGCGGCGACATTGCGCGAAGCCGGTGTGGCGCATGAGGTCATCGGCAGCCTGGAAGCGGCAGTGCTGGCGGCAGCACAAGCGGCCTTTGCCGGCGCCGCGCCGGTCGTGCTGCTTTCGCCGGCGGCGGCTTCCTTCGATCAATTCTCGGGTTTTGATGCGCGCGGTGATCGCTTCCGTGAACTGGCGCAGGCGCTTGTTGCGCAACAGAGGAGAGCAAGCTGATGGCGCTCTCCCGCGCTGATAACTCCATTCTTGGGCGCTGGTGGTGGACAGTGGATCGCTGGACGCTCTCCGCACTCATGGTGCTGATAGCTTTCGGCTATGTGATGATGCTGGCGGCATCGCCCGCGGTGGCCGAGCGCATTGGCGCATCATCGCGCCACATGTTTTTCCTGAAGCAGGTTTTTTATCTCGGCTTGGCAGCAGTGGTCATGGTGGTGGTTTCGCTGCTCTCGCCACGTGGTGTGCGGCGCTTTGCCTTGCTTGGTTGTGCCGGCGCTTTGGTGCTGACGGCGGCGACTCTGGTGGTGGGCGTTGAAATCAAGGGCGCGCGGCGCTGGTTGCCGATCCCTGGGCTTTCCTTGCAGCCATCGGAATTCCTCAAGCCCTTCTTCGCTGTGGTGGCCGCGTGGTTGATTGCGGAAGGCATGGCGCCGGGCTCACGCTTCTGGGGCCGTACCATTGCGGTTGGCCTGTTTGCGGTGATTGCCGTGATCATGAAAAGCCAACCCGATATCGGCATGCTCTTGGTCATGACCGCCGTGCTATTTGCGCAATTCGTGGTCGCTGGCTTGAATTTTTTCATTGTCGGTGGCCTTGCCGTGCTGGGCGCCGGGGTTGGTGTTCTCGCTTATCTGTTGTTTCCGCATGTGCAATCCCGCGTGCATCGCTTCTTGGATCCGAATTCGGGTGATTCCTATCAGGTGAGTGTCGCCATGGAAGCCTTCGCCAATGGCGGGCTTTTGGGGCGCGGGCCGGGTGAAGGGCGCGTGAAGAATGTGCTGCCCGATGCGCATGCTGATTTCGTCTTTGCTGTCGCCGGTGAGGAATTCGGCATGGTGGTGTGCCTGGTCATCCTGGCACTTTTCGCCTTTGTCGTGCTGCGCGGTCTGATGCGGCTGCTGGCGGAAACTGATTTCTTCGTGGTGCTCGCGGCAACCGGCTTGCTGACGCAATTCGGTCTCCAGGCTTTTGTGAATATGGCGTCCACGCTGCATCTGATCCCGACCAAGGGAATGACGCTGCCTTTCGTTTCCTATGGCGGGTCTTCCGTGCTCGCCATCGCGCTTGGCATGGGCATGTTGTTAGCCCTCACGCGCAAGCGCATTGGTGAACGCGCCGCCAGCACTGGCTTGCCAAGCGGTACGCTGGCCGCGGGTGGCGCGCGGTGAGGGGCCCCATGGTGCAGCCCATCATCATCGCCGCAGGCGGCACGGGCGGGCATCTTTTCCCCGCCGAGGCTTTGGCGGCAGAATTGCTGCGCCGTGGTGAACGTGTGGCGTTGATGACCGATGCGCGATCGGCGGCTTATGACAGCCCGGTGTTTGCGAATGCCGAACGCTTTGTGCTGCAAGGGTCTGGCCTTTCCGGGCGCGGGTTGCGGCAGGCGCTGCGTGGTGCTTCGGCGCTGTTCATGGGTACGCTTCAGGCGCGCCGTCATATCCGTGATTTGTCGCCGAGTGCGATTGTCGGTTTCGGTGGCTATCCTTCCTTCCCGCCCTTGGCTGCGGCGCGGTTAATGCGCGCGTCGCGTCGTCCTGCGCTCATCCTGCATGAACAGAATGCCGTGCTGGGCCGTGCCAATCAGTTGATGGCGCGTGGCGCTGATTTGCTGGCGCTTTCCTATGCCGATACCGCGATGGTGCCGGAAGGCACCACAAGCGCGGTTGTGGGCAATCCTGTGCGGCCTGCACTCGCAGCCTTGGCGGGGCAGCCCTATCCTCTGCCGGCAGAAGGTGCGGCGTTGCGTGTACTGGTGCTGGGTGGATCGCTCGGTGCGCGGATTTTTGCCGATGTTGTGCCGGCGGCGATCAGCGCCTTGCCGGAAGCCTTGCGCGCGCGGCTTTTGGTAACGCAGCAATGCCGTGCTGAGGATTTGGCGCGCACGCGCAGTGCCTATGAAGCGGCTGGCGTGCCTGCGGATTTGGCGCCGTTCTTTCCCGATGTGGCGGGACGGCTCGCTACCGCGCATCTGGTGATTGGTCGCGCGGGCGCTTCAACCGTGGCTGAAATTGCCTGTGCCGGCCGGCCTTCCATTTTGGTGCCACTGCCATCCGCGATTGATGATCATCAGACCGCGAATGCGCGTGCCTTGGCGGCCGCCGATGCGGCGAAGGTCTTCGCGCAAGCGGCCTTCACACCGCAAGCGCTGACGGATGCGCTGGCATCCTTCCTGAATTTCCCCGCGCGCATGGCGTCTGCTGCTGCCGCCGCTGCTGCCTTAGCCCGACCCCATGCGGCGCGGGAACTTGCGGATCGTGTCATGGCGTTGGCACGGCGCGATCTGGTGAGGGTTTCCTGATGCGCGCGCTTCCCATCACCATTGGCGCCATTCACTTTGTTGGTATTGGTGGCATTGGCATGTCTGGCATTGCCGAGGTGCTGCATACACTCGGCTATCAGGTGCAGGGCAGCGATGTTGCGGAAGGCGCCAATGTCGCACGGCTGCGCGCTGCGGGCATTCCAGTGATGATCGGGCATGACGCCGCCAATTTGGGCAATGCGCAAGTGCTGGTGGTGTCCACCGCCGTGAAGCGCGACAATCCGGAAGTGGCGGCAGCGCGGCAGCGCTTGATCCCCATTGTGCGCCGCGCGGAAATGTTGGCCGAGCTCATGCGCCTCAAATGGTCCATCGCCATTGGTGGCACGCATGGCAAGACGACCACGACAAGCCTGGTTGCTGCCGTGTTGGAAGCGGCGCGGCTTGATCCCACGGTGATCAATGGCGGCATCATCAATGCATATGGCACCAATACGCGCATGGGCAGCGGCGAATGGATGGTGGTGGAAGCCGATGAAAGTGATGGATCCTTCCTGAAACTGCCCGCCGTTGTTGCTGTGGTCACGAATATGGACCCGGAGCATCTGGACCATTGGGGTACGGAAGAAGCGATGAAGGAAGGCTATGCCCAATTCGTCGGCAATATCCCCTTCTACGGTTTCGCGGTGCTCTGCATTGATCACCCTGAAGTACAGGCGATGATCCCGCGCCTTTCGGATCGGCGTATAGTCACTTACGGCTTTTCGCCACAAGCCGATGTGCGCGCAGATCGCGTGATCACGGACCGCATGGGTGCCACTTTTGAAGTGACCGTGACAGATCGGCTGAGTGGGCGCGTGCGCAATATGAAGCCCTTCCGCCTGCCCATGCTTGGTCAGCATAATGTGCAGAATGCGCTGGCCGCCGTTGCCATCGCCGCTGAGATGGGCGTGGATGAGGCAACAATCCGCACCGCGCTTGCAGGCTTCAAGGGTGTGAAGCGGCGCTTTACGCGCACGGGTGAAGCGGGCGGCGTCACGGTGATTGATGATTACGGCCACCACCCGGTGGAAATCGCTGCCGTGCTAAAGGCTGCGCGGCAGGCTGGCGCGCGTGATGTGATTGCGGTGGTGCAGCCGCATCGCTACACGCGGCTTGCATCCCTGTTCGAGGAATTCTGCGCCTGCATGAATGATGCAGGCACGGTGATTGTTGCCGATGTCTATGCCGCTGGCGAGGCGCCGATGGAAGGCGTGGACAAGGATGCGCTGGTGGAGGGGCTTCGCGCGCGCGGGCATCGTTCCGTGGTGCCGCTGCCCGGCCCGGACAGCCTGGCCGAGATGATCCACGCCATTGCGCGGCCCGGCGATTATGTTGTCTGCCTCGGTGCGGGCAGCATCACCAATTGGGCGCATGCTTTGCCCGCGCAATTGACGGATTTACAGGCGCGCGCGCGCGGGCGCTTGGCGGGGGCGATGAAATGATGCCCCAACCTGTCAGCCATGCCGTGCTGCCCCCGTTGCGTGGTCGCGTGGAACGCGATGCGCCGCTTGGCCCCGCGACATGGTTTCGCGTGGGTGGGCCGGCGGATGTGCTGGTGCGGCCCGCCGATCTGGATGATCTGTTGTTGCTGCTGCGCGACATGCCGGCGGATATGCCGCTGACGGTGCTGGGTGCCGCTTCCAACCTGATTATTCGTGATGGTGGCATTGCAGGCGTGGTGCTGCGGCTTGCGCGCGGTTTCGGTGATATGGTGGTGGAAGCTGATGGCATCATTGCCGGCGCCGCTGCGCTTGATGTGACCGTGGCGGAAACCGCTGCCGCTGCAGGGCTTGGTGGCCTTGAGTTTCTGGTAGGTATTCCCGGCAGTATCGGCGGCGCGGTTGCGATGAATGCTGGCGCTTATGGCGTTGAGATCAAGGATGTTCTGGATTGGGCGGAAATCGCGACACCTGAAGGTCTGCTGCGCCTGAATGCCGAGGCGCTGCATTTCGCCTACCGTCACGCGCAATTGCCAACATGCGGCGTGGTGGTGCGCGCAAGGCTGCGCGCCGTGCCGGGTGACAAGGCAGCGATCGCCGCGCGGCTTAATGAAATCCGTGCCGCGCGGGAAGCAACCCAGCCTGTACGCGCGCGCACCGGCGGTTCCACTTTCAAGAACCCCCCTGGTGAGCGCAAGGCCTGGGAATTGATTGATGCCGCCGGCTGCCGTGGCCTGATGCGCGGGGCGGCACAGGTCAGCGAAAAACACTGCAATTTCCTGCTTAATCTTGGTGGTGCTACCGCCGCCGATATTGAAGCGCTGGGTGAGGAAGTACGCGCGCGCGTGCTGGCGCATTCCGGCATTGCGTTGGAATGGGAAATCCGCCGCATTGGAAGGACGCTGCCATGAAGAAGCGCGTGGCTGTTCTCTATGGAGGGCGTTCTGCGGAGCGTGAGGTCTCGCTTTCTTCCGGGCGACAGGTGATTGCCGCTTTGCAGCAAGCCGATTTTGCTGTGACGCCGATTGACGTTGGCGATGATCTGGCCGCAGTGATCCAAGCGCTGAGCGATCCGCGCCCCGATGTTGTCTTCAATGCGCTGCATGGGCGCTTTGGTGAGGATGGTTGCATCCAGGGCATGCTGGATTGGCTTGGTTTGCCTTATACGCATTCGGGTCTGCGTGCCTCGGCCCTTGCGATGGATAAGGCAGCTGCGAAAGCCGTGTTTCGCGCGGCTGGCCTACCGGTTGCGGAAGATCGCGTGGTGACGCGCGCGGAATTGGCAGCGGCGGACCCGCTGCCGCGCCCCTTTGTCGTGAAGCCTGTCAATGAAGGGTCTTCGGTTGGCGTCACCATTTTGCAGGAAGGTGACAATCGCCGTGCCGCTATCGCGCGGGGTTGGACGCATGGCGATGCCATCATGGTGGAAAGCTTCGTCCCGGGCCGCGAATTGACCGTGGGCGTCATGGGCGATCGTGCGCTGGCAGTGACCGACATCCTGGCCGATGCCGGACAGTTCTACGATTATGAAAGCAAATACGCCGCCGGCGGTTCGCGCCATATCCTGCCCGCGCGCATGGCGCCTGGGGCTTATGCGCAGGCGATGGATATCGCGCTGCGAGCACATCACGCGCTTGGCTGCCGCGGCGCATCGCGCACAGACCTTCGTTACGATGACACGCAAGGTGAGCCTGGCCGGCTGATTCTGCTTGAAGTCAATACGCAACCCGGCCTGACGCCCACGTCGCTCCTGCCGGAACAGGCAGCGCATTGCGGCATGTCCTTTCCTGCGCTTTGCGCCTGGATGGTGGAGCAAGCCCGCCATGGCGCGTGAACGCTTGGTCACCACCTCAACACGGAAGCAGAAGGAACAGGGCCGGCCTTCGGCGCTTCGTATCGCGCTCCGTCGGTCGCGTCGTTTTGCGCGACCTGCGCTTTATGGCGTGCTGATCCTGTGTGGCTTTGGCGCCATTGCCTATGGCATTGCGATGGTAGACCCGGCAGGTCAGGCACGGCGCATGCTCGATCAGGTCACCATGATCGGGCCGGATCGCAGCATGACCGTGCAGGCGGTGATCGTGGATGGACGGCAGAACACGCCGCTACCATTGATCCGTGAAGCGCTCGGCGTCTCGCGTGGCGATTCGATGCTGGAATTCTCGCCTGAGGCTGCAAGGCAAAGACTGGAATCGATACCCTGGGTAGCGCGCGCGCATGTGGAACGCCATTTGCCCGGCACGATTGTGCTGCGCCTGGAAGAACGTCGTCCCTTCGCCATTTGGCAGAATCAGGGTCGCTTCGTGATTGTGGATCGTGAAGGCAAGACGGTGGCGACTGATGGGCTTGATCAATTTGGCCCGCTGCCACTGATTGTTGGCCCCGGTGCGGATCGTGCCGCCGCGCAGCTTTATGATCTGCTGGCAGCGGAAGCGGCCGTGGCGGAACGCGTGCAGGCCATGGTGCGCATCGGCGAAAGGCGCTGGAATCTCCGCTTGCATAGCGGCACTGATGTGCTGCTGCCTGAAGCCGCTGAAGGCGCTGCCATCAAGCGTCTTGCTGAATTGCAGCAGGAAGCGAAGCTTTTGGATCGTCCTCTGGCCGCGATTGATCTCCGGCTGCCGGATCGGCTGGTGGTACGCACCAATCGTGAAACGCCCGAGAATCAGCCAGTACGCCCAGTTGCGCGAAGGGAACGCGGATGAATCAGCTCACCCGCCTGCCTGGCGCTTTCGAACCTGCTGCCGCGCCGCCGCGTCGTCGCCGTCAGGCGCGCAGTGGCGTTTTTGGTGTGTTGGATATCGGGTCCACGAAAGTGGTCTGCCTGATTGCGCGCATTGAAAGTGATGGCAACCCGCGTGTGCTGGGCTTTGGCTGGCAGCGTGGTCGCGGCGTGAAGGGCGGGTCCATTGTGGATCTGGAAGAAGCCGAACGCGCGATTCGTGCTGCGGTTGGTCAAGCCGAGGAAATGGCCGATACGCGGCTTTCCGGCGCCATCGTCAATCTTTCCTGCGGCCAACCCGATAGTCGGCAATTGCATCTGCAATGGGATATTGGTGGCCGCGCTGTAACCGAAGCCGATCTGCGCGCCATTTTGCATGATGGGCGCCGGCGCACTGCCGAAGACGGCCGCGAAACCGTCCATGCAATTCCGCTTGGTTTCACGGTAGATGCCACGCCGGGCGCTGATGATCCGCGCGGCATGATCTGTGATGTGCTAGGCGCGCGACTGCATATGGTCTCGGCCGCTGAAGCATCGCTCCGCAATCTTGGTGCCTGCCTGATGCGGTGTGATCTGGAAGTTGAGGAACTTGTCTCCGCCCCGCTGGCCGCCGGGCTTGCGACGTTGGTGGAAGATGAAAAGCAGCTTGGCGCCACGGTGATTGATATGGGCGGCGGCACCACAAGCCTTGCCGTCTTCAGCGAAGGGCATCTGGTGCATACCGCGCAAATCCCGGTGGGTGGTGGGCAAGTGACGAATGATCTCGCGACCATCCTGTCCACGCCAGTTGCGCATGCGGAACGGATGAAGACGTTGCATGGCGCGGTGCATGGCGGTGCGGATGATGAACGCGAATATCTGCCCGTGCCGTTATTGGGCGAAGATGAACATCACATCGCGCGCATTCCACGCGCCATGGTGGTTGGCATCATCAAGCCAAGGCTTGAAGAAACCTTCGAATTGCTCAAGGACAAGCTAGATCAGAGCGGGCTTGGCAAAGAAGGTGGTGCGCGCGTGGTACTAACCGGCGGTGCGTCGCAGCTTGTCGGCGTACGCGAAATGGCCGCGCGTATCCTGGACCGTCAGGTACGCCTTGGCCGCCCGCAAGCCTTGCGTGGCCTTGCCGAAGCGGCCTCTGGCCCCGCCTTTGCCGGTGCGGTCGGGCTTTTGATGTGGGGCGCCGGCGAAGGTCGCCCCGTTTTGGATATCGCGCCTGGCCCAGTGAAGGCTGGTGGCGCGTTTCGCCGTTTGATTCATTGGCTGAAGGATCGCGTGTGATGCGCGCATCTTTCGCCGCCCCTGCCAACCCAAGCTGCCCATCAATGCGTGAGGAGGAAACTCAATGACCCTGAACCTGACGATTCCGCAGAATCAACATACGGATTTCACGCCGCGGATTACGGTGGTGGGTGTTGGTGGTGGCGGCACCAATGCCGTCAATAACATGATTTCCATGGGCCTTGATGGCGTGGAATTCCTGGTGGCCAATACGGACGCGCAATCGCTGATCCATTCCCGCGCTGATCGGCGCGTGCAGCTTGGCCCGCACCTCACGCAGGGCCTTGGCGCTGGCGCGAAGCCTGAGATTGGCCGCGCTGCAGCAGAAGAAGCCACCGAGGAGTTGGCGCGCCATATTGAAGGCGTGCATATGATTTTCATCACCGCCGGCATGGGCGGCGGCACCGGGACAGGGGCGGCGCCGGTGATTGCCCGCATGGCCCGTGAACGTGGCATCCTGACGGTCGGTGTGGTGACCAAGCCTTTTGATTTTGAAGGGCCGAAGCGGCGCAAATCCGCCGATCAGGGGATCGAGGAATTGCAGCAATTCGTGGATACGCTGATCATCATCCCGAACCAAAATCTATTCCGATTGGCAAATGAACGCACCACCTTCCAGGAGGCGTTCAAGATGGCTGATAATGTGCTTTACATGGGCGTGCGCGGCGTGACGGACCTGATGGTCAATCCCGGCATGGTCAATCTGGATTTTGCCGATATCCGTACCGTGATGGCGGAAATGGGCAAGGCCATGATGGGCACGGGTGAGGCGGAAGGCGAAGACCGCGCCCGTCGTGCTGCGGAATCCGCCATCAGCAATCCGCTGCTGGAAGATATCTCCATGCGCGGAGCGAAGGGCGTGCTGATCAACATCACCGGCGGCTATGACATGACGCTGTTTGAAGTGGATGGCGCGGCCAATCGCATCCGTGAAGAAGTGGATGAGGATGCGAATATCATCTTCGGCACGTCGGTTGACGAATCCATGAATGGCCGCGTGCGTGTTTCCGTGGTGGCCACCGGCATTGATGGGGCTCAGTTCAGGGAAGCCGAAAAGCCGAAATTGGTGGCGGTGGGTGGCGGTGCGGCGCAACCGGTCAACGCTGTTGCGAACCAAGCGATTGGTGCAGCACCTACCGGCCCCGGGCTGCCCTTCATGCGTCGTGCCGCGCAGGCAGCGCCGGCGATGCGTCCGGCCATTGTGGAAGCAGCGCCGGCGGTTGAGCCGGAACCAGTTGCGGAACCGCCGGTGATGCTGGCGCCGACACCTGCGCCGCTGCCGGAAGCGCCGCAGCTTCGTGTGCCGGTCAGCGAACCGGTTGAACCACAAGTGGTACCGGAAGCGCCGCGGCCTGCGGGACTGCGCGGACTGTTTGGTAAGGTTACCGGCATGGGTGGTATGATGAGGCGTAACTTGCCACCGCAAGCTGAACCGCAAAGCTTCGCGCCGGAAAGCGCCCCCACCGCGCGGATGGAGCCAATGGCTGCGCCGGCGCCTGCGCCGCGCCTTGAGCCTACGCGGCCTGCGCAGCAAGATGAAATGAGCCTGGAGATCCCGGCTTTCCTGCGCCGTCAGCGAAGCTAGAGCACGCTGATTTTTTTCTATTGAATCGGAATTCCCTGATCGGTCTATTTTCTGATTCAAGCCCTGTGCTGGTTTAAGGAGACCAGCATGGTTTCGCCCCTATTCCAAAGATCTACGAGAGCGTGCTTTTCCACGTGCCGAGGCTTGCAAGACGATCCACTCGGTCGCTGCCGCCTTGCGTATCAGTCCATCCTGCGTCTCCAAATGGCGCGAGCGGCAGCGCGAGACCTATGCGCTGAGGCCTGGCCAAATGGGCGGCCATCATGCCACGCACCCTGAGCGGCGCGTATAATGTCGCCCTACGGTAATCACCTGACACAGGCCACCGGCGGAACCGGGCGCGGACCGTAAGGGTCTGCGCGCCCGGTTCGCGGTGGCCGGACCGCGTGGAAGCGGGTTTGATGGCGTTGCGACACAACCTTCAAACACGAAAGACCACGAAGATGACCACGAAAGACAAGGTAGCACGACGCAAGCTGTCGTTGCTCGAACTCGCCAGCGAATTGTCGAATGTCAGCCGCGCCTGCAAGCTGATCGGCTATTCCCGGCAGCAATTCTATGAAATCCGGCGGAACTTCCAGACCTATGGGGCGGATGGCCTGATTGATAGGCTCCCCGGCGCCAACGGGCCTCACCCGAACCGCGTTGCGGTCGAGATTGAGGCCGCGATCCTCGATCACGCCCTTGCCCATCCCTGCCACGGCGCCACGCGTGTTGAGTAGGAGCTGCGGTTGAATGGCCTGCAGGTCTCCTCAGGCGGTGTGCGCGGCGTCTGGATGCGCCATAACCTATTGACCAAGCACGAAAGGCTGCTCCGGCTGGAAAAGGCAACCGCTGAGCGGACCATCACGCTGACCGAGGAACAAACCCGCGCGCTGGAACGCTTCAGCCCGGAATTCCGTGAGCGCCACATCGAGGCACCCCATACCGGCGCGCTTGTCGCTGTGGATACCTTCTTTGTCGGTACGTTGAAGGGGCTCGGCAAGATCTTTCTGCAGACTGCGATTGACTGCCATTCCCGCTACGCTTGGGCCAGGCTCTACCCATCGAAGCTGCCGGTCACCGCAGTGCACCTGATGAATAGTGATGTACTGCCAACCTTGGAGGCGCATGAGGTGAAGATCGAGACCGTACTCTCCGACAATGGGCGGGAGTTCTGCGGCAGGCCCGACCAGCATCCTTATAAGTTATTCCTGCAACTTGAGGACATTGCCCATCGCACTACCCGCGTGAGGCGCCCGCAATCCAATGGCAGCCTTGAACGCTTCCATCGCACCCTGCTCGACGAGCATTTCCGGGTCGAGGGGCGGCGCACCTGGTTCGAGACCATTGAAGAAATGCAGGCCGTCCTTGATGACTACCTTGAGGGTTACAACACCAAGCGGCCTCATCAGGGGCGCGGCATGAATGGGCGCACGCCCATCCGCGCATTCACCGAGGGCATGCCCAAAACCAGCAACACGGAGGTGACCAGCCAGACAAAAACTGCCAAACTCAAAGCCGCCTGAGGCCCGCTTCAAATGCGCTCAGTGTCAGGGGAATATCGTAGGTGTACATCAAGGGGAAGCGGTGATGGTGGTGATGCGGGCGCAGCGGCTTAGTTTGAAAAATCCCCCTAGCAGCAGTCCCACGAAAGACCGGCTACATTTTCCGTAACATAACGGTCAATAAGGCTCTACGATCTTGAAATGAATCAAGAAAGAACCACAATGGCAGCAGCGCTGCTTGCGTCAAGCGCGCTATTGATGCTTGCCAACCAGAGCAAGAATGCATCAATACTGATATTTCAGAGCAGGTGCTGAAAAAGTGACGTCTCCGTTTCAATCCATCCGCGCGATCGATTACACTGTCATCCTCGTTCGGGATATGGAGGCTATGAAGCATTTCTACGAGGACGTGCTGGGATTTGTATTCATCCGAGAGTTGTCTGAGACTTGGCGCGAGTACCGTGTCGGGTCGAATACACTTGTACTTGCCCGCCCCAGACGCCTAGCTGACGAACCGGCGACGCCGAAAGGCAGTGCCTCCGTCCAGCTCGCGTTTCGGGTTCCACCCCCTGATGTTGATCGCTGCGCCGAGTGGTTGGCACGAACAAAGATCGCCATGCTCTCGCCACCAACGAGCCACGCCTTCGGACACCGCACGCTTTTCTTCCGTGACCCTGACGGTAACCTAATCGAGATCTACGCAGAGATTTGAGCAAGCCTGGTATCATTCGGAGTAGGCTGAGGCCCTCATCGCGGACCACGCGACCCCCGAGGTCAGCCCGAGGGGAGCGCAGGGTTAAATGTTGCTGCGCGCACACGCGTTCACTTTCTTTGCTTACGCCGCTGTCGCTGGGGCATGCGAGCCGGATTCACTCAGCCCTAAGCTTGACGTTGCGTTGGATTGCGCCCGTTCGACACTTTCGGCATGTGGCCCTTTGAAGGTCGGAGGGTCAAGCGGAATCGCCAAGCCCAACCATGCGCAGCCTGGGCCAGCGCGTGCGCCAGCCCTTCGCTTCAAGCCGCGCCAGCAGAATCTCTGGCTTGGTTCGGTAGGCGGGCGTTGGACGCAGGATCATCGCCAGGACATCATCCACCCCAAACGGGGCGAGGATTTCAACGCCCTTTGGCCCTAGGCGCGTAGCAATAGCGGTTGCAGTTTCCGACCAATGCGTCAGGGCATCGGCGATATCGCGATAGGGGCGATGCCCGTTGCGTTCATGCATGCGCGCCTGATTGCGCACGGACCAGGGAAGATCAGGCGCGGCGATGCGTAGCGCAGCCTCAAACGTTGCATCCTGTTGCACAGTGACATTGACCGGATCGTGAAACACCACATCCAGATCAGCAGGCAGTACGGCTTCCGTATCCCGCCCGCTGAGATGGTCCCATACGGCATTGCGCACAAAACCCGCGCCAATCCAGGCGCCGGCAGAGCCATGCGCGGTGAGCACCGCAAGGCAGCGCATCATGCGCGGGTTATGCGCGATAAAGTCGGCGATATCGGCAGCGTTGCGCATCCACCTATTCAAACACCCGCGCCACCGCCGCGACCCGCGCCCGCGTCGCGGCATCCGCAACACCATCCGCACGCCCTGGCAGCCAATGGCGCTGAAACGCTGTCAGTAACAGGGAAAGCGGCAAATCGGTGCGATAGCCAATGGCGCCAAGCAAGGGCAGCAGCGCAGCCTCGTCCACCGGTGCCGCATCCGCACCTGGCCAAAGGCCGACACCATTCGCTGCCAGCCCCTGCCAATCAAACAATTCCCCTGGGTCCTGTTTGCGATCCGGCGCGATATCCGAATGCGCCACCACATTGCGTTGGTCAATCGGGTGGCGCGCCATGATCTCAAGGCACACATCACACACTGCCGCCATTTGCAGGGCAGGAAAGGGGCGATAGCCCCATTCATGGCCGGGATTCACAATCTCAATCCCGATGCTGCTCCCATTCAACGCGCTGCGCCCGCGCCAGAACGAAATGCCCGCATGCGCGGCGCGACGTTCTTCGGCAACCAGGCGAAACACCGCGCCATCTTCTTCCACCACATAATGCGCAGAAACCTTGGCGGCAGGGTCGCAGAGCCGCGCAATCGCCTCCTGCCCTGAACGCATGCCGGTGTAATGCAGCACAATTGTATCAATCACTGCGCCATCGGGCCGCGCTTCGTGATTGGGGCTTGGCACGTCACGGATGCGCAAGGCGCTACAAGCCCCGCTCGCGCTTGATCCTGTCCCAGGCGGCATTGATCTTGGCCACTTGTTCCGTCGCGCGCTTGACGAATTCTTCCGGCACGCCGCGGGACGCGAGGCTATCCGGATGGTTTTCCCGCATCAGCTTCCGCCAGGCGAGGCGCACTTCCTCATCACTCGCCTGTCTTGTGAGGCCCAACATGGAATAGGGGTCCTCACCTTGGGCTTCCGGCGCGGCGGCGCGGCGCGTGCCGCCCTTCGCGCGTTCCCAGGCGGCGGCATCCAGGCCAAAGCGCGCATGCATCCCGCGCAACATATCGCCTTCGGATTTCGTGACCGGCCCATCGGCGCGCGCAATCTGTACCAAAGCCACCAGCACATCTTCCAGCATGGCCTTATTGTCGGCGAATGCCTCGCCCAGCTTCTCGGCAAAAGGCTCCCACCCATCGGCGGAGTCGCGTGCCTGATCGAACAGGCGCCCGACCTCACCCAGCGCTTCTTCCGGCACATGGAACAGGTTGCGGAAGGCCGCAATTTCCTCGCGCTTGATCGGCCCATCCACCTTGGCAAGCTTGGCGGAGAGCACGACGACCGAGAAAGAAAACAGATTTTCCTTGCTGCCGAAAAACGCCATCAGATCCGGTGTGGCAGCCGAAATGGCGCCACCCTTGCCGCCCAGCGCCCCGGCATCCGCGGCATGGCCAAGCGCCGCACCCACCATGGCGCCGAGCGGGCCACCCATGGCAAAGCCGGCCACACCGCCCAACATCTTACCCCAGAAACCCAAAACGCCTCCTACGCGCGGAAAACAGGCGGCCTGTTAACACGAAAGCATTGCCAGCCTGTAGATGTGCCGAATGGCCGGGGACGGCAAGCTTTGGGGCCTAAAGATCAAGCGCGGTTGCGGTGGCCGAGAACAGGAAGGACGCCATGGCCGCATCCGCCCCCGGCCGGCCAAAGAGCAGCGCGCCCACCGGCATGCCGCTATCGGCGGCGAGGCCTGCGCGCAGCGTCACCACTGGCCCGCCCAGCACTGTGGTTGGGATGACAAAGGAAGGATCGCCCGTGCTGCCGGCCTCTGGCGCCACATCCGGCGCGGCGGGGGTCAGGATGAAATCATCCGGCCCAAAGCCCGCCCAGAAACGTGCGCGAAAACCCGCGAGGTCACGCAACGCCGCGTGGTATTCCTCATCCGGAATAGCCAAGCCTTCTGCGATGCCATCGGCGACAGCGGTCGCGATCCGATCACGCGGCAGCCCGGCATGGGTGCGGCCAAGCTCTGCCAGCATGACACGGCGATGGCGCGCGATCATTTCGGCAAAGCCGGCTCCGGCACTGGCGCGATGCAGCGTAAGGCCCGCAGCGCCAAGCTGTTCCGCCAACGCGGCAATGCGCGCTGCCGTGGCCGCGTGTTGCAGCTTTTCGATCAGCGGGTCTTGCAACAGCACAATACGCGGCGTGACCGCAGGGTGGCTCACCAGCCGCAAATGATCCGCCGCATAGCCTGCTGCCAGATAGGCCGCATCCTGCGCGCTGGCGCCAAAAGCGCCGACCGTGTCGAAGGAGGGCGCGAGCGGCACCACCCCAACCCCACCAATCGCGAGCGTTGAGGGCTTGAAGGCGCAAACCCCTGTATAGGCAGCGGGCCGATTGACGCTGCCCGCGGTTTGCGTCCCGAGTGCGAGTGGCACCATGCCAGCCGCAATCGCCGCACCGGAACCGGCGGAAGAACCACCCGGCGTGCGCGCCAAATCCCAAGGGTTGCGCGTGGGTGGCAGGCTTTGGAAAAACGCATATTCCGTGGTGTGCAGCTTGCCGAGAATGATCGCCCCTGCCACACGCAAATGCGCGACCACGGTGGCATCGGCGCTGGCAGGCGCGATATCAGCGCGGGATGGGCTATTGGCGCGCGTTGGCAGGCCGCGCACATCAATCACATCCTTGATGCCAACAGGAATACCATGCAGCGGCCCGCGGATATTGCCTGCCTTGCGTTCTGCATCCAAAGCGCGCGCTGCGGCAAGCGCCGTATCGGCTAACACATGAATCCAGGCCTTCACCTGGCCATCAACCGCAGCGATGCGATCCAGATAGCGTCGCACGAGGGTTTCTGAGGAGACCTCACCCTTTGCCTGCGCAGCGGAAAGATCACGAATGCGGCCGGGATCGTGGATCAGGGAATGCGTCATGGGATTTTCCTTCGCAAAAACGAGCGTTTGTAGCCGCAAATCTGAACAGCATCGTGACTTGGACGCAGGGTGGCACGAAGCCTATACAAGCTTCGGCCAAGACACACCTTGATCAGAACTCATGACCAGGATACGATGACGATCAGACATGGCTTCACGCACGATATTGGGCCGCATTTGTTCTATGAGTATTTGCCGATAGCGCCCGAGGTCTGCTCGCCTGCTCAAAAGCATTTTAGGACCACCATTGATCAGCGGTCCCTGTCGATCAATCAGGGCAATCACGGATAAATCCTGTTCATGAGAAAGAAAATCCGTGAACCCCAGGGTCACATCTGGAAACCAGGGATGCAATACATCATCCACCAGAATGACACCGCCAGGCGCAAGGCTGGAAGCGGCAAGAGTAAGGTCGTGATACACAGCCTTGCGTGTATGATCACCATCCACATGGACGAACCGTGCCGGGCCTTGCATCAGGGCCTGCCACTGCGGAATGCTAAGCCCAGTGGATGGGCCGCGATGCAGCCGAATTTTATGATCCGAAATGCCAAAGGCACGATAATTTGCGCGTAAATTCGGCTCAAAATCAGTACCGCGTTCTTCAAAAAGATCCACGCCAAGCAGATGTTCCTCAGCACGTAGCGCAAGGGCAAGGCCAATGAATGTCTTGCCGTGATATGTGCCTATTTCGGCAATATTTCCCCGAATTCCTTGTTCGGACTGAAGCTTCAGCACCGCCATGATCACGCCAGCCGCGCCATCGGTGAGGAAGCCGCGGACCTGCTTCTTTTCTTCCGTAAAATAGGTAGCCACCCGGGTCAGCAGCGGCTGAACGTCGCTGGGTGGGGAAGCCGCTTCCGACATATTCATGCCGAGAAATCCTTTTTTATCCTTGAAAGTGACAGTCTTAGCCCATTGGATGGAAATGCCAAGCGGAAAGCATTTCATCTCCGGAACAGGGGCGGTTCGTTTTCAGCCGAATGCCTTGCTGGCGGCAACCTGCCACTTGGGATCATGACCCGGAGCATTTCATTATGCGCCGCCGTATCCGATCTGGGTTGGCATCAGGCGGCGGGGCTGGCATCGAAATCCGTATACTTGAAATTTGTGGGGCTCGGCCGGCATAGTTATCTGTCATCAGTCGGGAAAGCAGGAAACCCCCATGTCAGATATCTACGAAAAGCGCGGTTATGATAGCCGCAAGCTCGGCTTCGGGAAGAAGCCCGCCGTCGTCGTCGTGGATTTTCAGCGCGGTTTCATAGACCCGGAATTTCCCATGGGTGGCGCGCCAATGGTGGATAAGGCGGTCGCCAATACCGTACCCCTGATGGAAGCCGCCAAGCGTGCGGGGCTGCCGGTGATTGCCTGCGTCAATGGCTATGATACGCCGCGTGCTGCCCCACATTGGAAGATCGAACCGGTTTACGACCTGCTGAAGGACACGCCTTCCACCGAACTCGACCCGCGCATTGCCGCCGCCGAGCCAGATGTCTTGCTGATGAAATCGGCACCTTCCTTATTCTTCGCCACCCCCGCCGCCTCCATCCTGACACGTGAAGGTGTCGATACGGTGATTGTGACGGGCTGCATTACCTCTGGCTGCGTCCGTGCGAGTGTGATTGATGCCTTCTCGCTCGGCTTTCGGGTCATGGTGGCCGAGGATTGCGTCGGCGATCATGATGAGGCGGCACACCGGCAGAATTTGCGCGATGTGGAACGCCGCTATGCCGATGTAATCGATTCCCAAACCGCCATCGCCGCCATTGAAAAATGGCGCCTGGCGAATGATCGGGATTGAAGGGCTGAGAGGGGCTCAGCCGATCACAAGCTCCCGCGCGATACCGCGGCAATCCATCTCGAATTCCAGATCAACCACGGGCGGGCGGCAATATTGCCAGGTCAGCCCATGGCGTGCGGCGCCGCGACGGACGATTTCCTCGGTGAAAAACGGCGCCATATCATGCACCGTATAGGCCTGCACGCCGGTGGTGGCGCGCCAATCAGCGCCCAGCAGGCCCATGCGGCGTTCCATTTCGCCAAGCACCCAACGCGCCTTGGCAATCATGCCGGCGGGTGAAACATCACCAAGTGCGACCGTATTGCTGCGATAATCGCCTTTGCCTTCGGCCGCTTCGCCACTGCCAGCCACAGCAAAGGATGGCGCGGCGCCAGCATCCGGCACCGTATAGACAAAGGCGTGAAAGCAGGGCTCGGTCGGCGGAGCAATTTCGGGGCAGACATTGCTGCGCGCCACCGGGTTCAGCCCATCGCGAAACAGCCCCCATTCCTGCAAAACGCCGCCGTAAACCCGATTGAACGCCGCAAAACCTTCTTCGGTGAATGGCGCGGGGGAGCGTAATTCGCAGACGGCAAAAGCAAGCTTTGGCCGGCCGAGCGCTTCCAGATGGGCCGCAATCCGCGCGAACCCCGCCATCAGCGGCAGGGGTTCAGCAAAGCGCACGCGTTCCAGCCGAAAGCCCGGTTCGGCGGCGATACCGGCGCTATATTGATAGACACCAGGAATGAAACGGTAGCCCGCTTCGGGAATTGACTGGACCATGCGCGCCCTTCCGGCCTTTGGGTTGCGGTTCGGGCATGGTGATGGCAGTCAGGTTTCGGAACAAGCCCCTTCATGGACAACATCAAAATGACCTCCCCCGTCACGCTTGGTATCATCGGCCTTGGCATCATGGGTGAGCGCCTGCTGCGCGCTGCCCTTGATCATGGCGCCGAAAGCGTCACCCCCGTCGCGGTCTGGGACCCGGTACCGGCGGCGGCGACGCGGCTGGCCGGCATCACCGGCGCACCACGCATGCTGGCATCACCCGATGCGGTGATCGCCGCCTGCGATTGCCTCTACATCGCCGCTCCGCCGGCCGCGCATATTCCCCTGGCCGAGGCCGCCATCGCCGCCGGCCGCAGCGTCTTCATCGAAAAGCCACTCGCAACATCACTGGCCGAAGCGCGCGCTTTCGTGGCGCGGGCAGAGGCAGCCGGCGCGCGGGCGGCGGTGAATTTCCCCATGGCGTCATCGCCAGCGGTGGCGCAGCTTTCCACCTGGCGCGCGGCAATCACGCCAGAAAACCTCGCCATTGAAGTTGCCTTCCCCACCTGGCCGCGCGGCTGGCAGCAGGCGGCGGCAAGCTGGCTCGCGAAACGGGCCGAGGGCGGGTTTACGCGCGAAGTTGTCTCACACTTCCTGTTCCTCACGCGCCGGCAATTGGGGCCGCTCAAATTGCTGGAGGCACAAGTCACCTACCCGCCCGGCGATGGTGCGGAAACGGCGATCACAGCACGGCTGATGGCGGGTGATGTGCCGGTCACGCTGCAAGGGTCAGTCGGCACCACCACCAAGGATGATCACAATACCTGGACACTGAATGGCGCCATCCGGCTGCGCGATTGGTCCTTTGCCGAAAGGCTTGGCGCTGATGGCAATTGGGCGCAGGCGCCGGATGCGCTGCCCAATGAGAAGATGCGCCCGCTGGTGTTGAAGGGCCAATTGGCGCAAGTCGCCGCCCTGACGCGCGGTGAGGCGCATCGGCTGGCAACTTTACGCGAAGCCCTGGAAGTGCAGGAGATTGTGGAGGCTATTCTGGCCTCTTGAGCGTCACGGCCCGCGGATTTAGGCTGAGACCATGCTGCAAGACGCCCCCGCTATCCCGACCACGCTGATGGTGCAATTCCTGCGCTGGTTGGAAGAACGCCCGCGCAGCTACGCTGACACCATGGATGCCTGGCGCAGCAATTGCCCCCGGCTTTCCGCCTGGGAGGATGCCTTGGACGAGGGCCTGATCCGGCTGGAACCCGTGCGCGCTGGTGCTGCTGACATGCAAGTACGCGTCACCGCCAAAGGGCGCGCGCGCTTGGCCGGCTGATCAGCTTTTCAAAATTTCCTTGTTATGCGCGCCAAGCCGTGGCGCCGGGCCGGCCATGCGCGGCCTTTCGCCATTGATGGAAATCGGCATGGCGACCAGGGAAAAATCCTCGCCCGGCACCGGCTGCACCATGCCAAGCGCCTGGGTTTGAGGTTCCGCCAACACTTCGGGGATGCTGTTCACCGGCGCGCAGGGCACACCAATCCGCGCCAGCCTTTCCAACCATTCGGCGCGTGGCGTGATGCGCATCAATGCCGCAATCATCGGCAGCAGCAGCGGCTTATGTTTCAGGCGCGCGCGATTGGTCGCAAAGCGTTCATCGCTTGCCCATTCCGCATGGCCCAATTCAGCAGCGAATTTCGCAAACAACCGGTCATTGCCGCAGCAGACCAGCACCGGGCCATCTGCCGCATCAAACGCCTCATAAGGTGTCAGATTGGGATGGCCAGAGGCATGGCGTTCGGGCAGCTTGCCCATATTCACATAGGCGCTGATCTTCAGCCCCGCCCACAACAGCGCCGTTTTAAACAGCGATGTATTCACGACACCGCCCTGCCCCGTGCGGTGGCGCCGTTCCAGCATGGCAAGCGCGCCGAGTACGGTCCAAAGCCCCGTCCCCTGATCGACAACAGACGCCCCCATGCGCACCGGCGGCCCATCCGGTTCGCCGGTGATGGAAGAAAGCCCGCCGAAAGCCTGCAATAGTGGTTCATAGCCAGGGCGCAGCTTCTCTGGCCCGACATGCCCAAAGGCCGACATTTCACAATAGATCAAATGCGGGTGCCGCGCGGTCACTGCTTGCGCGCCAATCCCCAAAGCCTCCGCAGCGCCGGGGCGAAGATTATGCAGCATGATATCGGCCTGCGTGAGCAAGCCATGCAAAGCCTCCACCCCCGCGGGCGATTTCAGATCAAGCGTCACGGATTTCTTGCCGCGATTGAATTCATGGAAATTCAGCGCATCACCATGGCGAAAATCGGGGCCCATGCGGCGCGCATCATCGCCGCCATCGGGCTTCTCCACCTTGATCACATCAGCGCCGAGATCAGCGAAAATCGCGCCCGCGAAAGGCCCGGCCAGTACCTGGCCAAGCTCCACCACGCGCACGCCAGACAATACGCCCGTCATTGCAATTCAATCCCGGCTTCACGCACCAGGCGCTTCCATTTTTCAATCTCGGCAGCCTGGAAACGCGCGAGATCATCAGGCGATCCCGGGCGCAGCACCATGCCGCTGGCGGTCAGGCGTTCGCGCACCGCTGGGCGCGCCATGATCTCATTCACCAGGCCATTCACGCGCGTGACGATTTCCACTGGCGTACCGGCTGGTGCGTACATCGCATTCCAGGACAGCATTTCATAACCGGGAAAACCCTGTTCTTCGACTGTCGGCAGATCAGGCATCATGGCAACGCGCTGGCGGCTGGTGACACCAATCGCGCGCACCCGGCCTTCACGCGCTTGCGGCATGGAAGTTGTGGCATCAACAAACATCACCTGCGCCACACCGGCAATCACATCCGTGATGCCAAGCGGGTTTGAGCGATAGGTGACATTCACCATATCCACCCCGGCCATGGATTTGAACATCTCACCGGCAACGCGGGAAGACGCACTGCCGGAGGCGAAATTGAGCTTGCCCGGATTGGCGCGACCATAAGCGACCAGATCCTGCATCGAACGCACCGGCAGATCATTATTCACCACGACCAGCAGTACGCCGACACCAATCAAGGCAACCGGCGCGAAATCTGCCACCGGATCATAGGGCAGGCGATGAAACAGCGCTGGGTTTGACCCATGCGTGGTATTGGCTGTGGAGAGAAACGTATAGCCATCAGGCCGCGCCCGCGCGACGGCTTCTGATGCGATGAAGCCATTCGCCCCGCCACGATTATCCACCACCACGGGCTGACCAAGTTCCGCACTCAGCGCATCGGTGAAATTGCGCGTAGTAACATCGGTGCCGCTGCCGGCGGGGAAAGCAACAATGAAGCGAATGGGCCGATCAGGCCAGCGCCCGGCGGATTGCGCTGCGGCGCTACCAGCGCCCGCCAAGCCCAATGCCCCCAAAAGCGCCGCGCGGCGCGGTAGCGTTTTGTGTTTCATGGCGTTTCCCTTTGGCTCTGGCGCGGCGTTGCCGGTAGCGCCATAGTCATGCCCAAGCGTCAGCGCGCCGGGCCAGGCTGTCAACGCCTGCCTGAATGGGGAAACCGCCATGTCCGATCTGCCAAAGCGTGTCCATTTCCACGAAGAAGGCCCGCGTGAGGGGTTTCAGATTGAACCCGTGATCTATCCGCTGGCCGATCGCGTCGCGCTGGTCGAAGCACTGGCTGAGACGGGCCTGACCGCCATTCAGGTAGCGTCCTTCGTCTCCCCCAAGGCGGTGCCGCAAATGGTGGATTCGGCCGAGTTCTTCGCCGCCATCAAAAAGCGCCCTAGTGTGCGTTATGAGGCGCTCTGGCTGAATGAACAAGGATTTGCGCGCGCCCGCGCTGCCCAGGGTGTTGATCTGGTCGGCAAGATCAGCCTTTACACATCGGATGCCTTCGCCAAACGCAACAATAATTGCACGGCGGCCGAAATGCGGGACCGCGTGGTGCGTTGGCTTGATCTTTACGCCGAAGCCGGTGTCACGGTGGAACGCGCCTTGGTGATGACCGCCTTTGGCTGCAATTACGAAGGCGAAATTCCGCCTGAACGCCCGGTGCAGGAATTGCTCTGGGCGCATCGGGTCTGCGCAGAACGCGGCATAAACCCGAAGAAGCTCTATTTCGCCGATACCATGGGATGGGCCAATCCGCAGGCGGTACGGCGCCTGATTGGCATGCTGCGCGAAAAACTCCCCAATGTGGAAGTGGGGCTGCATTTGCACGACACGCGCGGGCTTGGCACGGCCAATGTACTTGCGGCGCTGGAGATGGGTGTTTCGCTGTTTGACAGTTCAGTGGCGGGCCTGGGCGGCTGCCCCTTTGCCGGCCATGGCGATGCGCGGGGGGCGGGGAATATCTGCACGGAAGATATGGTGTTTCTGTGCCATGAGATGGGCATAGAAACCGGTATTGATCTTGACCGGTTGATTGAAGCCGCGCGGCTTGCGGAACGCATCATTGGCCGCCCACTCGCGGGGCGGATCATGCATGCAGGATCGCTCCGGCAATACCGCGCGGCGTAAGCCCGCCTAAACCCGCAGCCATGTCTCGCTGAAGGCGAGCATCGCCGTGCTGATCCTGCGCCCGGCCACTTCACGGGGAATCGGCGCACCCGGGCGGCGAACACCATTCACCGTCACGGCGGCGCTTTCGCAGCCGATAAACAGGCTCGGCATCACATGCTTGCCGGTCGCGGATTGCGGCGGCGCAAAGGCGAAGCAGAAGGGCTCACCCAGACCCTGCCAGGCCATGGAAACCGTCATATCCCCCGCGCGCACGCTTTCGCTGTAGTGGCTGCGCGGATCGCCCGCACTTTTCACCTCATCCAATTTGCGGAAGCGCAGGCCAGCCAGCCCTGCAATGCCGCGAAAGGCGCCGAAATGGCTGAGATATTCGGCAATCAACCAGCGCGCGAGGGGTTCATTATCCGTCAGGCACCAATTCGCGGCCGCGTCAGACGGGTTCGCCTCATGCGGCGATTGCATCAGCACCAGCGCATGGCCGGCGCCATGGGGGGAGAGCACCACGCGGAAAAAACTGGCGAGTGTGGTGAAGGGGCCGTTCGGGTCCTCCTTCAGCGAAATGCCCGGATTTTCGCCCGACCATTCGACTTTTCCCGGAAATAGGATGGTTTCTTGCATGGTATTCCTCCTTTTCAATACGCCACAGCGTGACCCAGCCATGCGCCGGGATCAATGCCCAAAACCACGCAAAGCTTGACGCGGCACGGCGCCGGGGCGCAAGGAAAGGCTGGCTTTTTCCGAGACCAATTTCCCCATGTCCTTTTCTGGTATCCCTGCGGCGCTGCAATCGGCGCTGACATCACGCGGCTATGCCGCCCCCACCCCCGTACAAAACGCTGTCCTTGCGCAAGATGCCGCCGGGCGGGATTTGCTTGTCTCGGCGCAGACGGGGTCGGGCAAGACGGTCGCTTTTGGCCTTTCCATCGCCCCCGAATTGCTGGGCGGCGCTGACCGCCTGCCGCCGCCTGGCGCGCCGCTCGCCATCGTCGTCGCGCCCACGCGCGAATTGGCCTTGCAGGTAAAGGCGGAGCTTACATGGCTTTATGCACCCGCCGGCGGGCGCATTGCGTCTGGCGTTGGCGGCATGGACCCCATTGCGGAAAAACGCCAATTACTCGCCGGCGCGCATATCATTGTCGGCACACCTGGCCGGCTTTGTGATCATCTGGAACGCGGCAATCTGAAGCCCGATGCTTTGCGCGTTGTGGTGTTGGATGAAGCCGATGAGATGCTGGACCTCGGCTTTCGGGAAGAATTGGAAGCGATCCTGGATCGCCTGCCGCCGGAACGTCGGACATTGATGTTTTCCGCCACCGTGCCGCGCGCCATTGCGGCACTCGCGAAAAGCTATCAGCGGGATGCTTTGCGCCTTGAAGTGGGCGGCGGTGGAGAAGCGCATGGCGATATCACCTATCGCGCCATGCTGGTGGCACCGCATGAAATTGAACGTGCCGTGGTGAATTTGCTTCGCCTGGAAAACCCGCCGCTGGCGATGGTGTTTTGCGCAACACGCGCGGCAGTGGCGCGGCTGCATGGCAATCTGGCGGAACGTGGCTTTCCCGCCGTGGCGCTTTCCGGCGAATTGACGCAGGCCGAACGGCTACGCGCCCTGCAGGCGCTGCGCGATGGCCGTTCCCGCGTATGCGTCGCGACCGATGTCGCGGCGCGTGGCATTGATTTGCCGGAACTGGATTTGGTGATTCACGCTGAATTGCCGCGGGATTCGGAAACGCTGCTGCATCGCAGTGGCCGCACCGGCCGCGCTGGGCGCAAGGGGACCAGTGTTTTACTGGTGCCGCATCCACGTCGCCGCATGGCGGAACGATTGATCGGTGCCGCCAAAGTCGCCGCCACCTGGGGGCCTGCGCCATCGGCTGGCGCGGTGCGTGCGCGCGATGCCGAACGCTTGGCCGAACAGGCGCGTGGCGTTTTGGCGGAAGAGGCTTCGGAAGATGATCTGGCGCTCGCGCAGCGCCTGCTGGCCGATGGCCAAATCTCCAGCGAAACCCTGGCCGCGGCGCTGATCAAAATGCTGCGTGCGCCCCTGCCGGCGCCCGAGGAAATTGCCGAACAAAAGCCCGAAAGGCGGGAGGCGCGGCGGGAAGCTGCCGAAGCCCCGCCGCGTGGTGGGGAAGGCGTGTGGTTCCGGCTCAATATCGGGCGCAATGGCAATGCCGATCCGCGTTGGCTGCTGCCGTTTTTGTGCCGGCGAGGGCATCTGACGCGCCAGGAGATTGGGCGCATCCGCATCCTGGGCCAGGAAACCATGGTGGAAATCGCGCCCTATGCCGCCGAGCGCTTCGCCGCTGCCGCCCGGCAAAACAGCGCCGATGATCGGGAAGATATCCAAATCCAGCCCATGCAACCCTTCCGGCAGGCCGCACGGGAAGCACCGCAGAAGGCTGAACGCGCCGCACCCATGCGTGAGGCGAGGCCTGCCAAGGCAGCCTCCGCCCCCAGGCCGCCCAAGCCTGGCAAGCCGGGCAAGCCGCCCAAGCGCTTTGAAAAGAAAGCCAAACCTGCCCCCGGCCAGGAAGGGCGCAAGCGCCCCGGCGGCGCCCCCCGGCTTGGCAAGCGCGGCCGGGTCGCGTAACCCCCGCGCGCTGGCGTGGCGCCGGCGCGACATGGGGGAAGTAGATGGCTGACATCATCATTGATATTGGTAGCGAAATTTTCGAGGCGTTTTTTGAGGACGCCGCCGCGCCTAAGACCTGCGCGCGCTTTCGTGCCCTGCTGCCCTATCAGGACCGCATCATCCATGTGCGCTGGTCGGGCGAGGCCTGCTGGATTCCAATGGGTGAACGCGAACTGTCCATCCCCTGGGAAAACGCCACCAGTTACCCGGCACCTGGCCAGATCATCGTCCACCCCGGTTCGATGAGCGAGACGGAAATTCTGGTCGCCTATGGCCCCACCTGTTTTGCGAGCAAGGCGGGCCAATTGGCCGGCAACCACTTCCTGACGATCCGTGAGGGCCTTGACCGTCTGGCCAAGACTGGCCGCGCGGTGCTGTGGGAAGGGGCCAAGCCCATCACCTTCCGCGCCCCCTGAAGCGCAGGGCGCGCCGCGCAAAAATCCGGATGATGGAACCTGCCGCCCCTTGATTGGCGGCGGGGCAATTTCCATGTCTTGAACACCAAGGGGCGCCATTCGGGCCCCTGGTGCGGACCAAACCTCTTGCCGCCCAGATGGGGGCATATCGGGTGCAGTTCGCTGGCCTCAACGGACCTTGCTTTGCGAAGGAGTGTCCCTGCTATGAACGCTATTGATTTCTCCCCCCTGTTCCGCACCGCCATTGGCTTTGATCGCCTGGCGCGGCTGATGGATACGGCCCGGACCGGCGCCGATGCCGGGGGTTACCCGCCCTATAATATCGAAAAGACCAGCGATGACAGCTATGTGCTGACCATGGCGGTGGCCGGTTTTGCCGAGGCTGATCTGGACATCACCGCCCATCAGAACACGCTGACGGTGGTGGGCCGCGCCCAGGCCGCGCCCGATGAAACCCGCCGTTTCCTGCATCGCGGCATCGCCGGCCGAGGCTTTGAACGCCGCTTCGTGCTGGCCGATCATATCGTGGTCAGCGGTGCCAAGCTTGAAAACGGCTTGCTGCATATTGCGCTGCGCCATGAAGTGCCGGAAGCGCTGAAGCCGCGGCAAATTCCGGTGCAGGCAGGCCGCCCGGCGGCGCTACCGGAGGCCGCGCCCCGCGCCGCGTGACTCCGACTACCCCCCGCCCGGCAACGGGCGGGGCCTCACCCCTTCCGAAAAAACGCCTCCGCCGCGGCGCGTTGGGCGTCCCGCGCACCAATCGCTGCCTCGGCCCGGCTGATTTCCGCCTGCAAAGCCTCGATATATTCCCGGAGTTGCGCCACATCCCAACCGTCAAAGACCATCGGTTGGAAGCGCGGCGCGCGCCGGGGGCGGTCTTCTTCCTCGATCGGGGCCATTTTTTCTCCTTCCGGGCGCGGGCGGGTTTTGACCCTGGCCGCGCCTCTCTCTATAGGAACCGCAACAAGGCGGGGGTTGCTCTCGCCCGCCCGCCCCTTAAGGTTATGCCATGAACCAGCCCTTGATGCCCAAGGCCACCGCCGTGTGGCTGATTGACAAGACCGCGCTTACCTTTGACCAGATCGCCGAGTTTGTCGGCATGCACCCGCTTGAAATCCAGGCCATCGCGGATGGCGAAGTGGCGCAGGGCATTCTTGGTTATGACCCGATCGCCAATGGTCAATTGACGCGCGAAGAAATCCAGCGCTGTGAAGCGGATAGCGAAGCACGGCTGAACATTGTCCGTCAGGTCAGCCATTTGCCGAAATCCAAATCCAAGGGCGGCCGTTATACGCCGGTTTCCAAGCGCAATGACCGCCCGGATGCGATTGCCTGGCTGCTCCGCAATTTCCCGCAGGTGCCGGAAGCAACCATTGTGAAGCTGCTTGGCACCACCAAGGAAACCATCGCCAAGGTGCGCGACAAGACCCATTGGAACAGCGCGAATATCAAGCCGCGCGATCCTGTGATTCTGGGCCTTTGCACACAGGGCGAGCTTAATGCCGCGGTGGGCACACTCGCTGCACTTGAAGCGCAGAAGGAAGAAGGCGCGGCGGCGTAGCTCGGAGCATTTTCAAGCCAAGTGGAACCACTTGGCGACTCGGAAAATGCGACCAAACAATGCCCTAATGCGGCTGTCCTGAACGCAGCCGCTCCATCTCCTCCTTCAGGCGCAGCTTCTCACGCTTCAGTCGGGCGAGGGTCTCGGTGTCGGGCCTCGGTCGGTGGTCTTCCTCAAAAATCTGCGCCTCAAGCGCGGCGTGACGGTTATTGAGGGAAGCGATCCGGGCATCCAAGCGCATACCAAGGCATCCTTTGCTGTGATGCCGCCCGGGCGGTTGGCCCTGTCCCGGGCAGCCAGGACATGCTACTCCACCTCGCCCTTAAAAAGCATCAAGAGATTTCACCTGGCCCCGCGATGATCGCTGACCGAGAAGCCCTGCTCCGCCGCCTGCATGAACTCCGAACCGAGCATCGGGATTTGGATACCGTGATCGCGCGCTTTGATTCCGGGCCGGTGGACCAATTGCAGTTGCAGCGGCTGAAAAAGCGCAAGCTGAAGCTGAAGGACGAAATCGCCTGGCTCGATAGCCAGCTTTTGCCCGATATCATCGCCTGAAAGGGGCTGGATATGGCCGAATTACCGCTTGTGGGCGTGATCATGGGCAGCCGTTCGGATTGGGAAACGCTGCGCCATACGGCGGAAACCCTGGAAAGGCTGGGCATTGCCCATGAAACCCGCGTGGTCTCCGCGCATCGCACGCCAGAACGCCTGTTCGATTATGCGAAGCAGGCGGCAGGCCGCGGTCTTAAGGTCATTATCGCCGGCGCCGGCGGGGCGGCGCATCTGCCCGGCATGGCCGCTTCCATGACGCATCTGCCCGTGCTTGGCGTGCCGGTGCAAAGCGCGGCGCTCGCCGGGGTGGATAGCCTGCTGTCCATTGTGCAAATGCCGGCTGGGGTGCCGGTGGGCACACTCGCCATCGGGCGGGCGGGGGCGGTCAATGCGGCCTTGCTCGCCGGATCAATCCTGGCCTTGGAAGATACGGCGCTGGCGGGGCGCCTGATCGCCTGGCGCGCGGCGCAGACCGAAAGCGTGCCGGAGAGCCCGGTATGACCCCTCTGCCGCCCGGCGCCATGCTGGGCATTCTGGGCGGCGGGCAGCTTGGGCGCATGTCGGCCATGGCAGCGGCGCGGCTTGGCTATCGCTGCCATATCTATGCCCCCGGCGCGGATGAGCCCGGCATGCAGGTGGCCGCAGCGCGTACGGTCGCGGCCTATGAAGACCATGACGCCTTGGCGCGCTTCGCCGCGCAGGTGGATGTCGTCACCTTCGAATTCGAAAATGTCCCGGCGGCGACAGTGGAAATCCTCGCGCGCCGCGTGCCCTGCCGGCCTGGGGAAAAGGCACTCGCGATTTGTCAGGATCGCTTGCAGGAAAAGACGTTTCTGGAGGGGATTGGCGTGCCCGTTGCCCCCTGGCGCGCGGTGCGCACTGAAGCCGAATTGCAAGCTGCGGTCGCCGAAATCGGGTTGCCTTCCGTTCTGAAAACGACTCGGCTTGGCTATGATGGCCGCGGCCAGGCGGTGCTGCGCCACCCGGATGATCTTGCCACTGCCTGGGCAAGGCTGGCGCCGCGCCCGCTGATTCTGGAAGGCTTTGTGCCCTTCACGCTGGAACTTTCCGCCATTGCGGCGCGCGGCACGGATGGGGCGCTCGCGGTGTTTGATGCAACGGAAAACGCGCATCGCCATCATATTCTGGACATCAGTTACGCGCCGGCGCGTGTGGCGCCTGAGGTCGCCGCCGCCGCGCGGGACCATGTCGCCGCCGTGGCGCGCGGGCTTGATCTGGTTGGGCTTGTGGCGCTGGAGATGTTCCTGCTGCCTGATGGTCAGCTCATCGGCAATGAAATCGCCCCGCGCCCGCATAATTCCGGGCATTGGACCATGGATGCCTGCACCGCTTCCCAATTCGAACAGCATATCCGCGCCGTGGTCGGGCTGCCGCTTGGCGTGCCTGATCGTCACCATGACGCGGTGATGCGCAATCTGATCGGCCCGGAAGGCATGGCCGCCTGGCCCGGGCTGCAAGGGCAAAAGGGCATTGCGCCGCATCTCTATGGCAAGGCGGAGGCCAGGCCCGGGCGCAAGATGGGCCATGCCAATCGGCTTTTGCCGCTCGGCGCGCTGGCTGGCCTGGAGGATGCGGCGGCGCTTGGCCCGCTGGCGGCCATTGCGGTGCAAAAAACATGAGTGGTGATACGCTATGGTCTTCTTTTGTTAAGAAACTGCCGCTAGATTGCATGGTATGAAGTTCCGCCCAACCCCGCTTTGCATCCTGCCTGCCGCCGCCCTGATATTCGGGCTTTTTGCGGCGGAGCCAGCGCGCGCGCAATTCGTCGAAGGGCCTTATATCGCCGGCGCGATTGGCATGAATTACCTGGATGACGCCAAATTCCGCCTGGATGGCAGGCTCAATCAGGGCATGGCAGCGCTGGGTCAGCCCAATGGCGGGCAGCTCGGCTTTGATTTTGGCGGCGTGGGTTTGCTCAGCCTTGGCTGGGGCTTCAGCAATGGCATCCGGCTTGAAATCGAAGGCAGCTACCGCACCAATGAGGTGGATAGCGCCAATGGTGCCGCTGGCCTCGCTGGCCCCGGGGGGCATAGCGGGCGGCAGGATGGCTATGGGCTGATGGGCAATGCGCTGGTGGATCTGGTGCGGATCGGCCCCTTCCTGCCCTATGTCGGGATCGGCGCCGGCTATCTTGTCACCAGCTTCAATGATCTGACCGGACGGCCCGGCAATGGCAGCCTCCGCCTCCGTGCCGATGATACGGGCGGCGCCTTCGCGGTGCAGGGCATTGCCGGCATTGGCTTCACGATTGATCAGGTGCCGGGCCTGACGCTGACTGCGGAATACCGGTACCTTGAAAGCCTGGGGCCGAGCATTCCCGTGCGCTATGTGAATGCTGCGGGTGCCACGGTGTTGTCGGGCAAGGCGGATACGGAAAGCCGCAACCAATCCTTCCTTCTTGGGCTGCGTTATGCCTTCAATGCGCCGGCTGCCGCGCCCGCCGCTGTCGCGGCGCCCGTCGCGGCGCGGAGCTTTCTGGTATTCTTTGACTGGAACCGCGCTGATCTGACCGCGCGTGCCCGCCAGATCATCGGTGAAGCGGCGGAAGCGGCGCGCGCCCAGCCTACACGGATTGAATTGGCGGGCCATGCGGATCGTACCGGCACACCGCAATATAATCTGGCATTGTCGCGCCGCCGCGCCGACACGGTGGCGGAAGAACTCGTCAGGCGCGGCATTGCGCGGCAGGACATTGCCATTACCGCCCTTGGTGAAACGCAGCCCCTGGTCGCGACTGCCGATGGTGTGCGCGAACCGCAAAACCGGCGCGTTGAAATTATCCTGAAATAAACGCTGATTTTGGCGCGGCGCTCCGCCACTGGCGCAGCAGCATCGCACCCGCGACTGTCAGCCCACCCAGCGTGCCAATGACGCCCGCCGCATTCAGCGCAAACTCCTGCCCGAGCGCCGCCGGCACAGGCCCCGCCAAGGCATATCCGAGCGCGCCGAGCGCCGCGCCCAAAGCCGCACCACCCAAAACCTGGGCGCGATAGGAATCCGTGAGCAAGCGTATCGCCGCTGCCGGACACACCAGCATCGCCACCACCAGAATGCTGCCCACCGCTTCAAAGGCTGCCACTGCTGCTGCCGCCACCATCAAATTCAGCGCCAATTCCAAACCGCGCGCCGGCAGGCCAATAGCGGCGGCGTAATCGGGGTCAAAACAGAGCAAATGCAAGGGCCGCCAGAGCAGCGCGACAAGTCCGGCCAGCACAAGCGCAACCGCTGCCAACAGGAATATCTGGCGCGGCAGGGAAGCCAGCGCCGCCGGATCAAACAAGGATGCAGCACCCTGCGCTTCCAGCCAAACCAGGCTTTCCAATTGGCCGAACAGCACGCAATCCAGATCAAGATCAACGCTGCGCGCGCCGGTTGCTTCAATCAGCATCAGGCCAAGCGCGAAAAAGCTGGTGAAGACCGCGCCCGTTGCCGCGCCTGATTCCAACCGCGCCACGCGCCGCACTAAGTTGATCAGAAACACCGCTGACAGTGCCGCCGCGAGCGCACCCAACAACATCGGTAAGCCCGCCCGCGCGCCGGTGATCGCAAAGCCCGCAATAATGCCCGGCAGCACCGCATGGGATAGCGCATCGCCAAGCAAACTATCGCGCCGGAGCAAGAGAAAAGACCCAAGCAAACCGCATAGGCCGCAAGCGAGGATTGCCGCCAGCAAGGCCGGAAGATCAAGCCGTAGGAAATCCACCGCCGTCATGGCTTCGATCCCAAAGCATGCGGTGAGGCCGGTAGCGATGAAGGTTCTGCCAATAACCGCGTCGCCATTTCCGCCGGCAGGCCATGCTCCACCAAATCGGCCAACCGATCCGCGCCCGCAATATCCGTGGCCCCAAGGCCAAGCAGATGAATCTCGACCGCGCGATGTGCGCGCACCGCTCGCCGCGCGGCAGCGGCTCCGCGCGGTGTCAGATGAATTTCTCCATCTGCCCGCGCCACCAAGCCGCGCAGCCCAAGCCATAATGCAAGGCGCGATGCATGGCCTTCAGACCAGCCGCGCGCGGCGGCAAGCGCGGCAATCGGCGTCCAACGATCCCCTGCTGTGCCGGGGCCGGCGCCGGCGGCTTCCTGCGCTTCCCAGGCGGCGCGCAGGAAATGGCTTTCGGTCGCGGCGATGCGTCGGCGCGCGCGGCGCCAGGCTTCAGGCAGCACGCCGCGCTCTGGCGCCAGCAGCAGCGCCAGCGTGAAGAAAATCGCACCCACCAAGACCACTGCCGCGCCCGTTGGCCATTCCGGTTCAAAGGCGGAAGCCGCCGCGCCCAAAGCCCCCGCCAAAGCCCCCAGTAGTGCCGAGACCAGCAACAACACCGGCAGCCGATGCGTGAGCAAGCGCGCCGTTGCCGCCGGCAGAATGAGCAAGGCCACGACCAGCACCAGCCCCACCGCCTGCAAGCCGGCCACGGCGACAATCACAATCAGCGCCAGCAGCATCAGATCGGTGCGCGCCACCGAAAGCCCCATGACGCGCGCGTAATCGGGATCGAAGCAGGTGGCGCGCAAACGTTGAAACAACGCCAGACAAATCAGCACGGAAAATGCGGCAATGCCGCCAGCCCAAAGCGCATCTTCCGCGCGCATCGCCGCCGCCTGACCCAGAATGAATTTGCCAAGCCCCGCCTGCGCCGCTTGCGGCATGGTCTGCACATAGGACAGCAGCGCAACGCCAAGCGCGTAAAAACTGGAAAGCACAATCGCGATGGCAGCGTCTTCACGAATGCGTCGCCCGCGCGTGAGCGCCTGCACCGCCAGCACACCCAGCACGCCTGCGACCAGCGCGCCTGCCAGCAAGGGCGGCAAAGCGCGCGGATTGCCTCCAAGCGCGGCAACAATCATCGCCGCAAGCACCACACCAGGTAAAGCGGCATGGCCCACCGCATCGGCCATCAGCGCACGCCCACGCAACAGCGCAAAAGCGCCAACCGTACCGCAGGCAAGCCCCAGCAAGGCACAGCCCAGCAGAACAACCAGCGTGTTATAGCCAAGACTCACCTTAGCCCGCCTTCCGCCACAGCCTGTTCAAGTACATTCAACCGCCCGCCATAGGCGCGCGCAATTGAATCCGGTGTGAAGGCGGATTTCACAGGACCGGCGGCGACCGCGCGGCCATTCAGCAGCAGCACCTGATCGAAATAGGCCGGCACGGTTGAAAGATCATGATGTACGGCAATCACGCTCCGCCCCGTTGCCACCACGCGGCGCAGCACGGCGATGATCGCCTGTTCCGTTGCTGCATCAACCGCGGCGAAGGGTTCATCCATCAGATACAGGTCAGCATCCTGCGCCAGCGCACGCGCCAGAAACACGCGCTGCTGCTGGCCGCCTGATAGCCGCCCGATTTGCCGATCCGCCAGCTCCGCCAAGCCGACCTGATCCAAGGCAGCGCGCGCCGCGTCCCGTTCCGCTTTCGGCACGCGCCCCCACCAGCGCATGCGCGGATAGCGCGACATGCAGACGACATCGAGCGCGGTTGCCGGAAAATCCCAATCCACCGAGGCACGTTGCGGCAGATAACCGACGCGGTTGCGCACCTCATCCAGCTTGCGGCCAAAGAATCGCGCTTCGCCGGCGATGCTCGGGATCAGGCCGAGCGCGGCGCGCAGTAGCGTGGATTTGCCCGCGCCATTCGGCCCGACAATCGCCGTCAGCCCTGCTGCTGCCTGCCAGGTGATGTCCCAAAGCACCGTCTTGTCGCCATAAGCGACCGTCAGATGCGTGATGGCGAGCGGTGCGGGCGCTGCGATGCTCATGCGGCACCAAGCCTGCCCAGCATGCCGCGTGCCGGTGCTTCCCCACCCAGGGCGCGGGCAATGCTGGTGAAGTTATGGTCAAGCATGCCGTGATAGGAGCCCTCATAAGTGCCGGGCTTGCCCATCGAATCGGAAAACAATGTGCCGCCCAAGGCCACACGCTGCCCGCGTGCCCCGGCGCCTTCAATCAAGGCACGCACGGCGCGATCAGGGACCGAGGTTTCGGCAAAGACCGCCGGGATGCGCCGTTCCACCAGGCTGCGCACGATGGCCTCAATCCGCGCGAGGTTCGCTTCCGATTCGGTGGAAAGCCCCTGGATACTGTCCACTTCCAGCCCGTATCGCGCGGAGAAATAGCCGAAGGCATCATGCGCAGTGACCAAAAGGCGCTGGCGTGGCGGGATGCTGCCCATGACCCGCGCGCCATATTCATGCAGGGCGGCAAGGCGGCTGAGCAGCGCGGCCAGGTTGGCGGCGAAAACATTGGCTTGGTCGGGGATCAGCCGAGAAAGCCCGGTGGCGATGCTGCCCGCCGCTTCGGCCCACAAAACCGGGTCCATCCAGACATGCGGGTCGGCCGCATCAGGGTAGTCCGGATTGGCGCGGAGGCTCGCGCGCGGCAGGCTTTCCGCCACCATGACCACCGGTTTGCCATTGGCAGCGGCGCGGGCCAGCACATCGCCCATGCGCCCTTCCAGCCGATGGCCATTGGCGAAGATGATATCGGCGGCCAGCAGCCGCGCCGTATCGGCCCGGGTCGGGCGAAACAGATGCGGGTCCACGCCTTCCCCGATCAGGGTTTCGGCGCGGATGCTGTCTCCACCGATCTCGCGTACCAGATCGCCCACCATCGCAACGGTTGACAGCGCGCGGGGCTGGGTGCGGTTCTGGGCCAGCGCCGTGATGGGCGTCAGCGCCAAAAGGCCAAGGCCAAGGCCCCGCCTGCCAATGGCTGAACACCTGTTCATTTCTGCACATATTCCTTGTTTTTCAGTGGTTTATTGTAGAACCAAGCTTGGCCCTGCCCGTGCCTTCGTCAAGTCCTTGCGTGGCCATACCTTGCGGAACACAACCTGCCGACGCCATGTTCGGCGTGAAACAGCGGCGATGATCCCATGCGCGGGCGTTTTCGGATTGGTGATGATTTGGTGGTGGAATTGGCCGAGACCTTTCGGCTGATGAGCGACCCGACGCGCCTGAAGATCATCCTGGCCTGCCGGGATGCGCCGGCGGCGGTGAATGAAATGGCTGAGAAGCTGGGCCTTTCCGCATCGCTCGTCTCACACCATCTGCGTCTTCTGCGCGCGGCGCGCTTGTTACAGGCGGATCGACGCGGGCGGCAGGTTTTCTATGTGGTCGGCGATGAGCATATCCGCTCCATGCTCGCAGACATGGTTGACCACATCAGTGAGGAAGAGGCCGCGGATGGGGAGGCTTGAGGTGGCGAAGAATGGTTTATGCCGCTTTTCCGCATCTCCGCCCTTGTGCGGTGCGGGAGGCACCATTATGGTCCGGCCAAGTTCGAGACTCCCGGGGCAGACGCCTTCGTGGAGCAAAGGTTAAAATCTTGAAACGGCGTGATTTTCACGACCGATAAGGGATGGGTTGATGAAGGTTTTCAAGGCAAAGTGCCGGGCATTCGGCACAGGCCGGTTTTTCGCCGGTCTGGCAGTGATGGCAATGGGTTTGGTGCTGGCGCTGCCGGCCCTGGCAGAGGGCATGGTCGGCGCACCTGCCCCCTGGGGCATGGGCTTGCAGCCCTCAGGCGGTGTGATCAAGGAACGAATCGCCTCGCTGAACAGCCTAGTGTTCTTCATCATTGTTGCCATTACGATTTTCGTGCTGGTGCTGCTGGCCTATTGCGTGTGGCGCTTCAGTGCGGACCGCAACCCGACCCCTTCGACGACCAGCCACCATACCGGGCTTGAGATTGCCTGGACGGTGATCCCGGTGCTGATCCTGGTGGTGATTGCCATTCCATCCTTCCGCCTGCTGTATTTCCAGGATCGCGCGATTGATGCGGATATGACGGTCACCGTGCAGGGGCGGCAATGGTATTGGAACTACACCTACTCCGACCACGGCAACTTCACCTTCGACAGCTACCCGGTCCAGGAAGCTGATCTGAAGCCGGGACAGTTGTTCAAATTGGATGTGGATAATGAATTGGTCATCCCGGTCGGCGCGAATATCCGTATTCTGACCACCGGCCATGATGTGATCCATTCCTTCTTCGTGCCGGCGCTTGGCGTGCAGAAATACACCATCCCCGGCCGTACGCTGGAAACCTGGATGCGCGCCGATCGCCCCGGGATTTTCTACGGGCAGTGCAATCAGATTTGTGGCACGAACCACTGGTTCATGCCGATTGCTGTGCGCGCCGTACCGCGGGCGGAATTCGACACCTGGGTTGCCGATGCGCAGAAGCGCTTTGCCCGGGCTGATGGCAGTGCGCCGGTGATTGCCGCCGCGCCCGCTTCACAGGAATCACTTCAGATCGCGGAGGCCCGCCGGTAAGGCGCGGTTTTGGAGAAGACAAACATGGCAACCGCTTCGCACGCTCATCACGACGATCATCACGATCACAAGCCAGGCTTCGTGTCCCGCTGGTTCTTTTCGACGAACCACAAGGATATCGGCACGCTCTACATCATCTTCTCGCTCGTAGCGGCGGTGGTGGGGATCGGCATTTCGCTGCTGATGCGCCTGGAGCTCATGTATCCCGGCATGCAGATTTTCTCTGATGGCCAGATGTGGAACGCCTATATCTCGGCTCATGGCCTGATCATGGTGTTCTTTGTGGTCATGCCCGCGCTGATCGGCGGTTTCGGCAATTGGTTCGTGCCGATCATGATCGGGGCGCCGGATATGGCCTTCCCGCGCATGAACAATATCTCCTTCTGGCTGCTGGTGCCGGCCTTCCTGCTGCTGGCGGCGAGCCTTTTCGTGGGCGAAGGCCCTGGCGCGGGCTGGACGATCTATCCGCCGCTGTCCGACAGCACCTTCCATTCCGGCCCGGCGATGGATCTGGCGCTGTTCTCCCTGCATTTGGCGGGTGCTTCATCCATCATGGGTGCGGCCAATTTCATCACCACCATCTTCAACATGCGCGCCCCTGGCATGACCTTGCACAAGATGCCGCTGTTCGTTTGGTCCATGCTGGTCACGGCCTTCCTGCTGCTGCTGGCGGTGCCGGTGCTGGCGGGCGCCATCACCATGTTGATCACGGACCGCAATTTCGGCACGGCCTTCTTCCGCCCTGAAGGCGGTGGTGACCCGGTGCTGTTCCAGCATCTGTTCTGGTTCTTCGGCCATCCGGAAGTCTACATCATGATCCTGCCGGGCTTCGGCATCATCAGCCATATCATCTCCACCTTCAGCCGGAAGCCGGTGTTCGGTTACCTCGGTATGGCTTACGCCATGGTGGCGATCGGCTTTGTCGGCTTCATTGTCTGGGCGCATCATATGTACACTTCCGGCATGGATGTGGACACGCGCGCTTACTTCATGGCGGCCACGATGGTGATCGCGGTGCCGACGGGGGTGAAGATCTTCTCCTGGATCGCGACCATGTGGGGCGGGTCCATCAGGATGGATACGCCCATGCTCTTCGCGGTGGGCTTCATCTTCCTCTTTACCGTGGGTGGCGTGACGGGTGTGGTGCTCGCCAATGCGGGTATCGATCAGATCCTGCACAACACCTATTACGTGGTTGCGCATTTCCATTACGTGCTGTCGCTTGGTGCGGTATTCTCAATCTATGCCGGCTTCTATTACTGGATCGGCAAGATGTGTGGGCGGCAATATCCTGAGACGCTTGGCAAGATCCACTTCTGGATGACCTTTATCGGCGTGAACCTGACCTTCTTCCCGATGCATTTCTCGGGCAATCAGGGCATGCCGCGCCGCTATCCGGATTATCCGGAAGCCTTCTGGGGGTGGAATTTCGTTGCCTCCATCGGGTCGGTCATTTCGGTCGCTTCCTTTGTCTTCTTCTTCTACATCGTCTGGGTAACCATGCGGTCGGGCGCCAAGGCGGCGGCCAATCCCTGGGGCGAAGGTGCGACCACCCTGGAATGGCAAGTGGCGTCTCCGCCGCCCTTCCACACCTTTGAGGAACTTCCTCGTATGCGGTAAGGCCGCGAGGCCTATGGGGTTACGATGAGCGATTCAGTCATCGAAAACGGCAAGGGGGGCGCGGCCCCCCTTCCTGTTTCCTACAATATCTCGGAGGTGCGCGACTGGGTCGCGCTGCTCAAGCCGCGCGTCATGTCGCTGGTGGTATTCAGCGCGGTCGCCGGGCTTCTGGTGGCGCCGGGGCATTTGCATCCGGTGCTGGCAGCGATTGCCATTCTCTGCATCGCGGTGGCGGCGGGTGCCTCTGGCGCCATTAATATGTGGTATGACCGTGATATTGATGCGGTGATGCGCCGTACGGCGCGCCGTCCCATTCCCGCCGGGCGCATCGCGCCGGATGCCGCGCTTGGCTTTGGCATTTTGCTTGGTGTCGGTTCTGTCGTGGTGATGGCCTTTGCGACCAATTACCTGGCCGCTGGCGTGCTGGGCTTTTCCATCCTGTTCTATGTGGTGGTTTATACCATGTGGCTGAAGCGCCGCACGCCGCAGAATATCGTCATTGGCGGTGCTGCCGGCGCCTTCCCGCCGCTGATCGGCTGGGCCGCGGTAACCGGTGACATCACGCTGGTGCCGATCATTCTTTTCGCCATCATCTTCATCTGGACGCCGCCGCATTTCTGGGCGCTGTCGCTTTGGGCGCATGAGGATTACGCCAAGGCCGGCGTGCCGATGCTGCCCGTGACCGCAGGCGCGCGCGAAACCCGCAAGCAGATACTGTACTACACGCTGGTCCTGGCGCCGCTTGGGATGGCGCCCTGGCTGATCGGCTTTTCCGGCCCGGTCTATGGCGTGATTGCGGCACTGCTCGGCCTGAATTTCATTCGCCATGCCGTCGCTGTGCTGCGCGAGCCGCAGGACGGAGAAGGCCGCAGCCTTGCCGGCGACAAGGCGGCCAAGAAATGCTTCCGCTTTTCGTTGACTTATCTGTTTGCGCTTTTCGCCGTGCTAGCCGCTGAAAAGCTGATCCTGTCGCCATGACCCCGGAAGAACGCGCGATATTCGAAAAGCGTCGGCGCGGGCGCAATATCGCCCTGCTCTTGGTATTGGTTGGGCTTTCGGTGCTGTTCTATTTCATCGGCATTGCGCGCCTGCTTCGGGCTTGAGCGGCGGCGAGGAGCTTCCCACATGTCCCCCATGGAACAGGATCAGCGCAAGGCGGAACTCGCAAGACGGAACAAGCGCACCGGGCTTGCAGCAGCCGGGCTGGTGACCTTCATGGTCGGTCTTTCCTTCGCCGCCGTGCCGCTTTACGATCTGTTCTGTCGCGTCACCGGCTTTGGTGGCACCACGCAACGCAGCGCGGCAGCACCCGGCGCGGCTGGCGATCGGCAGATCACCATCCGCTTCAACGCCACCACACATCCACAACTGCCCTGGCGCTTCATGCCCGAACAAACCAGCGTGACGCTGCGGCTTGGTGAAGAAGGCCTTGCCTTCTATTCCGCCACCAATCGCTCTGATGCGCCGGTCACGGGGGTTTCTACCTATAATGTAACGCCGGAGAAGGTCGGGCGCTATTTCCACAAGATCGCCTGCTTCTGCTTTGATGAACAAACCCTGACACCGAATGAGCGTGTGGATATGCCGGTCACCTTCTGGGTGGATCCCCGCATTGCCGAGGATCCCAGCACGCGCGACATCACCACCATCACACTTTCTTATAGTTTCTTCCGCACCATGGAAGATGCGAAAAAGGCAGGCGCGCTGGCCAATGCCGGGCCTCATGTTGGGCGTGTCAACACAAGGCAGAATTGATTGGCGGATAAAACCGGTTTTCATGCCGCATGGGCTTGATTTCGGGGGCGGTTTCAGGATTGATGCGGGCGTCCGTTTCGGGCACTAAGCCCGTGACCGAGGAAGGCACCAGGACTGACAATGGCAAGCACATCTCACGCACAGGCAACCACGGCGGAGGGCGAAGCGCCGCCGCTGCATAAGCACCCTTATCATCTGGTTGACCCATCACCCTGGCCTTTGGTGGGTTCCTTTGCTGGTGGCGCCTTGGTGCTTGGCATCATTCTGTGGGCGCATTACGGTAGTCGCGCTGTGTTCTTCATCGGCCTGGCCGGTATTCTCGCCACCATGTTCTTCTGGTGGCGCGATGTGGTGAAGGAAAGCCAAACACCGGGGCTGCATACGCCGATCGTGCGCATCGGGCTTCGCTATGGCATGACGTTGTTCATCGCCTCAGAAGTCATGTTCTTCGTGGCCTTCTTCTGGGCCTATTTCCACTTCGCATTTTTCCCGGAACATGTTTCGGGCGCCGAAGTGGCGATATGGCCGCCCAAGGGCACGCTCACTTTCGATCCTTTCGACCTGCCCTTCCTGAACACCATGATCCTGCTGTTGTCGGGCTGCACGGTCACCTGGGCGCATCACGCGCTGCTGAACAATGATCGCAAGGGGCTGATCCGGGGGCTGACGCTCACGGTTTTGCTTGGCGTGATTTTCACCGCATTGCAGGCTTGGGAATACACCTTGGCGCCGTTCAAGTTTTACAATGGTGGCATTTATTCCTCGACCTTCTTCCTCGC
>JADCFP010000118.1 GCA_020249465.1 Roseomonas sp. | reverse complement strand
CTGGGCTGAAGGCCGTACACCCTGGGCGCAAGCCTGGCCCGGGTCACCTTCGCCATTGTCGCGTTCAATCACCAAGGCGCGGGTGGCATCAATGAAATTAAAATCGCCAATAGCCGTGGCGCCTGCTTCAAGCCGGTAGCGCAAACTGCGCCCGGTCCAATCCATCCGCGGCACGCTGAATTCCAGGATGCGCAGGAATTGTCCTTCGGGCTGGTCCGAATTTGCCGAAAAGAGGGGCTGCTCCAGCAGCGCCCAAAGCGTCTGACCATTCGGCGTCAATGCCAGGCCTTCATAACCGCCCGAGCGCCGCACGCGATAGGGAACGCCAGCCGTGGGGCTTGCCGGAACTTGCAGCGCCGGGTGGTCGGGCGACATCAACACCTGGCCATCCAAGCGCGTTTCAAACACGCGCTGAACAATGCCATCGGCAGAAACATGAATGAGGAACGGGCCAAATTCATCACCGATCATGAAGCTTCCATCCGGCAATGGCTGAATGCTCTCAAGATCGAAATCCGAACCCGTCAGATAGCGTTGTTCCGTACCCTCATAGGCGATGCGGAAGGGAATCCGGCGCAGCGGATCACGCAAAAAAGTGGTTTGCAGCAGCGCTACTTGGCCTGTCGTCCAATCGGGCCGTATCTTGTGGAACATCAGCAGCGCATCGGGGCTGTTGCGGCGATTACCGAAGCCGTTATCGGTCAAAACCCAATAATGACCAGATTCATTGGCAACCGGCTTGATGCCCGAGAACCCTTGGACCGGCTGACCAATGAAGGGGAAGGCAATGCCAGTCTGGCGATTGCCGTGCATGGCTCCGGTATCGCCCATGATGCTGCCGGGGGCGTCAACACGCAAATTGCCGGGCCCGGCAAACTTGCCGGACACCAACGCATCACGCGGTGCATCGGCAGGCGGTAGGGCCATGGTGAAGGCGGGAAGAATGGCGTGACCAGCCAGGGTGGCTTCGAAGCGCTGATCGGCAAGGGCCGGCCCTGAGAGGCAAAAGACAGTAGAGAGAAATAAGTTGCGCAGCTTCATCATGCTCAAAGACCCTCCAAAAGATTTCGGGTGAAGTATCACTGCGGCATGACAGGGCAGCGACTGAATAATTTCAGCATGATGAAAGAAGAGGAATCTGTGGTGACCGCAGGCGCAGCTGGCATGATCGGTGGCGCGATTGCCAACACGTCGCGCTTAAGTTGATTTCCGCTTAGGCCCCAGGCTGCTCAAAGGGGTTAAGGATAGCCAGCCTTTGGCTTTGACGAGGGGTTTGTCGGTGTTGTCGTCGGCTGGCGGGAAAGCCTGACGGCGCGGCGTGTCGAAATCACACTCTGGGGGGCGGGCTGACATGCCAGGGGCGTTTCTGCAGCAGGACAGAGTGGCGACGGGCAGCGTGGCATCGGCGCAAGCCACCGTCGCGAGCATGCCGATCACGAACCTGCAGGATCCGCAGCCGCGCCGGCGCGCGCGCCTGATGGGAAGCAGCGCGACCCTCGCCGCTGATCTGAGCGTGGCAGTGCCAGTGGATTGCGTGGCGCTGCTTTCTACCACGCTTGGCGCGGGGGCGCTGGTGCAGGCGCGGCTTTCGAATGTTGCGAATTTCAGCATGACCTTGGCGGACATCGGGCTGCTGAATGCCGAGGCGCAGGATGAAAGCCAGGGGAATGTTATGCTGGTGCTGCCGGCCCCGGTCACCGCGCGCTATCTCCGCGTTGATCTGACCGATGGCGCAGCGCCCTATATGAACATCGGCCTGCTTGTCGCGGGGCAGCTTTGGCGGCTGCTGCGCGGCACTGCCTATGGCATTCGCGAAGGCCGCGTGATGCTCGATCGGCGCGACCGCAATCCCTACACCGGGGCAGAGTTTCCTGTGCCTGCCATCGTGAACCCGCGCATGGCGGCCTTCACCCTGCCGGCGCTTTCCACCGCCGAGGCACGCAACCAGCATCGCGACATGCTGCGCCGCCTTGGTGCGGCGCGGGATACGCTTTGGATTGCGGAACTTGGCGACACCATGGCAGAGCGTAACCGCCGCGCCATCTGGGGGGCAATGAACGCGCCGGGCGAAGACGCCGCCATAAGCCGGGACAGCCTGCCGCTGGCGTCGCGCGGGTTCCGGGTGGTGGAGAGGGTTTGAGGATTGGCCAATGTACAAAAATCGAGCAGGCGGCCTCTTCTTCACTTTCCTTTGGGTTACGATGAGTCAGAAATCCTCCGTTGTTCAAATCGCCAATTTGGTCCCATGGGTGCTGACGCCGGATCGTCAGGATGGGTTGGCAGGGTCAGTGGCCGTTCCATGCACCGGGCCGCTATGCGCCGCCGCTGGGCTTCCTGGCGTCTGCCCACCCGGAGCCTAATGATTGACTAAAGGCCGCGCATTGCGTTAATTGATTTCTCATAAAGAATGACAAGTTTGTGGGATTACTTCGCGTGCGGGCTTCGGAAACATTACGCTTCGGTGGGGTCGTGTTTGACCCGGTCCGAGGGTCTATTGTTGCCGCGAATGGGGCGGAAACGGTGCTGCGCGCCAAGACGCTGGCGCTGCTGGGGCTTTTGCTGGAAAGCGCTGGTCGAGTTGTCTCAGCAAATGAGATTCTGGACCGTATTTGGGGCGATGTGACTGTCACCCCCGATAGCGTCACACAATGCATCGGCGAATTGCGCCGCGCCTTTGGGCCAGCCGGGACAGAGCTTTTGAAAACCCTGCCGCGCCGCGGCTATGTGCTGACCGCCGCGCCTGATGCCCCGCCCTCAGCCCCGGCCCTGATGGAAATTGCCACCCCTGAAGTTGAAATCATTGACCGCCCCGCCGATCACTTGCTGATAGCGGCCTCTGTCCCCACGCTCGCGGTGTTGCGCCCGCGCTGGCTGGGGCCGGACCCGGAAGACCCCTGGCTGACAGAGGGTATTGCGCATGACATTACGGAAATCCTGACCAGGTTTCGCGAACCGGTGGTGATTTCCAGCAATTCATCGCGCCTCATTGGTGTTGAAGGTGATGATTTTTCCGAAGCGGCGCGAAAACTATGCGCGCGCTATCTGGTGACCAGCGTGCTGCGCAGTAGTGGTGAAAGGCTGCGGCTTTCGATCGGCCTGGAAGATGCCTCAAGCGGCGCAAGATTATGGTCTGACAGCGTCAACCTGCGGCGTGAGGAATTATTCGATTTCCAGGATGAAGCGGCAAGCCGTATTGCCCATGCGCTGGTACCCCAGATTGCGGCGGCGGAGCTGCGCTGCAGCCTGCGCCGCCCGCCGGAACATCTGGGGGCCTATCATTTGCTATTGCGCGCCCGTGAAATGATCGCCCGGCTTGATCGGGAATCCTTCACCGAAGCGGGGCGGCTCTTGGAATATGCGCTTGGCATTGATGCCGGCTATGGCAATTTGCATGGCGCCCATGCCGGTTGGCTGACCTTGCGCATGTTCCAGGGCTGGTCCAATGATTGGAAGGGTGACAAGGCGCTCATGGAAAAAACCGCCAAGATCGCGCTGCGGTTGGACCCGGATAATGCGCGCACGCTTTCGCTTTTCGGCCATAGCCGAACGATTATGGACGAAGATTGTGCGACAGCCGAAATAATCCTCAAGCAAGCGTTTGCGTTAGCTCCAAATGACGTGGAGACGCTGTGCTGGACGGTGCCTACGCTTTCTTATATTGGCCAGAGTGAGGAGGCGATCCGACGGGCACAGCGCGCCTTGAGTCTTTCTCCGCTTGATCCATTTCGATTTAGACATAAACATTTTTTGAGCCTTGCTTACTATGCTTCGGATAAATTCACAGACGCCGTTAACTGGGGCCTAAAAGCAAGCGAAGATAACCCAAACTATACTTCAAATTTACGCGTTACCATCGCTGCGCTCGTGGCGCTGAACCGAATCAATGAGGGTAAGGAACTAGCCAAGCGCTTATTGCAGTTGCAGCCAAGCCTTCGTGCCAATGAGACAGCAAGAAAGAGTATTTATCGTGACAAGACCAAGCGCGAAGATTGTGTTGCCAGTCTGATACAAGCGGGTATCCCGGCTTGATCATTCACACAGCTAAAAGCAGCCCTAGGGAGGATGTTGACATGCCTGTTTTCGGTGATGGAAGCGGAGATGGAAGCGGAGATGGTAGTGGTGATGGCAGTGGAGACGGCAGCGGCTCCTTCGGCGGCGTCTTCACCCCGCCCGGCATAGCCCTATCCGGGCTGCTTGGTGAGGAAGAACCCCTACCGAGCAACCCCTATGCCCCGAAGATACCCGGCAATTACCCGCTGCTGGTCACGCTCGGCAGCACAGTCTTCAGCGACGCCTGGTGGTCCCCGGCGCTCCGCGCCCAGCTTTGCCTGCCCGCATTGCTGAAGACGAATTGGGAGACGCAGAAGCCAAGCGATCCCATTTATATGAGTAAAAACGCCGCCATCAGCGGCGAATTTCTCAAGCGCGAAATCAATAGCCTGCGAGAGGCAGCCTTGTTGCGGCCGGCACGGCAGGCGGAAATCCTGCAACAAAATAGCGGGCTGGATGGGGATTGGCGCCAATTCCTTGGCGCGCATCAATCCCGCCGGCCCGCCACGGCTGCCCTGGTCTATCTTGGCCTTGCCATGGGTACTGTGATTGGCATGCATTGGAAGCGGCATTTCAAGGCGCCGCGGCCGGCACAAATCTACCCGGCCCTGACACCCATTGTGCCAACGCCGCGGCATCCTTCCTACCCGAGCAATCATTCCTTCCAAAGCCATTTGATTGCCGATATGCTGACGGCCATCCTGCAAGAAAAGGGCAACAAGCCCCCGCACGGCATCGCAAAGCCCGCCAAGGCTTTCGCTGAGCGTATTGCGCGCAATCGCGAAATCGCCGGCGTCCATTTTGCGGCGGATTCTGAGGCAGGGAAACTGCTCGCTGCCGCAATGACGACGCTTTGGGCCGAATTGCTTGTTCCCGATCCCCAGGGCCAGAAGCCAACTGAATTGGGCAAGCTTGTCGCGGACATCAAGGCTGAGTGGCAATTTACAGATGCCTATCAATCGCCGGACCAATTCCAGCCCTATCGCAGCCTTGCGGATGTGGTGGCCGATAAGGTCAAGCAATCCCTGACGCCAGGTAAAAAGTAATCATGACCCAGGAAAGCATCAAAACGACTGAGGCCGATTCGGAACTTGACGCCATTCTGGAACGGGCCTTTATTCCCTATGAAGTCATCGAAGATCTGCGGGGGTTTGGCCTGACCACGCCGGATCAGGCTTATTCCTTTATTGTGAATAACCCCTCTCTCGTGAAATCCGACGTCCAGGCGGGGCTCGGAATTGATTGGTCGCAATACGTACAGCCGGAGATGTGGGTCAGGCTTCTAAACGCGCTGCGGCAGAGCGGGGCGCTTAGCCCTGGTTTCCTGGACATCGAAGACCGTCAGGCCGCCCGTGCCTATGATGCGCCACTGGCCGCGCTTGGTCCGACCATGCTCGAGGCGCAGCCGGTGACAGCTAAGGAGATCGTGGCGGCAGTAAACAATAAGAGCAAACCAAGCAAAATGAAGGATTTGAAGCCTGTCGATCTTCGGAAGGATCTGATTTGGCCAGTCCGGGATCAGCGCCCTTGGCCTTCCTGCGTGGGGTTCGCGGTTGCCGCCTGCCTGGAATTGCAATTGGCCCGGGAAAAGAACATGGAGGCGCCAGAGCGTCTGTCAGCGCGGTTTCTTTATCGGTTGGGCCGGGGGAAGGTGGTCAATTCCGAAAAAATTCAGATGCCCGCCTATCAGGGTGGTGGCCTCAAGCAGGCTGATGTGGCTGAAGTGCTGAGAGATAAGGGCGCGGCGCTTGAAAGCCTCTGCCGCGATTATTTTGAAATGGCAGATAGCACAGATTCAGCGGCGGTTTGGCCAAATCCCGTTGACCCCATCTCCCAAGAAGCGGTCGACAACGCTAAGCAACATCGTTTCACGCTTGATGGTATGGATTATCCGGATTACCGAAATCGCCCTGGGGGCTTGGCACGTAAGGTTTACGACAAGCTGCAAAAAAAGCGCAAGCCAGTTGCAATCAGCATCGCTGGTTTCGCTGATCCTGAGATGCCATCGGGCAATATCTGGCATGCTGAAAACTTCTGGGATACTGGCGTGCTGCGCCTGCCTGAACCCCATCACATCGTCGGTCTGGCGGGGCATGCAGTTTGCGTGGTGGGCTATCTGCCAAGGGTTGAGGGCTTAAAGACACCGCAATATCCCAATTACGAGGAATTTCCAGGGTTCTTCCTGTTTCGGAACAGTTGGGGTGAGGAATACTTCGCGCGCAATTCACCGCTGGCGAAACAACGCGGCGCCGATTGGGATTTCCCGCGGGGCTATGGCCTGATCCCCGCGGCAGTGATGGAATATTTCGTTTGGGAAATAGGAACCTTTTGAACCAATGCCGTGATTTTCACGGCAATTCGCTTCACCGCGCCAGGGTCATTGCAAAGAAGCCTGCCACCGCCGCAGCACTTTGCGCGGCCATGGCGGGCCAGGGGCGAACCGGGATTCGCTCTGCCATGCCAGGGGCGGGCAGCAGCACTTCCTGCGTTGCGCCAAGCTGCGGAAAGTCCCAGGCATAGCCAGCGCCAGGGATTTCCTGGTGCTCAACATCGGCGCCGTCGCCACGCAGGGTCTCAGCCAGGGTCGTGCAGGCGTCTGCCGGATTGGCAGGATCTTCCGAGCCATGCAGCAGCAGGATGGCGGAACTTTTGTGCGGTGGCGCGAAGCCGGGCGCGCCGCCTGCAACATTATAGTTCCAGGCATATTCCGCCGGGCCGATGAAATCGCGAATGCCAACGTCCCGCACCCAGCCGATGCGATGCACCGGCGGAACGGCTTCGGCGCTGGCGGCCATCTTGCGGCCGCCGCGCAATGAAGCGCAGCCCGGGTAGAGCAAGGCGCGCGCTGCGGCGCCCGGCAATTCCAAAGCCAGGCGGGCACCTGCACCAAAGCCCAGCACGCCAAGCTGCGCGGGGTTGATGCGCGGATCAGCGGCCAAGGCGGCCAGGGCGGCACTCGCTGCCGCCGGGCTTGCCGCGTGCAATTCCAGCACAGCGATATCAGCGCCCAGCAATTGTTCCGCATAGGCCGCGGCGCGACCATCGGGGCCTGAGGCATCATGCAGGATCAGCACCGCAGATATGGGCTGTTTGGCCGCAGCTTCAGGAATTTCAAAAACGCCGTAGCCATCGGCCAATTCAACCGCGAAGGACCGCACCCTACCCTTTGCCTCGGTCATTGGCAGGCCGGCAGCGCGGATTGCGGTATCGGGGACCAACGCCTCGGCGCTGGCGGTGCGCGGCGAAACGGCCAGCATGCCCGCCCCAAAGCCGATCAACGACAGCAGCCAAACAGCCAGGGCAAGCCCGCCTGTCCTGACCGGCGCCGGTGCGCGCTCGGCTGACATCATCACGGTGGGTTTGGAAAACGCAGGCTTGCGCACCTGCGCGACTTCGGGCCGCGCCAGGCTCAGTAGCAGCGCTCCTAGAATACCGGCCAACCCGCAAGATACGACAGACACCTCATGGTTGCCGAAGAAGGCGATGCCAACACTCATCAGGGGCAAGCCCGCCAGCAATGCCACGCTTCGGCTCGTATAAAGCGCACCAATCAGGCCACCGATGGCGCGGCTGCCAAAGCTATCCGCGGTAAAGGCAGGCAACAAAGCGACAAAGCTGCCTTGCAGCACGCCGTAAATCAGGGCGAAGGCGCCAAACGACCAGGCATCTCGTGCAGCGGCCCAGGCAAACATGGCAAAGCCAAGCGCGAAGCAGATAACCAGGAAGCTCGGGCGCCTGCCGAACCGATCGGCCAACACACCCAGGATGAAACGTCCAGCGAGTGACCCAGCGCCGACCAGGCCGAGCAGCCCAACCGCCTGCTGCTGGCTCAGCCCCTGCGCTTCGGCCGAACCCGCCAGCAACATGATCGGCGCGGAAACGGGGATTGAAACCAGCAACGTGCCAAGCAAGGCGTAGTGAAAGGCGCGGCTGTGCAAAGCCTGGCCAAGGCTTAGGCCCTCGGCCGCGGGCGCGGTGCGCGCCGGATCAAGCCGCTTGCCATCCGGACCCATGCCGTGTTTTTCAGGCTGCGCATCCAACAGCAGCGCGCCGGCCAAGCCAACCAGGGCGGCAAGCGCGGCGCAGCAGAGGAAAGTGGCGCGCCAATCGCCAAGCCCGGAGAGAAGGTCCTTGAGGATCGGCACCAGGACGGTACCCACCCCCATGCCGGCAGCGGCAAGGCCGGCGGCGAGGCCTCGTTTGACCAGAAACCAGCGCTGCACGGCAGCAATACCGGGAACATTGGCCAGCCCAAATCCAAGCCCCACCAGCAGCCCGTAGCCCAGGAAAAGCATGAGGGTATTCTGGGCCAAAGCCGCTGTGGCGAGGCCGGATACAACCAGCATCATGCCGAAAGCCGCCAACCAACGAGGGCCAAAGCGGTCTGCCAGCGGGCCGCTGATGGCGCTGACGAGGAAGCTTCCGCCAAGGCTCAGCACCATGACAAGGTCGGCATTCCTGCGATCCATGCTGAGGCTTGCTGCAATCTCAGCCGAGAAGGCAGAGCTCGAGTAAATCGCGCCAAAGCCAACAACTTGGAGCAGAAAGGCGCCAAAGACGACCAGCCAGCCGCGATGGCGCAGCCAGGGAGAGATTGGTGACATCACTCACTCCCTTTCGCGAGTTTGCGGGCGACGATCTGAGGCTGCCTAGGCTCTTCTGGCCGGGCTGCAGCAGTGATGGGATTTTGCTGTTCAATGGTTTCGCAGGCGGAAACCAGCAGCACCTGATCCGGCCGCATCCCGGCACGGAGCCAGGCTTCCGCCGCCGCGCAGGAATGATGCGTCATACGTCCTTCCTCGCAGAACATCTCCGTGGGACCGCAGAGGAAGAAATGCATGAGGAAGACGGCGGTGATCATGGCGCGCGGCCTTGCGCCCGCTGCGCCGTTTCGGATTGAAGCGCTTGATTGAGTGCGGTTAGCTTGTGCATGGCCGATCGGGCGGATCGAAAGGCAAAGGCGAGCCAGAAGCTTGTGGCCAGGCAGAGAACGGCCAAAACCGCGCCCAAAAGCGAATGGCCAATAAGATTCGATATGATTTCGGATTGCATGATATCGACCCCTTGAGTGCCGGTGTGCCCCGGTAGGGGGAAAATGCAGCTGACTCAGGGGCGTAGTCCTGAAAGGGGGCTGAAACTTATCCGAAAGATTTCCGAAATCAGGGGTTGAACTGGGGCGTTTTAGTGCGCACGGGCGAAAACCAGCTTCAGATATGGCGACGCTTGAAAGCGCCAGAGAGTTTCGCCTGTTCAGTCCCAACTGCTGCTCCAGTCGCCACCTAGCCGAACCAAGTTAGCGCCACAGGCGGCCACCTAAACCCCCTTGAAAACAAAGCTTTTTCTTGCGACCTTGAGGGTGCTCAAGCGGAATGTTTCGGCGTTTTCTCTCCGAATGCGCGAATTCTCTCCAAAGCTTGAGGGTAGGCCGATTTTTCCAACAAGGTTTAACGCGTTGATCTGAAATGGATTTGATTATGCTGCGGTGCGACGTGGTTGGGAAATGGACTGGTGGGGCGGTGGGAGCTGAAACCAAAGAATTGATCGGACACCATCAGGAAGTCCTTGGAGCCCTCCCTTCCATAGCCAACAAATATCGTAAATCTCCGCTCTGGCTCGCGATCCAGCACAAGCCCGCTCGCCCGCCCAAATCCGCGCCGATGGCGGTCGGACTAGCCCTCCCCGCCGCGGCTGCGGCGCATCCCAAAACTAGGGTTCCAGCGCTCCGGGCGAAGCCAGAACTACACGCCGGACGCAGGCCTCACCGATTACCCGGCACCAAGCCCGTGGTCGCCGCACAGCTGCATAGCGCGGCATATAACTCCAATATCCGCATTTGGACTTGTCGCGTATTTATGCCGCTCTGATTACTCATCTAACCCGCATTATTCACGATCCCCTGTGCCTGGTTGATTGTCTGCCTCCATTTTCTGCTGAGGCAAATTGCTGACGCCGCTTCACTCCCGGACCACCTTTCCGGTTTTGTGTTGCGTATCGCGGAGTTTGTCGGTTGAGGTTTCTGTGGTTTGCGCT
>JADCFP010000117.1 GCA_020249465.1 Roseomonas sp. | reverse complement strand
CGGCAGGGCGAACACACTAGCCAATCCACACCAGCCAGTCAAGCCACAAATTCGACAACCTCGCGGTGGACGGGCTTCTATACACCACCAAACAACTCGTCAAGCACCCACCCAACACAAAAACCAAGCCACAAAACGGGGAACACCCTCCTCGATCGGCGTTTTCGGCTCAAAGCCGCAGATCGCCTGGATTGCGCCGATATCGGCGAAGGTTTCCGTCACATCAGTCACCGGACGCGGCGCGTCCTGAATGACAGCCTTGCGGCCAAGGCTTTCCTCCAACACCGCCACAAAGCGCCGCACCTCCACGCTTCGATGATTACCTATATTCAACAGGCGTGGCTTCCCATCCGTGGGAGGATGATCCAGCGCCCCCAAAACACCTGAGACAATATCAGCGACAAAGGTGAAATCGCGCTTCAGCCGCCCGCCATCGTAAAGCGTGATCGGCCGACCGGCGAGAATCGCATCCGCAAACAACCAGGGTGCCATGTCCGGGCGCCCCCACGGCCCATACACGGTGAAAAATCGCAGCCCCGTCTGCGGCAAGCCGAAAATATGACCATAGGCTTCACTGATCAGCTCATCCGCGCGCTTCGTCGCCGCGTAGAGCGAGATTGGATGATCCACGCGATCATCTTCCCGATACGGCAATTGGTCGTTACCGCCATACACCGAGGATGAACTGGCATAAAGAAAATGCCGAAGCCGCGGCAATGATCGCGCGGCTTCCAGCATCACAAGATGGCCCATCACATTTGCTTCGATATAGCTGTAGGGATCAATCAGTGAATGCCTGACACCTGGTTGCGCCGCCAGATGAATAATCCGCGTGACATCAGGATGTTGTTTGAACACCGCTGCCACCGCAGCACGATCGGCGATATTTACTTCCAGAAATGAAAAATGCGAATGCGCCAAAAGCAGATCCCGTCGCGCCCGCTTCAGGCGCTCATCATAATAGGGCGTGAGGCTATCAAGCCCAATAACCTTTTCGCCGCGCGCCAGCAGCGCTTTGGCAACATGCATGCCGATGAAGCCTGCGGCGCCGGTCAAGAGAATGGTCATGTTCTGATCAGCCGATCTTCAAGCAATTCCAGGATTGCGTGGCCCTGCGTGATATGGGCTTCTTGAATCGGTACAGTCTCTACACTCGGCACAATGAGGGGCGCATCACAAAGGGCCGCCGCTGCACCGCCATGCCCGCCAAGAAACCCGATCGTCCCGATGCCCATGTCGCGTGCCACCTGAAGCGCCTTGATGAAATTGGCCGAACGTCCGGAGGTTGTAATGCCAAACAGCACGTCTCCTGCCCGCCCCAGACCAGAGAGTGGCCGCGCGAACACCTTCTCAAACCCATAATCATTGCCACCTGCCGTCAGGGCCGCGGGATCAAGCGTCAGCGCTATGGCCGGCCAAGACGGGCGCTCAACGCGGGATCTGAGGCGCACCAATAACTCTGTTGCCAAATGCTGCGCATCCGCAGCGCTGCCGCCATTGCCACAGAAAAACAGCTTACACCCGCCGCGTAGCGCCGTTTCGCATAGGTCAACGCAGCGAAAAACCAGGGGCGCCATTTCGGTCGCGACGTGACGACGAAGGGCAATCACATCCTCCATCATCGCGCTAAGGCGCTCTTGTTCCGTCATGCGCGACTCCCAGGCTAACAGCCCAAAAATTGGGGAAAGGGACGACTTTCCGTGAAACGCATAGGCCCTTACCGGAGACAGGCCAAGCCATGACCGAGCGCGCCCGACCCGGTCGCGTCGCCGTCAGGGACTATCGGCCTTCTGCCTCTCCAACTCCGCCAGACGCGCCCGCAGCCCTGCCACCTCTGCGCGCAGAGCAGCAATCTGGTCGCCCACCGGGTCATCCTCGGTATTGCTGAGCCCGTATCCCAGGAAGGGGTCGGCACAGGTCGAACCCGCGGGCGGGCGGGCGGGAATGCCCACAACGGTGCATTCCGGCGGCACATCGCGGGTCACGACCGCATTGGCGCCAATGCGCGCGCCCCGACCGATCGTGATCGGCCCCAGAACCTGCGCACCAGCCCCAATTGAAACACCCGATTCGATTGTCGGATGCCTTTTGCCCGGGCTGCCGGAAAGCCCGCCCAGCGTCACGCCATGATAAATCAGCACATCATCGGCGATCTCCGCCGTCTCACCAATCACCACGCCCATGCCATGATCAATGAAGAAACGCCGACCAAGCTGCGCGCCAGGGTGGATTTCAATCCCGGTCAGAAAACGGCTGAGATGTGAAACGATCCGCCCAGCACTGCGCCAACCGCGCTGCCAAAGCCAATGCGCCAGCCGATGCCAGAGCACAGCATGCAGACCAGCATAGCAGAAAATCGTCTCAAGCCAGGAAGGCTGCGCAGGATCACGCGCGCGAATGCTACGGCCGATTTCGAGCGCTTCACGGATCACCGCGCGGTCCTCATGCAAGCCAAGGCGGAATGGGCAGACCGCGTTCGCGCAGGAATTCCGGATTGAACAGCTTGGATTGATAGCGCGCACCGCCATCACAAAGAATCGTCACCACGCGATGCCCTGGCCCCAATTGGCGCGCTACCTTGATGGCGGCAGCAACATTCAGCCCCGCGGACCCACCAAGGCATATGCCTTCCTGCACAAGCAAATCAAAAACTTGCTGTAGCGCTTCCTCATCCGTCACCTGCACAGCGTCATCAATCAACACGCGGTCGCCCACCAAATTGCCCGGCACACGCGCAGCCTGGCCTATGCCTTCGGTGATGGAGGAACCCTCGGGCTTCAATTCGCCCGTTTTGATCCAGGAATAAAGCGAACTGCCCATTGGGTCGGCCAGCACAATACGTGTTTTCGGGCCGCGAGCCTTCAGCGCGCGGGCAATGCCAGCCAAGGTGCCGCCAGTGCCGCAGGAACAGGTGAAGGCATCAATCTGCCCGCGGGTCTGATCCCAAATCTCAGGGCCCGTTGTGGCTTCATGCGCGGCACGATTGGCAAGGTTGTCGAATTGATTGGCATAGACCGCACCCAACTCCTCCGCCAAGCGACGGCTGTAATGCACATAATTGCCGGGGTCAGAGAATGGCTTGGCCGGCACCAGGCGGAGATCAGCGCCAATCATGCGCAGAAAATCGAGCTTTTCGCGGCTTTGCGTCTCAGGCACCACAATGACGCTGCGATAACCGCGCGCATTGGCGACGAGCGTAATACCAATGCCCGTATTGCCGGCCGTGCCTTCTACAATCGTGCCAGGCTGGCCGGGTGTTAAGGCGCCGCGTACTTCGGCATCGGCAATAATGCCGAGCCCGGCGCGGTCCTTGACCGAACCGCCGGGGTTCATGAATTCCGCCTTGCCCAGAATGTCGCAACCTGTGATTTCACTGGCATGCTTCAGGCGGATCAGGGGCGTATTGCCGATGGCGCCAGCCAGACCATCCACCACATGCCCCATTCCACCCATGCCGATCACCATGCCTGATTTTGCGACTTCCGGCATCGATCGTCGCGCGGCGCGGAGCGCGACACAAGCCTCGGAAAGTTCTTGCTTCCCGCAGGGTGAAAAGGAATGTCTTTGCCACAAAAACAGGAAAGAAGGGAAGGCTTTGCCCCGCCGCCTTATGCAACTCAGGCGCCCTCGGCGGCCTTTGCCTTCGCCTTCGCGGAACGCCGGCGCCATTGCCGGATCACGAAGAACAGCAGCGCCGCCAAGGCGATGCCCGCAATGGTCCAGCCGAGCCTTTCCGGCCCAATCAGCGCGCCCAGGAACCACCCAGCCGCAACAAAGCTGCTGGCCCAAATGCCGGCGGCGATGAAATTCAGGATCGCAAAGCGCGCCCAATTCAGCCCCGCGAGGCCGCAAGCGGCAGAAGCAACATTGCGGATGCCGTAAAGGAACCGAAAACTCAGAATGAACCACGTGCCATAGCGTTGCAGAAGCTCATTGACCCTGGCGACTTTCTGATCAGCGCCCTTGATGCGGCGCACCACACGCGGGCCAAAGCGTCGGCCGAGCGTGAACCAGGTTTGATCGCCCAGAAAAGACCCGAACCACACTGCCAAAAGCAGCCACCAGGGGTTCACAGCGCCAGTGGCTGCCCCAAGGGCGGCGGCCGCCAGAACGAAAGTCTCACCTTCAAAAAATGCCCAGATAAAAGAACCCAAATAGGCGTAGTGCCCCCAGGACTCCCAGATTTCAGCCAAGACACCACCCCCGGATTTTGGCTATAACTGCCCCCTATTGGTGAAAAGGGGAAGAGGCGACCCAAAATTAGAGTTGCCCGATTCATTGCAAGGAAGTCTCGTGTCGCAAATACCGGAACAGGCCGATGGCCCCATGTTTGACGCCTTTGGCCGACCACCCGTGCCCGATCTGGTGGTGCCCAGGGCCATTCTGCCCTTCCATTTGGATGAAAGGCCGGTGCGTGGGCGCCTCGTGCGCCTTGGGCCTTTGGCTGATGCTTTGCTTTCCCGGCATGATTATCAACCGGAAATTGCGAAACTTTCCGGTGAGGCGATGGCGCTGACGGCTGGTCTGGCGGCGGCGCTGAAATTCGAAGGCTCCTTCAGCCTGCAGGCCAAGGGCGATGGCCCGGTTTCGCTATTCCTGGCCGATTGCACCAATGCCGGGGCGCTGCGTGGCTATGCCAAGGTCAATCGGGAAAGCCTGGCAGGGCTTGAAACGCTGAACGCCGCCACGCTGCTTGGCAAGGGCTATCTGGCCTTCACCTGCGATCAGGGGCCCGATATGGATCGCTACCAGGGAATTGTCGCCATTGAAGGCGAAACCCTGACCGACATGACCAGTGAGTATTTCCGCAATTCGGAACAGTTGGATACCTATGTGAAGCTCGCCTGCGCAGAAACGCCCAATGGCTGGCGGGCTTCGGCGCTGCTGATGGAACGCGTGGCCGGCGCCGGATGGCTTGTTCAGCAAATGGATCAGGAACAGCAGCAGGAAGCCTGGCAGACCGCGACCATTCTGGCGCGCACCATCAGCAACGATGAATTGTTGGATGATCGGCTTTCCGGCGAACAGCTGCTGCATCGGCTATTCCATGCCGAGGGGCTGAGGCTGGATCGGCCAAAGCCGCTTTCTTACGGCTGCCGCTGTTCGCGTGACCGTTTGCTGAATGTGCTGGGTGGTTTCAGCACCGATGATCTGGACCACATGGCCGATGAGGGCACCATCACCATGACTTGCGAATTCTGCAATTTCGATTTTCGGTTTGACCGGGCGGCCTTGCCGGCGCGGGAAGCGGGGGATTGACCATGGCCTTGCTGACGAAACGCCGCGCCTTCCTGGCACTTCCCTCGCTGGCCGCCTGCGCCAATGAACAGGCGGCAGGGCCTTATGTACCGCCTGGGCCGCCCAGCTATGGGCATTTGACACCGCTTCGCCTCAAGGTCGGCACGCTGGAAATCCAGGAACCCGGCAGCGGCACAGCCTTCCTTGTGGATCAATCCGCGCCGCTTCAGCCAGCAGAAGTGATGCTGCGCATGGCGCAGGACCGGCTGAGCGCGGCCGGCGGCCCCGGCAAGGCGCGTTTCCTGATCCAGACCGCAAGCCTTACGCGGGAAAGCGGCGCTTCGGGTGGCGTTTTCAGCCCAGCATCTGAGAGCTTCCGCTGCGTCATGCGCTGCCAGGTGGAAGTTATCTCCGCCGAAGATGCCATACTTGCCACTGCCTCGGCCGAGGCCACGCGTGTTGCGACCGGGTCAGTGCGTGATGGCGGCGAAAGGGCAGCATTGGCGGAACGCGCGGTGAAACTGGCTGGGCAGGACCTGAATGTCGAACTCGAATTTCAATTGCGGCGGCATTTGCGCGCCTGGCTGCAATTGGTGGCCGCCCCGGGCGAGAGCCTGCCGCAACCCGTTGAACGCGAAGCCCTACCGCGTTCGTGATGTGATCAGCAAGAAAAGAGAAGCCGCATGACAGACCATCCCCTGATGCAGGAAATCGCCCCCATCCTGCCGGAGCTGATCGCGATCCGCAAAGACATTCACGCCCATCCGGAACTGGGCATGGAAGAAACACGCACTGCGGCGCTGGTCGCTGCCAAGCTGCGCAGCCTTGGCATTGAAACCACAGAAGGCGTTGGCCGCATGGGCGTGGTGGGCACGCTTCGCGGTAATCGCCCGGGCCAGGGGGCGATTGGGCTGCGCGCTGATATGGATGCGCTGGCGCTGACGGAAGCGACCAATCTGCCCTATGCGTCACAACATATGAGCAAGATGCATGCCTGCGGGCATGATGGGCACACCGCCATGCTATTGGGCGCGGCCGAGGTCTTGGCCAAGAAGCGCGATTTCGCCGGCACGGTGCATTTCATTTTCCAACCTGCCGAAGAAGGCCGTGGCGGCGCGCAAGCCATGTTGGATGATGGGCTGTTTGCGCGTTTCCCCTGCGATTCCGTCTATGGCATGCATAATATGCCAGGCCTGCCGCTCGGCCATTTCGCGCTCTGCAACGGTCCCATGATGGCCGGTTCCGGGCGCTGGAAAGTGCAGTTTCGCGGCACCGGCGGGCATGGTGGCAATTCCCCCCATTTGGCGAGTGACATCACGGTTGCACAAGCGAATTTCATCACCGCGCTGCAAAGTATTGTCAGCCGCAATGCGCCGGCGCTGGAAAGCGTGGTGATCAGCGTAGGCCACATCTCTGGCGGGTCGGTGGATGCGCTGAATGTGATGCCGTCAGAAATCCTGGTTGGCGGCACCATGCGCGCCTTCAACGCGACCATGCAGAAAATGCTGGAAGATCGCATGCGTGAGGTGGCGGAACTGATGGCCCGAATGCAAGGCGCAAGTGCTGAGGTTACGCTGTGGTGGAATGCCGCGCCGCTGATCAATCATGCGCGTGAGACTACCGTCATGGCGGATACCGCGCGGGAATTGGTCGGTGCTGACGCCGTGGATGACAAGATGACGCCGGTGACGGGCGGCGAGGATTTCGCCTTCATGCTGCGCGCCAAGCCAGGTGCCTTTGTCTTCATGGGCAATGGCCATGCGCCGGATGGCAAGGCGCATGCACTGCACACACCGCTGTATGATTTCAACGATGCCGCCCTGCCCCATGGCGTGGCGTTCTGGGTCAATCTGGTACGGCGGGAAATGAATAGTGCCGCTGGATAACTGCCATTCAATCAAGGTCGGCGCCCTATCGAAGGCGCCGACCTTGCGGAACTATTTCACCTCAACGCCATAGATATCGCGCGCCGCATGGGTGGTGATCAGCCCATCCGCCACATCGCGCTTCACCAATTCCGGATCGCGCGCCTTGGGATCACCCATGCCGCCGCCGCCTGGCAGTTTCAGCAGCAGGCGCCGGCCCTTTGGGATAACCTGAAAGCCTTTGGTGCGCAGCACCGTGCCGTTCGCGTCATTCAGCCCAACCCAACCGCCCGCGCCTTCCCCACCGCCATCGCGCCCCTTGGGCGGATTGGCGACGCGATCGAAAATCGCATTCACGACGAATTCGGCATCGCCCTTGGCGCCGATTTCCATGATCTGGCCAAAGCCGCCGCGTGTCTTGCCTGCGCCTGCGGAATCAGGGCGGAGTTCCTTCTTCCAGAAGATCACGGGGGCGACGTTTTCAGTCGCTTCCACCGGCATGGTGCGCACGCCCGATGGGAAGGCCGTGCCATCCAGCCCATCCTTGGCCGGCCGCGCGCCGGTGCCGCCGGAATTGAAGGTGATGATTTCAAAATCATCCACTTCCGCTTCCTGGCCGGAGACCTGAGACCCGCCACGCAAAGGCGGATTCCAAAGTGCGGAGGAGCCTTCCGCATTCACGCGGCCCGGCACCGCCTGATGCAGGCAGCCCATCATCAGATCGGGGATCAATTGCCCGATCACATGCCGCACACTGACAGGATAAGGGCGCGGCGCATTAAGGATGGAACCTTCGGGGATTTCCATCTCAAACGGCGCCAGGCTCGCCCAATTATTCGGCACTTCCGGGGCAACGACGCATTTGATGCCGAAGCAGGAATAGGCGCGGCAATAGGCCGGCGGCACATTGATGCCGCGGCTGGAAAGCCCCGAAGTCCCGGCGTAATCCACCACAATCCGATCGGCATGGATGGTCATGGCCGCCTTCAGCGTCACCGGCGCCTCATAGCCATCTGATTTGATATCGGAACGGAAAGTACCGCGCGGCAGCTTGGCGATTTCAAGCAAGGTGGCGCGCCGGCTGGCCTCAAAAATATATTCTGCCAGATCATCCAGGCTATCCATGGCGAACTCATCCATCATTTCGACAAGCCGCTTGGACCCAGCATCATTGCAGGCGCAGAGTGAATAGATATCGCCTTCCAATTCCACCGGCGTACGCGATCCCGCACGGATGAAATCGAAAAACGTCTCATTCGGTGCGCCGGCGTCGAAGCATTTCACGATCGGGATATAGAGCCCTTCTTCGAAAACGCTGCGCCCTTCCGGGCCCATGCCAAGGCCGCCGATATCAATGATATGCGCGGTATTGGCGAATAGCCCGACAATCTTGCCGCCGCGAAACGCCGGTGAGACCACGGTCAGGTCATGCAAATGCCCGGTCGCAAGCCACGGATCATTGGTGATGTAGTGATCACCTGGCTTCATGCTGGCGGCAGGAAATTTCGCGAGGAAATGCCCAACCGATTCCGCCATGGAATTCACATGGCCAGGCGTGCCGGTCACGGCCTGCGCCAGCATGCGTCCTTGCAGGTCAAAGACGCCGGCGGAAAGATCGCCCGCTTCACGCACCGTGGTGCTGAAGGCAGTACGGATCATGGTTTGCGCCTGTTCTTCGACTACCGCAATCAGGCGATTCCATTGGATCTGGCGTTGAATTGTCGCCAGCGCGCCGGTTTCCTTCATCGTGCAGCCTCCTGCGTCAGATCGAGATAACCCAGCCCGTCCATGCGGCAAATCCAGCCAGGGCCAATCAAGGTGCTGGTTTCCGCTTCCGCGATGATGGCGGGGCCGGGCACCGTGGCGCCGGGCCGCATCGCTTCACGATCATAGACCTGCCATTCGGCCACTTCGCCGGTCGCGGTATCACGCACCATTTGTACGCGGATCGGGCTTGGCGCCGGCGCATTCGCCACTGCCGCTGCCGGTTCCACATGCGCTTCCACGGTGCGGACAGTGACGGCGAAGGACAGGATTTCCACATCCGAACCCGGCACCGGCCGATCATAAAAGCGGCTATACTCCGCGTCATACAGCGCGCGAATTTCGCGCACATCCTGTTCGGTCAAGGCGCGCGGCGGGATCGGCACTGCAATCTCATGCCCCTGCCCGACATAGCGCATATAGGCGATGCGGGTTTCCTCGATTGGCGCACCAAAGGCGCCTTCCGCCACCACGCCCGCCGCTTCCTGCGACATGGCGGCAAGCAGGCTATTCACTGCCGCGATGTCAAAGCTGCCGAAGCGCTGATAAAGCGACTTCACCACCTCATAAGCGACCGGCGCGCGGAGGAAGCCAATCGCGCTACCCACACCAGCGCCGGAGGGCACCAGAATGCGCTTCACGCCAATTTTCTCCGCGACGCGATAGCCATGCACAGGGCCACCGCCACCAAAGGCAATCACCACTCGGCCTTCGTAATTTTTCGCACTTTCAATGGCATGCACACGCGCGGCATTGGCCATATTCTCATCCACCATTTCAACCACGCCAAGTGCCGCCATATCAGCGGAAAGAGCGAGCTTGCCACCAACATGTTCCGCCAGCGCCTTGCGTGACTGATCGGGATGAAGCCTGAGCGCACCACCCGCGAAGAGCTCCGGATCGTAGCGGCCAAGCGCAAGATTGGCATCGGTCACAGCGGGATGCGTACCGCCGCGCCCGTAACAGGCGGGGCCAGGATCAGCGCCGGCACTTTCGGGGCCGACCTGAATGCGACCCATGCTATCCACCTGCGCGATGGAACCGCCTCCCGCACCGATTTCCACCATCTCAATCACGGGAATGCGGAGCGGCAGGCCAGAGCCCTTCTTGAAGCGCCCAACCCGCGCGACTTCGAATGTGCGCGATGCCTGCGGGCGGAAATCATCAATCAGGCAGACCTTGGCCGTGGTGCCGCCCATATCGAAGGACAACACCTTATCAAAGCCGCGTTGCCGCGCGACAAAGGCCGAGAAAATCGCGCCGCCCGCCGGGCCGCTTTCCACCAAGCGGATCGGGAAACGCGCTGCCGTATCAATCGTGGTAAGCCCACCGCCGGACAGCATCAGATAAAGCGGGCAGGCCAGCCCCGCTTCGCGCAAGCCCAATTCCAATTGCTTCAAATAGCGCGCCATCAAGGGCTGCACATAGGCATTGGCGACGGTGGTTGAAAAACGCTCCCACTCGCGCATTTCGGGCGAGACTTCTGAGGAAAGCGAGACCGGCAATTCCGGCCAGGCTTCCCGCACAATCTCGGCCGCGCGGCGTTCATGGGTTGGGTTCACAAAGCCATGGATGAACCCAATCGCGAGGCTTTCAATCCCCTCAGCGCGCAGAAAGGGAATATGCGCGCGCACCGCAGCCTCATCCAGTGCCAGCAGCACCTTGCCGGTATTGTCCAGGCGTTCCGGCACCGGCAGGCGCCAACGGCGCGGCACCAGCGGTTTGGGCAATTCGATATTCAGATCATATTGATCGTAACGCGCTTCATTCGCGAGTGCCAAAACATCGCGAAAACCTTCCGTTGTGATCAGCGCGGTCTTGGCCCCCTTGCGTTCGATCACCGCATTGGTGGCAAGCGTGGTGCCATGGATCACCAACGCCAGATCGGCAGGCTTCATGGCGGCCTTGGCCAACACCTGCTGCACCCCTTCCAGCACGCCCTTTTCAGGCGCGGCAGGCGTGGTCAGGACCTTGGCGGTCCAGCGCTGGCCATCCTTTTCAATGGCCAAGTCTGTGAAGGTGCCGCCGATATCAACGGCGAGGCGAGCAGTCATTGGAGCTCCTTAATCAATGAAAGACGAGCAATTGATCACTATCGACTCAAACCGGTAGCCGAACACCGCGCAACCCCGCTTCGCTGATGAGCCGGGCCAGGAGACCATCGCTAAGCGCCGCAGCGACAAAGTTATTGATGGCGGGCATGGCCTGCTCTGCCTCAGCCTTCGGCACTGCAATGGACATCAGCACTAGATTGAAGCGGCCTTCCAGCACGCGTGCCCCGGGCAGCTTTTCTACAATGCCATGACACAGATGCGTGTTATCGCCATAGGCATCGGCGCGCCCGTCGGACAAGGCTGCGCGCGCCGCCTCCAGACCGCCGGGCACGCGAACCAAAGTTGCCGCACGCAAGTTACGCGTAAGCACACCATCGGGTGCCGACCCCTCTGCCACCGCAACGCGTATGCCTGGGCGGTCGACTTCCTCAGCGTGGCGCAGCGCGCTGCTGGGACCGACAACATAACCGTTGTCTACCTCAAGAAAGGGTACACTGAACGCAAGGTGTTCACCTCGCGCCGGATCGCGCGCCGCTAGGCCCACATCCCAGGCTCCCTGGCCCACACTCCCGTTATAGCGGGCTGGATTGTCGTAACTGACTAGCTCCAAGGGTCGCCCGAGGCGCCTGGCTAGCGCCTGGGCAAGGCCGACAGTCACGCCACCGGGCGTACCATCTGGACCGCGCGTGACCAGCACCGGATTGGACAAAATGATCGCCGCGCGAAGGGGCTTGGTTGGCGTTTCAGCTAGGGCAGGCATTGCAAGCGCTCCAAGCAGAAGGATGCGACGCCCGCTCACGTGTACCCCATTGCGAAACGTTGGATTACAGCGCAAGCGGCCGCAAAATCTTCCATGCGCATAGCTTCCTTCGGATTATGACTGCCATTCTGATTGCGAACGAAAAGCATCGCCGCCGGCACGCCTGCTTCGGCAAAAGCCGCCGCATCATGCCCGGCGCCCGATGCCATATGCCGGTAGCGAATACCAAGCGCCTTGGCCGCAGTTTCAATGCCCGCCCGCACGCCCTGATCCATCGGCGCGGATCGGCTCGCGGTTTCCGGGCCAAGATCAAACCGCACACCGCGGCGCGCTTCAATCTCGGCAATGATGAGGCCCATGGCGGCGAAAAGCAGATCGCGCGAGGCGGGCTCAACACTCCGCACATCAAGTTGGAAACGCGCCTCGCCGGCGATTTTCGTGAAGCCCGCTTCTTCAGTGGTCGCCATGGTGCAGAAGGTGCAGACCATGGCATGGCCCAGCGCTTCCAGCCGGCACCATTCCTCATCCAGCCGATGCACAAGCTCGGCCAGCGCCACCGCCGCATCGCGCCGATAGCGCCGCGCAGTCGCACCCGAATGATTATATTCACCCAGCACCCGCGCGGCACGCAGCCGCCGCGATCCGGGGATGCCGGTCACGATGCCAATGGGCAGACCTTCGGAATCAAGACTCGGCCCCTGTTCAATATGCACTTCCAAGAAGGCCGCGGTATTGTCGGGGCCGAGCAGATGTTCACCGCGCGCCACCGCATCCGGATCAAAGCCTTCCTCGCGCATATGTTCGGCCAGGGTCCGGCCGCTATCGGTGCGCTTCACGTCAAGGATTTCAGGCGCCAGCAAGCCAAGCGCGGCCTTGCTGCCGGGATAGGAAGTTGGGAACCATTGCCCCGCTTCCTCAGCGCGAATGGCCATCACCGTCATGTCGCGGGCGGGCTGAAACCCTGCACGCTTCATGCCGGCCACTGCCGCAAGCCCCGCCAGAACGCCGGCAGCACCATCGAAATTGCCGCCCTCACGCACAGAATCCAAATGGCTGCCCATGATGATGCGCTTCGCGGCGCGATCCGTCCCGGGTAGGGTCATGTACAGATTGCCCGCGACATCATTGCGGCATTCCAGGCCAAGTTCTTCGGCAGCGTCACGAACCAATTGATGCGCAATGCGCTCACCGCGCCCATAGGCTTCGCGCGTGACACCTTCGCCATCGCGTGTGGCTTCTCGCAGCGCGTCAAACAACCGCGCCGCGAGTGCCATGTCAGGGGTCAGATTGGGCAGCATGTGCAGGCTTACAGCATGCTCCGCACGCGCCCGCCATCCACGCGGATCATGGAAGCGGTGATATAGGCGCCGGTCTCACCCGCCAAAAACGCACCCATCGGCCCATATTCGGCCGGCATGCCAATGCGGCCTGCGGGGATTTCCTTGGCGGTCTGGGCCAGGATTTCATCCTCCGAAACGCCCGTTTGCTTCGCGCGAATGGCCGTATTGGTCGTGATGCGATCGGTCAGGATGCTGCCCGGCGCCAGCACATTCATGGTGACACCATCGGCGGCCACTTCCGCGGCCAGCGTCTTCAGCCAACCCCAGATCGAAGCGCGCAGCGTATTGGAAAGCGCCAGAGTCGGAATCGGGTGCTGCATGCCCGTGCTGCCCACCACAATCACGCGGCCCCATTTTTGCGCGCGCATCGCCGGCATCAGGCGATTGGTGATACGGATGGGGGAAAGCACGATATTCTGGAACCACTTGACCAGATCTTCTTCCTTCATCTGGGAAGCGGTGCAGACCGGCGGCCCGCCATGGTTCAGCACCAGTATATCCACGCCCCCCATCGCGGCGACTGCGGCGTCGGCCAACTTATCCATCTCCGCCCCGGACGAAACATCGGCCTGAATGCCATAGGCCGCCTGGGCGCCCAGCGCCTTCAATTCCGCCGCCACCTTATCCAGGCTTGCCTGTTCGCGCCCGCTGACCGTGACAATGGCGCCCTCGGCCGCGATGGCATCCGCGATGGACCGCCCAAGCCCCTTGGAACCGCCCATGACCAAGGCCCGCTTGCCCTTCAAACCCAAATCCATGACCCGTTTCTCCACAAAAGAATGATGCCCCGACCCTGCCCCCTCACCCGCCCTCTGGCAAGACGGGCCAAGCCGGGCCATGGTGCGGCCCGTTCAAAGACGCGGAGCACAATACCCCATGGCCAAGCCAGTCATTCTCGTCACCCGGAAATTACCCGAGGCCATTGAGGCGCGGCTGGCGGAGGTATTCGACGCCAGGCTGAACCCCGAAGACGCGCTTTGGGGCCGCGATGGCGCTGAGGTCGCCGCCCGCGCCAAGGCCTGCGGGGCGGCTGGTATCCTAACCGCCGCCGGGGATGCGATGAACGCCGCCGCCATCGCGGCGCTGCCCGAAAGCGTGAAGGTGATCGCGACCTTCAGCGTCGGCTTTGACCATATTGCCATTGATGCGGCGCGCACGCGGGGCATTGCCGTGACGAATACGCCCGAAGTGCTTTCCTTCGCGACCGCCGAATGCGCCTTCACCTTGATGCTGATGGCCGCCCGCCGCGCCGGCGAAGGGGAACGCATGGTTCGCGCCGGGCTTTGGGAGGGTTGGGCGCCAACGCAGCTCATGGGTGTGACGCTACAGGGCAAGAAGCTCGGCGTTTTGGGCTATGGCCGCATTGGCCGCGAATTGGCTGCCATGGCGCGCGGCATGCAGATGGAAATCCATTACCGCGATATGCAGCGGCTACCTGCGGAAATCGAACAAGGTGCCATTTTCCACGAAACCGATGCCGGCTTCCTGGCCATGATTGACGTGCTTTCGATGCATGTCCCGGGCGGTGAGGGCACGCGCAAATGGCTGAACGCTGAGCGCCTGGCGCAGATGAAAAGGGGCGCCATTGTCATCAATTCCGGGCGCGGGCCTTCGGTGGATGATGAAGCGCTGATCGCCGCGCTGAAATCGGGCCATATCCGCGCTGCCGGGCTTGATGTATATGATGGCGAACCGCGCGTGCATCCCGGCTATATGGCGCTTGAGAATGTGGCGCTGCTGCCGCATCTCGGTTCCGCTACCATCGAAACGCGCCATGCCATGGGCATGCGCTGCATAGAAAACCTCTCCGCCGTGCTGATCCAGGGCATTTCGCCCCCGCATCGCGTCGTCTGAGCCTTCGCTCTCAACACCAAGGAAGCACAAGATGAATTTCGATTTCGCGAAAATCCCCTTTGAACAGGCTTATAAGCTGGTGGTGTCCACCGTGGTGCCGCGCCCGGTGGCTTGGGTGGTGACGAAGGACAAGGATGGCGTGGTGAACGCCGCGCCCTATTCCTTCTTCAATGCCTTCTCCGACAATCCCGTGGTGGTGGGTTTTGGCTGCGGGCCGCGTGCGCCGGGGGAGCTTAAGGATACAGTCGCCAATATCGAAGCCACGGGGCAATTCGTGGTGAATATGGTCTCGGCCGATCTCGCCGAGAAAATGAATATCACCGCCGTGGATTTCCCGCCCGGCGTCAGCGAAATCACCGAAGCAGGGCTTTCGACCGCGCCTTCCACAAAGGTCGCCGTGCCGCGCATTGCCGAAAGCCCGGTCGCTTTGGAATGCGAGATTTTCCAATTCGTGCCCGCGGGCCGGCACATCATTGTGCTCGGCAAGGTGGTTGGCATGTATGTGCAGGATGATTGCGTGATGGATCCTGCCAAGTATTACATTGATACGCCGAAGCTTGGGCTGGTTGGCCGCATGCATGGGCGCGGCTGGTATGCGCGCACCACGGACCGTATTGAAATCCCACGCATTGATTTGGATGAATGGGAAGCCCGCAAGAAGAAGGGCTGAATTGGTGCGGGCGCTTTGGTGTTGTGTCTGGGCGGCGCTGGTTGCACTCACGCTGCCCGGCACCAGCGCCCAGGCACAATTTCCGGATCGCCCGATCCGCTTTGTCATTCCCTTCCCGCCCGGTGGCACCAATGACATTATCGGGCGGCTGGTGGCCGATGGCATGGCGGCGCGGCTTGGCCAGCCGGTAGTGATCGAAAACCGCGGCGGCGCCGGTGGCGCCCTGGGCGCGGAAGTGGTCGCGAAAACGCCGCCCGATGGCTACACTATTCTGCTCGGCGGTTCGGGCAGCCTGACCATCAATCAATTGGTCCGGCGCAACCTGCCCTATGATCCCGCCACTGCCTTTGCGCCCATCGGCCTGATTGGCAGTGGCGCCAATGTGATTGTGGTGCATCCTTCCGTTGCCGCTGCCAATTTGCGCGAATTGGAGGCGGCGGCGCGGGCCGCAAAGACGCCCTTCACCTATGGATCGCCCGGCGTTGGCAGTACGGGCCATGCTGCCGGTGCGCTGATCAGCCAGGTGCTGGATGTGGAGATGGAACACATCCCCTATCGCGGCACCGGCCCTGCCTTGAATGACCTGATCGCGGGACGCTTGCAGGTTTTCACCAATGCGCTGGCGCCGCTGCAGCCGCAGATCAGGGCCGGCACGGTGCGCGCGCTGGCGATTGCGGGGCCGCGGCGCAATGCCGCCCTGCCGGAAGTGCCAACAACGGCCGAGGCCGGCTTTCCGGAAATCCAAGCAGCCACCTGGTTTGGCCTGCTGGCCACGGGCGGCACGCCCATGGATCGCGTGCAGCGCCTGCATGGCGCGCTGAACGCCACGGTGAATGAACCGGATACCCGCCGCAAATTGGAAGAAGGCGGCATTGATGTTGAAATCAGCGAAAGCCCCGCCGCTTTCGCCGCCTTCTATGCTGCCGATCAGGCAAGATGGGCGCCCGTGGTGCGCCGCGCAGGAGTAAGGGTGGAATGATTACACGTCGTCTTTCTTTGACGCTTCCCCTGCTGCCCTGGGCAGCGCAGGCGCAGGCACCTGCCTGGCCATCGCGCCCGATCAGGCTGATTGTACCTTTTGCGCCAGGTGGCACCACCGATGTTGTCGGGCGGCTGGCCGCCGAGAAACTCGGCCCCAGGCTTGGCCAGACCATGCTGGTCGAAAATCGCGCCGGCGCCGGCGCCACGCTTGGCGCACAATTGGTGGCACGGGCGGAACCGGATGGACATACGCTGCTGGTATCATCTTCAACCTCGCATGGTGTATCGCCCTCGATCTATCCCAATATCGGCTATGACCCGATGGCGGATTTCGCGCATATCGCGCTGCTGTCGCGCACACCCCCTGCCCTTCTGGTCACGCGCAATCATCCCGCGCGCAATATCCAGGAATATCTGGAAATGGGCCGGCGCGAAGGTGAATTGACGCTGGCTGTCGCGGCCATTGGCACATCTTCCCATTTGGCCGGCGTGCGGCTTGGTCAGGCGCTGGGGGTTGAGGTGCGTTCCGTTGTCTATCGTGGCGTTGGCCCGGCGCTCACGGATGTCATTGCCGGTATTGTACCGGGCATTATTGATAGCCTGCCTTCCGCCGTAGGGCATATGCGCAGCGGATCGCTCCGCGCCCTGGCGCTGTTGAGTGAAACCCGTTCAACGCTGTTTCCTGAGTTGCCAACCATGCGCGAAGCCGGGCTTGATGTGGTCTCGGCGGCCTGGTTCGGCATTTCCGCGCCTGCCGCGACACCGCAGCCCATTCTGGCGCGGCTCACGCGCGAAACCCAGGCCATGCTGGCCGAACCCGAAACGCGCGCAAGGCTTGAGGATTTGGGCGGCGCACCGCCGCCTTGGACACCGGCCGAATATACCGCCTTCATCAAAAGCGAATTGGAAACACTCGGCGCGCTGGCGCGGGCTGCCGGGATCAAACCGCAATAGCGCTGCCGCACCCGCTTGCACTCACGCGCCAATGCGTCAGGATAGCGAGAGGGTGAGGAAACGCATCATGATCAACCGCCGCATACTTGGCTTGGCAGCACTGCCATTTCTGATCCGGCCAGCACAAGCGCAAGCCTGGCCAATAAGACCCATTCGCCTGGTGGTGCCATGGCCGCCAGGGCAAGCGACGGACCAAGTTGGTCGCCTGATGGCGCAGCGGCTTTCGGAACGCTTGGGTCAACCCATCGTACCGGAAAACCGCGCTGGTGCGGGCGGCAGCATCGGCACGGATATCGTCGCGAAAGCAGCGCCTGATGGCTATACGCTGCTTGCCGCGTCCATCGGGCCGATCAGCCTGGGGCCACTGATCCATCGCACGCCTTATGATGTTAACCGCGATTTGGCACCGGTCGCACGGTTTTCGGGCTCGCCCTATATCCTCGTGGCGCGGGCGGATTTCCCGCCACCCGATGCGCGCGCCCTGCTGGCTTTGCTGCGCGCCAATCCCGGCAAATACACCTATGCGTCCTCCGGTGCAGCGGGATCGCAGCATGTGCTCACCGCGCTTTTGCTCGCCCGCGCGAATGTGGAGGCGCTGCATATCCCCTATCAGGGCAGTGGGCCGGCCATGGCAGCCTTGCTTGGCGGTCAGGTGCATTTCGCCATCGAAACCCTTGCCGCTTCCGGCACGCTGATCCGCGAAGGCAAGCTAAAGGCCTATGGTTCCACGAGTGGGCGGCGCAGTCGCTTGGCGCCAGATGTCCCACCATTGGCGGAGGCCGCCGATATTCCAGGCTATGACTATACCGGCTGGATCGGCCTGATGGCGCCCGCCGCCACGCCGCCCGCCATTATCGCGCAAATCGCCGCCGCTGTGGAACAAATCGCCGCACAGCCTGACACGCATGAGCGTCTGACAAATATCGGAACCGAGGCCTTCTTCGCCGGCCCGGATGCCTTCCGACAGGTTTTGGCGGAGTATCGCACGAATTTCGAAGCTGTCATTCGCCAGCTTGGCATTCGCGCAGAATAAGACAGGATCGGAGAGAAACACATGACCAAGACCGTCGGCTATATGCTGGCCGAAAGCCTCGCGGCGCATGACATTGACATCATCTATTGCGTGCCGGGGGAAAGCTATCTTGGCCTGACTGACGCGCTGAGCGAATTCCCGGGCATCAGGCTGGTGGTATGCCGGCATGAAGGTGGCGCGGGATTCATGGCCGCTGCCGATGGGCGCATGCGCAATGGCCGCGCTGGTGTCGCGCTTGTCTCACGCGGGCCCGGTGCGACCAATGCCATGATCGCGCTGCACACCGCCTTTCATGACGCAACGCCGCTGGTGATGCTGATCGGCCATGTGGAACGCAAGGATATTGGCCGGCTTGCGCTGCAGGAACAGAATTATTCCCGGCTTTTGTCCGACATCACCAAGGGCGTGTTTGAAGTCATCGAACCGATCCAGGCAAGTGAGACGATTGCGCGCGCCTTCCATTTGGCGGAATCCGGCACGCCCGGCCCTGTCGCGGTGATCCTGCCCGAGGATATTTTTGACGCCCCCGCCGAAGGCCCCGTGGTGAAGCCGCGCGCCATGCCCTTGGCTGGCCCGCGTGCGGAGGATTTGGATCAGCTCGCGGAATTGCTTGCCAATGCCGAACGCCCGCTGGTGCTGGTGGGTGGCGCGCTGGCGACGCATGGCGAAAATGCCTCGGCTGAATTGAATCGCCTGGCGGAAGCCTGGACGCTGCCGATCAGCCCAACCCATCGCCGGCCACATTTGTTTGACGCAGAGCATCCGAATTACGGCGGCTATATGGGAATTCGCGTCCCAAAACCGCTGATCGAGGAAATGAAAAAGGCCGATCTGATGATCTGCCTTGGGGAACGCATGTCTGATTCGATCAGCCAATCCTATAGCTTTCCCGCTGCCCCCGAACCGCAACTGACCATGGTGCAGGTCTGGCCGGATGCGAATGAAATCGGGCGCGTCTGGCGGGTGGATTTGCCGATTGCGGCTGATCCGCTGGCTGTCATTCGTGGCCTGCTTGCGCGCAATGCCCCGGAAGCGACTGAGGCGCGCAAGCGCTGGGTTTCCGGCCTCAATGCCATTCATCGCGAATTGCTCGCGCCTGAATGGGATAAGATGGAAGATGGCGTGAATTTCGGCGCGGTTTGCGCGGCAGCGGCGCGGCATGTGCCACGTGATGCGGCGATCACCTCGGATGCCGGGAATTTCTCATCCTTCCTGCATCGCTATTTTCCCTTCAAGCAAACGCAATGCTTCCTCGCTTCCGTGGTGGGTGCCATGGGCGCGGCGGTGCCGATGGCGGTTGCCGCTGCCTTGCGGCGCAAGAACAAGCGCGCGGTCGCCTTTGTGGGTGATGGTGGCATTCTGATGACCGGCAATGAAATCGCGACCGCGGTGCGCGAAGGTGTGGCGCCGGTGATCATCCTTTCGGATAATTCCTGCTACGGCACTATCGGCATGCATCATGAAGGCCGCTATCCGGGCCGCGCCTATGATGCAGCGATCCGGCTTTCCAATCCGGATTTCGTCGCCTGGGCCAAAGCCTTTGGCGCGGCGGCGGTTTCGATCGAGACGGAAGATCAGATTGAATCGGCACTGACAGAAGCCTTCGCCATCACGGATCGGCCGGTGCTGGTGCATGTGAAATCCTCTGCCATGCAGGCCTCCGCTTGGCGCAAACGGACCATGCCTTTGCCTGCCGCGTGACTTTGCGTGATCGGATCCGCATCAATGCAATGCGGATCCGATTTCAATGATAAAATGTATTTTCTGTAATTTTTATGACATGCACTCAGTCGAAATCATGATCGCTGCCCCGTTTCTTATCTGAATTTCAATCGCTGCATGTTTCGTGGGCACAATTTGTCTGTTCAGCGTTAAATGCTCGAAAAACATTCTCCCTTAAACTGAAATCCGCAACACACTGAAGACGAAATCTCTCAGTCATCAGTGCAACCTTTTGCGAAGGGAAAGTTTCGGATGATGAAAAAACTCATGGCGCTTGGTTTTGCGCTTGGCCTGGTTTCAACCCCTGCCTTGGCTCAAGTCGAATTGGGCAATGGCTTCTCGGTCACTGGTTCCGCCGTTGGGCAGACCGATTACATGTTCCGCAACATCAGCCAGACGCGCAATCGCCCTGCTGTGCAGGGCAATCTGGAGCTTTCACATGAAAGCGGCTTCTACGTTGGTGGCTTCGTCAGCAATGTGACGTTTGTCGGCACCGATGCGCGTCAGGAAGTGGATGGGCTTGTGGGCTTTCGCTTTGAACTGAGCGGCCTCAAGGTTGATATCGGTGGTGTCTATTATTCCTACCCCGGCTACACGGCCGGCCCTGGGCAATATGATCTCGCCTTTGCCGAAAGCGTGATGAAGCTTTCCTATGAAATTGATGCCGTGACGTTGCTCGGCACCGCGGCCTATTCGCCGGATTTCTTCGGTAGCTCCGGCACGGGCGTGTGGCTTGAAGGCGGCTTTGATTGGAAGACGCCGGTGTTTGATGTCACGCTATCTGGACGGCTTGGTCATCAGTGGATCGAACGCAATAACCGCTTCGGTGCGCCGGACTACCTTGCCTATGGCATCTTCCTGCAACGTGACATTGCCGCGGGCTTTTCGGTCAGTGTTGGCTATTACGGCACCGATATCAGCCAGAAGGAGTGCCTTGATCTGAAAATCTGCGACAATCGCTTCATGGCTGGCCTAACCTGGAAATTCTGAAACGCCTGAGTTTCGGAAAGCCACTCGACAAACCGCCCCGGTCATAGGCCTGGGCGGGTTTTTCATGCGCTCCTTCAGTCACTCAGCCGCGATACGGCTTGGGTCGAGCACCACTTGCGGAATGTCGTAGCTGCGCAAATCGCGATAAAGCCGCGGCAGGTCAGCTTCGAACAAGCCGCGCGTCACCCCCGCGGCCAGGCGCGGAGCGGCCATGGTCATGGCATTGATGGAAGACCCCGCCGGGCCGAACGACATGGTGGTCCCAATGCCAAACAAATGGATATCGCGAAGCCAGGGCGTCTCACCTTCCCGCTTTTCCAAAAAGGCATAATCCGGTGCCAGATAGGGGAATTCGCCAAGCCTTTCGCTCGCTTCCTCGGGCGGTGGCGTATAACGATCCGCCCAGAGCGCAATGTTATTCGCGCAATCGCCAAGTGCCGGGATCAGCGCGGGGTCCATGCGCACACCCGTGCCGCAGATCGCGTAATCGGCCTGGAAGGCGCCGCGCGCCGTCGCCAGTTCCACGCGCCCATCCACAACCCGCGCCCCGGTCCAGGGCCGACCGACATGCATGGTGAAATTCGGGAATGCATTGACCCGCGCATAGGTATCCGCCGGAAAGCCTTCCCGCAGGCCAAGAATGTAGGACATGAAACGCCAGCGCCATTCATCGGGCATTTCAAAGATGTGACGCATGAAGCCGGCAAAGGTCAGCCAGCGATAGGGCTGGATGATCATGGGATCAGCCCGACGGCAGAACAGATGCACCTCAGACGCTCCTGCCTCCAGCGCCATGGCCGCATTGTCAAAGGCCGAGGCGCCAGCGCCCAGCACCGCCACCACGCGGCCCTTGAGGGCGGCGAAATCAATCGCATCCGCGCTATGGGCGCGCTTATCCTCCGGCAAGGCGCGCAGGAAATCGGGCATCCACCATTCGCCGACGCCTTCCTGCCCGGTCGCCAGCACCACCTTGCGCGCCAGATACGGCCCAGCCGAGCTTTCCACGCGAAGACAGGGCAGCCCATCATCCGTGCGCGCGGGCGAAATGCGCCCGGCCTCCACGCCGTTTTGCACCGGCAAGGCCAATACGCGGCGCAGCCAATTCAAGTAATCCTGCCAGGCTTCGCGTGGGATCATGCGCATGGCAGCGAAATGCGCCGCGCCGAATTGTGCCTCATGCCACGCCTGATAGGTCAGCGATGGAATGCCCAAATCCGGCCCGTTTTGATCCTTCCAGGATCGCAGGGTCGGCATGCGGGCATAGGTGACCCAGGGGCCTTCCTTGCCCTCCGGCGCGCGATCAATCAGCAGGATATTGGCTACCTTATCGCGCTTCAGCGCATGGGCCACCGCGAGGCCGCATTGTCCCGCGCCGATGATCAGACAATCCAGCACCGGCGCACCGCCGCTGGTTTTGGCCTCAAGCCAGGCAGCGCGCGGATGGGCCACCAATTCCAGGTCGCGGCTGATATCGGCTTCAAGCTCGGTCAGGTTGCGCGGGGCCGGCATGCGGGGGAAAGCTCCTCTCGTTCTGGCTGCACCATCCAGGATTCCGGCGCGGGATGCAAAACCACGGCAAAACCCCATGTGAGCGCGAGCCGGGGCCATGTTTTCGCCCTATCTCGGTTGTTAACCCGTCTTCCGAAACCCTCGTGAGGCCCAGCCTTTGTCCCAGGACCTGCCCGCACTTTCCATCGTCGTCCCCGCCTACAACGAGGAGGAGGTGCTGCCCCAATTCCATGCGCGGCTGGCAGCGGCGCTGACGGGGATCGGCCTCACCTGGGAAGTGGTCTATGTGAATGACGGATCGAAGGATGGCACACTTGCCGTTATGCTTTGCCTTCAGGCGCAGGATCAGCGTGCCTCAGTGCTCAACCTCAGCCGCAATTTCGGCAAGGAGATTGCGCTCACCGCCGGCCTTGATCACGCCCGCGGGGCAGAGGCCGTGGTGGTGATTGACGCCGATCTGCAAGACCCGCCGGAGGTAATCCCAGACCTGATCGCCGCCTGGCGCCAGGGCTTTGATGTTGCCTATGCGCAGCGAAATACACGCGCAGGCGAGACCTGGCTGAAAAAGGCGACCGCAGCAGCGTTTTATCGGCTGATGCAGCGCATCAGCGGCAAGGTGCATCTGCCCCCCGATACCGGTGATTTCCGGCTGATGAGCCGCCGCGCCCTGGATGCGCTGCTGAAACTCCGCGAACAGCATCGCTTCATGAAGGGGCTGTTTGCCTGGATCGGCTTTCCTGCCATTGCCGTGCGGTATGATCGCGCGCCACGTGCTGCCGGCACCACCAAGTGGAATTACTGGAAGCTTTGGAATTTTTCTCTGGAGGGCATCACTTCCTTCACCGTCGCACCGCTGAAAATCGCAACCTATATCGGGCTGATCACGGCGATTGGCGCCTTGCTTTATCTGGCGCAGTTGATCTTCCGCACCATTTTCTTCGGCAATCCTGTCGCCGGCTATCCAAGCCTTTTGGCCGTCACACTGTTCCTCGGCGGCGTGCAGATGATGATGCTTGGTATCATTGGCGAATATCTCGGGCGCATCTTCAACGAAACCAAGGGCCGGCCGCTTTACCTGGTGGAACGCTATCTGCCGGGCGATAAGGCGTGACGCGCAAGCCTTGGCATGTTTGGGCCGGGGCCGCGGCTTCGGTCCTGATCGGCTGGGCGGTGATCGCCTATGCTTTCGGGCTGCATATCCTGCCCCCTTGGAATACGGGGTGGATGTTGAGCGGCATGATCGGCCCCGACCCGGTGCAGTATTGGCTCGGCTGGAATTTCTTTCGCCGCGCGCCCTGGTCCTGGCCGCCCGGCCTCAACCCGCTTTGGGGACTGGAGGTCAGTTCCTCCATCTACTACGCGGATGCGATTCCACTGCTGGCGTTTTTCTTCAAGGCGATCAGCCCGGTGATCGAGGTGTCGCAATATTGGGGGCTTTGGATTTATGGCTGTGCTGCGCTGCAAGCCTTCATGGCGTGGCGCATCATTGGCCTTGCGACCGATGATCCCTTGGCGCGCGTCGCGGGTGCGGCCTTGTTTGTGCTGCAACCAACGATGCTTGCGCGCATGGGCGGGCATTTCGCGCTTTCGGCGCATTTCCTGCTGCTGATGGGGTTCTGGCTTTGCCTGACGCGCACTGAAAAAGGACGTTGGGCGGCCTGGGCGGCGCTGCTGGTCGCGACCGCGCTGATCCATGCCTATCTGCTGCCCATGGTGGCGGCGCTTTGGACCGCGGATGTGCTGGCGCGCTGGCTGGATGGCGCCAAGCGGAGCGGGCTTTTCGCTGAAATCATCATCATCTTCGCGCTCGTGGGTGCCGCACTTTGGGCGGGCGGCATGTTCATGCTGGGCGGCGGCTTTGGCGGCAGCTGGGGCGGTTATGGGCAGATGCAAATGGATTTGCTGGCGCCGTTTGATCCCTCGCCATGGGGTGCCTTTCTGCCCGATTTGCCGGGGCCGAATCATCTGGAAGTCGGCCATTCCTATGCCGGCCTCGGCGCGCTTTTGCTGGTGCTGCTCGGGCTGATCGCCTGGGCGAAAAACCCAACCCGGCCCGAAAAGCGCTTCTGGCCGCTGATCCTGGTGTTGGTGGCCATGGCGCTATTCGCCATCTCACCCAATGTCTCAATCGCCGGCGTGAGTTTCACGATTATCGAGCTACCGCAATGGATTTTGCGCTATGCGGATGCCTTGCGCGCATCAGAACGCTTCATCTGGCCAGCCGGCTATGCGGCGCTGATCACGGCGGCTTTTCTGCTGATCCGCTGGCTTGGCGGGCGGCTTGCCGGGTTTGTGCTGACCGCGCTTGTGCTGATCCAAGTGGTGGATATGCGGCCCGGCTTTGCCCGGCTGCATCACTTTTTCCCGCCCACCGCCGCCACCGTGCCCTTGCGCCTTGCCGATCCCTTCTGGGCTGAGGCCGCGCGGCATTACACCCGCATCCGCATCATTCCTTCCGGCAATCAGGCGCCGTGGTGGGAGGAGATTGCGGTTTTCGCCGCCACCAAGGGGTTGGAAACCGATGCGGTCTATCTTGCGCGACTCGACCCGAAGCGCGTGGCGGCGCTGAATGCCAAGCTGGCGCAGCAATTGGCGGAGGGCGAATTTGAGCCCCAAACCCTCTATATTTTGGGCGATGAGGGCGCGTTGGCCCTGGCTGGCGCCAGCCATCAGCCGGGGCGCGATTTGATTGGCGGGTTCAACGGGCTTTGGGTACTGGCGCCCGGCTGGTATGCCAAGCGGTAAAATATAACGATATCAATAATTTAAGAGGCACTTTTGCTACCCCGTTCGAGCCACGCGCGCAGCGCCGCAAAATAGGCCGCGCTTGCCACAATCTGGCCGCAACCACGGCCCAAAACCGCCCCCGTTGGGGGCTCTAACCCTTCGTCGATACCGGGAATCCGGTGCCCCCCGTGAGAGGTTTCATCGCCTCTTTCTTTCTGGTTCGAAGGCTCAGGACACCATGTCCAGCGTACCCGTTCAGACCATCCAGCAGCCCGCGACACAGGCCATCGGCCTGGAGCGCGACCGCAAATCGCTTTTCCCCATCGCCAAGCGCGCGCTCGATATCATCGGCGCTGGCCTTGGGCTGGTGGTGCTTTCCCCCTTCTTCCTGATCGTCGCCCTGATGGTGCGCGCCGATGGCGGCCCGGCCTTTTTCGCGCATCAGCGCGTGGGGCGCAGCGGTAAGCTGTTCGGCTGCCTGAAGTTCCGCTCCATGGTGATTGATTCGCAAGCGCGCCTGGAAGCACTTCTCGCAAATGATCCGGCAGCGCGCGCTGAATGGGAAGCAACGCGCAAGTTGAAGAACGACCCGCGCATCACGCGGATCGGCCGCTTCCTGCGCTCCACCAGCCTTGATGAATTGCCGCAGCTGATCAATGTGCTGCGCGGGGAAATGAGTCTGGTTGGCCCCCGCCCCGTGCAGGAAGCCGAGATTGATCGCTATTACGGCGCTTCGGCAGCCCATTACATGGCGGTGCGCCCCGGTATTACCGGCCTTTGGCAGGTGAGCGGGCGGAGCGAGACCTCCTACGAATCGCGCGTCGCTCTGGATGTGGCCTATGTGTCGCGCCCGTCCATGCTGGCGGATCTTTCCATTCTGTTGCGCACGCCGGTTGCGGTATTGTCTCGCCGCGGCGCGCATTGAAGCTGAAGGCGCGCGGCCAAGCTGCCGCGCCCTTCCTGTAAATTCCAGCGCGCAGCCGGCTGAAGGATCTGCCAATGGCTGAGGCGCAAACCTCTACTTCCGCAGAACGCGCGGGCGGGCGCAGGCTGGTTTCAGGTATTCTCTGGAACGGGCTTGGGCGCGGGCTTCCGTTGTTGCTGGCCCTTGTCATCACGCCGTTTCTGGTTGCGGCCCTTGGTGTCGAACGCTGGGGGCTTTTCACCCTGGCGCTGGCGCTGATCGGCATCTTCGGCGTTTTCGATCTTGGCCTTGGCATGGCGCTGACGCGCGGTGTTTCTGAAAAGCTCGGCGCCGGCGCGGTTGATGAAGCACGCGCTATGATTGGCGCGACTTTGCTTGCCCTGCTTGGTGTATCTTCCATCATCGCGGCGGGGCTTTTTCTGACCGTACCCTGGCTGGTTGGACATTTCCTTAATGTGCCGGAAGCATTGCAGCAGGAAGCGATTATCGCCTTTCAACTGCTGGCCGCCGGCGCGCCCTTGGTGGTGTTGAATGCCGCGCTTTGGGGTGTGCTTTCCGCCTGGCAACGCTTTCGCATCGCCAATCTGGTGAATATCCCGCTCAATACCTTTTATTATCTCGGCCCTTTGCTGGTGCTGTTCTTCTGGAACAGCCTGATCGGCGTGATGCTGGCCGTCATTCTTGTGCGGCTATTCAGCGGCATCGCCTATGCCATCATCGCGCATCGCGATGTGCCGGGGCTTGGCCTGAGCGCGCCACGCTTTGGCCAGATGCGCCCCTTACTGCGCCAGGGCCTGTGGATGAGCCTTTCGGGCGCTCTGACACAGCTGCTGCTTTATGCGGATCGCTTCATCGTCGGCGCGGTGCTGACACTTTCAGCCGTGGCGTTTTACGCAACGCCGCTTGATTTGATCATGCGGCTCTGGATCATTCCGGTGGCAGTGGCGCAAACCATGCTGCCGGCGATTGCTTCGTCCTTCCGCGAACTCCCCGACCATACTGCCCTGCTGATCAAGCGCGGGGCGCTGATTGTGATGCTGCTCAGCCTGCCGGCATCCCTGATTCTGATCCCCGGAGCAGAGCTTTTCCTAAGGCTTTGGTTGGGTGCCGAATTCGCGCAGAGCGGTGGCCCGGTGCTGCGCATTCTGGGCTTTGGCATTTTCTTTTCCTGCCTTGCCTTCATCCCCGGTGTCTTGCTGGAAGCGATCGGGCGGCCGGATGTGACGGCGAAATTTTCCCTCGCGCTGGCAGCGATTTTCCTGCCGCTGAGCGCGGCCCTGCTGCCCTGGCTTGGCATTGAAGGGGCGGCACTTGCTTGGGCAGCGCGCTGCCTGATGGATTGTCTGGGCCGCTGCTGGTTCGCAGCACGGCTTTATCCAGCGGTGCGTGAGACCATGCGGCAATTGCTTTGGCCTATGGTGCCAGCGGCACTTGGTTTGGCCGGCCTTGTGTTCCTCGGTGGCTGGCTATGGCCCGCGCTTTTGGCGGCGCTGATTTTCGGCTTGGTTTTCGCCGCCGGCTGGTCCATTGCCGCGCCTCAGGACAAGGCCCATGCCTTGGGGATGATCCGCAGAATGGGGCGCCGCAGCGCATGATGCCAATCGCCATCAATGGTCGCTTCCTGACCCAGGGCACGACCGGCGTGCAGCGCTTTGCGCGCGAAATCACCGCAGCGGCGGATCGGCTGGCCGGCCATGATGCCTGGCCCGAGGCGCGGCTATTGATGCCAAGCAGCGTGGCGCAAAGCCCCTTTGCCTATTTGAAGGCAGAAGCAATTGGCAAAAAATTTGGCCAGGTCTGGGAACAATGGGAATTGCCGAAAGCGGCCAGGGGTTCCTTCCTGATCAACCTTGGCAATACCGCGCCGCTGATGCTGGGCAGCGGGCAGACGGTTGTGATCCATGATGCCGGCGTCTTTGACACACCAGAGAGTTATTCCTTCGCCTTCCGCACCTGGTATCGCTTTTTGCAAAAGATGCTTGCGCGATCCGGTGCGCAATTGGTGACGGTTTCCCAATTTTCGCGCGGGCGTATTGCTGCCGCCCTTGGTGTGGCACCCGATTCCATCGGCTTGCTACCGGAAGGTGGCGACCACATGCTGCGCATTGCGGCCGATAGCAGCGTTCTGGAGCGGCATGATCTGCAAGTGGGCCGCTATGCCCTCGTGGTCGGCAATCCGGCGGCGCATAAGAACCTGGCCGCGTTGACCAGCGCTGCGGCGCTGCTCGGTGCTCGCGGCCTGACTTTGGCCGTGGCAGGTGCGGCTGATCCCGCCGTATTCCGCGCCGGTGGCGGGCCGGCGGCCGATGCCGGGCGCATCCTGGGCCGCGTCAGTGATGCCGAATTGCGCGCGCTTTATGAAAACGCGCTCTGCCTGATTTTCCCGTCTCGCTATGAAGGTTTTGGCCTGCCGCCCCTGGAAGCCATGACCTGCGGCTGCCCGCTTGTCGCGGCCCATGCCGGCGCGGTGCCAGAAGTGTGTGGTGAAGCAGCGCTGTGGTTCGACCCGCTGCGGCCTGAGACGCTCACAGAAGCCCTGGAAAGACTGCTGGATGAAGAAGGCCTCGCCGCCGGCATGCGCGATGCGGGGCTGAAGCGCGCGGCGCTCTACACTTGGGAAAAGGCAGCGCTTGCCTTGTTGGCCCTGATCCGAAAGAAGGCGGCATGAAGATCGCGCTGGTGCATGAATGGTTGGATAGCTATGCGGGTTCCGAACGCGTGCTGGAACAGCTTCTGCTGGAATGGCCGGAAGCGGATGTCTTCGCCGTTTGTGATTTCATGCCGGAAGCCGAGCGTGGCTTTCTGCAAGGCAAGCCGGTCACCACCAGCTTCATCCAACGCATGCCCTTTGCGCGCAAGCATTTCCGCAAATTCCTGGGCCTGATGCCGCTTGCCATCGAACAGCTTGATCTTTCCGGTTACGATGTTGTGATTTCATCCTCCCACGCTGTTGCCAAGGGAGTGCTGACGGGGCCGGGGCAGATCCATATTTCCTATGTGCATAGCCCCATGCGCTATGCCTGGGATTTACAGCACCAATATCTGCGCGAAGCGGGCCTCACGAGCGGGCTGAAGGGCGCTTATACGCGCTGGCTATTGCATCGCATGCGGCTTTGGGATCGCGCCAGTGCGCTCAACCCCGATATCGTGCTGGCCAATTCAAGCTATATCGCGGAGCGTATTCAAAAGACTTGGCGACGCGATGCGCAGGTTTTGCACCCGCCGGTGGATATCGAAAGCTTCACGCCTGCGCCGCATAAGGGTGATTACTACCTGATTGCGTCCCGCATCGTGCCTTATAAGCGCGTTGATCTGATTGCCGCTGCCTTCCGCGCCATGCCAAACCGCAAGCTGGTCATTGTGGGCGATGGCCCGAATGAGGCGCAGGCGCGCACCGCTGCCGGTGATGCGCCCAATATCACCTTCAAGGGGCGGCTTGCGCGGGCGGAATTGATTGCATTGACGCAAGGCGCGCGTGCTGCGATTTTCGCTGCCGAGGAAGATTTCGGCATCGCCACCGTGGAAGCGCAAGCCTGCGGCACGCCGGTGATCGCCTATGGTCGCGGTGGTGCGCGCGATATCGTGGTGGCGCCACCTGATACGCGCCCAACCGGCATTTTCTTTCAGGAACAAACCACCGCAAGCCTGATCGCCGCGGTGGAGCGCTTTGAAGCCATGGCGCCCGCCATTATGCCTGAGGATTGCCGCGCCAATGCGGAACGCTTCAGCAATACGCATTTCCGCCGCCGCATCCGTCAGGTGGTGCATGGCGCGCTTGGGATCGCCGCGACATGAGGTTTTCACTGATTGTCGCAACCCTTGGCCGTAGCGCCGAAATCGGCGCGCTGCTGGAAACCCTGTTGGCGCAAGGCTGCGATGATCTTGAAGTGATCATCGTGGATCAGAATGCGGATGATCGCGTGGCGCCGGTGCTACGGCCTTATGCGGCGCGCCTGCCCATCACTCATTTGCGTTCCGAGATCCGTAATGCCAATCACGCGCGCAATCTTGGGCTTCGCCAGGCGCGTGGTGAGATCGTGACCTTCCCTGATGATGATTGCCTTTACCCGCCGGGTGCTCTCACGCGCGTTGATGGCGCCTTTCGCGCGGCGCCATCGCTTGGTGTGCTGACGGGGCCAGCGGCATCGCCGGAAGGCGGGCTTGGTTCAGGGCGCTGGCGCGAAGAATCGGGTGCGATTGACCTGACCAATGTCTGGACCAGCGTGATTGAATTCAACCTGTTCTGCCCGCGCCCTATGATGCTGGCGCTGGGGGGCTTTGATGAAAGGCTCGGCCCCGGCACGCGCTGGGGCTCGGCTGAGGGAAATGATCTGGTCTGCCGCGCCATGGCACGCGGTGCCGTCGCGCAATATGATGCTGGCTTGCGTATCATCCATCCCGATAAGCGCCTGACGGAAGTAGCCGTTTCGCGGGCCGCGAGTTACGGGCGCGGGCTTGGCTTTGTGCTGCGCCGCCATGGCGTGCCGCTTTCCGTGTGGTTTGCCTTTTTGGTGCGCCCCATTGGCGGCGCGTTGCTCAGCCTTGCAAAACTGCGCCTTCACAATGCCGCCTACTACACCATGAGCTTTTGGGGCCGGCTGGTGGGTGGCTTGGCGCGGGAAGCGCGCGAGGCCCCTCTGCCCGCGCCTCTGCAGGGGGCCGCGTGATGCATATCACCATCGGTATCGCCACACGCGGCAGGCCGGCCATTCTGGCGGGTGTGCTGCGTGACCTTATGCGGCAAACCCGCAAGGCGGATCGTATTATCGTCTGCCATGTCTCCGCCGATGACATCACCGGGTGTGAAGCCGTTCCGGGCGTGGAGTTCATCACCGCGCCCGCCGGCCTGCCGCGCCAGCGCAACTGCATTCTGGACGCAGCACGTGACAGCGATGTGGTGCTGTTTCTGGATGATGATTTCCTCTGCAATGCGTCATTCCTGTCGGTGTTGGAAACCTGCTTCCAAAACCATCCTGAAATGGTGGTCGCCACCGGCACGGTGATTGCCGATGGCGCCAATGCGCCGGGCTATGATTTGGCCGAAGGTGCCGCTTTGCTCGCTGCCGATCCCGGTGCGGAGGATGCGCTGGCGGTTGCGGAAGCCTTTAACGGCTATGGCTGCAACATGGCCTTCCGCATGTCTGCCCTGCGCGCGCATGATATTCGCGTGGATGAACGCCTGCCTCTTTACGCCTGGTATGAGGATATTGATGTGACGCGCCGTCTTGGCGCGCATGGCAAAATCCTGCGCCTTGCGGGCGCGCGCGGCGTGCATCTTGGCGTGAAGGCCGGGCGCGTGCCGGGCCTCCGGCTTGGGTATTCGCAGGTGGTGAACCCGATTTACCTGGCGATCAGGGGTTCTTTTCCCTGGAGTCACGCCATCCCAAGCGCCGCGCGGCATTGCTTGAAGAATCTGCTGCGCTCGGCTTTCCCGGAACCCTGGGCGGATCGCTGGGGGCGGTTTCGCGGCAATATGATCGGGCTTTGGGATCTGCTGCGCGGGCGCGTTACGCCAGAACGCATTCTGGATTTATAGCGGACGCGCCCGGCGCATTTACCCCCTTCCCCTATTGGCTAAGCCATAGGAACATCGCCTGCTAGATATCAGGAGGAAGCTCTGCCATGAGCCTTGAACCAGGCCGCGCCCGGCCAGAACCCACACCCGAAACCCGCCACTTCTGGGAGGGGCTGCGCCAAGGCAAGCTGCTACTCCAGCGCTGCGGTGATACGGGCAAACCCTATTTTCCGCCGCGCCCCTTCAGCCCCTATACCGGTACGCGCAATGTTGAAGTGTTTGAAGCCTCAGGCCGCGGCACGCTGCATTCCTATGTGATCCATCATCGCCCGGTGCCTGGCTTCAAGCCGCCTTACGCGATTGCGGTCGTCGAACTGGAAGAAGGCCCGCGCATGATGACGAATATCGTTGAATGCCCGCAAACGCCGGAAGCCTTGGTCTTGGACATGAAGCTGGAATTGGCGCCGACCAAGATGGATGACGATATTACCCTGCCCCTTTTCCGCCCCGCGAAGGAGGCTTGAGCCATGATTCGTCCCGGTGAAATCGCGATTGTCGGCGCTGCCGAAAGCACGCGTATCGGTGCCGTGCCCGATATGGCGCAAATCATGCTGCATGCGGATGCCGCGCTGAATGCCATGGCTGATGCGGGCTTGAAGCCCGGCGATATTGATGGTGTGGCCTGTGTTGGCCCCATGATGCCGCAGCAGATCGCGCATTACCTTGGCATCACGCCGAAATGGGTGGATGGCACAGGGGTTGGCGGCTGTTCCTTCATGCTGCATGTGCGCCATGCGGCAGCGGCCATTCATTCCGGCTATTGCAAGACCGTTTTGATCACGCATGGGGAAAGCGGCAAATCCCGCGTCAATGGCACGCCGCGCCCGGCGGAACCACAAAGCCTGAATGGCCAATTCGAAGCGCCTTTCGGCCCCATGGGACCGCCCACGCTCTTCCCCATTCCCGTCCTGCGCTACATGAAGACCTATGGCGTCACGCATGAACAAATGGCGCAGGTTGCGGTGGTGCAGCGCGAATGGGCAGCAAAGAACCCACGCGCGGCCTTCAAGGACCCGATCACGATTGATGATGTGCTGAACAGCAAAATGATCGCCTATCCCTTCCGGCTGCTGCAATGCTGCCTGGTGACGGATGGCGGCGGCGCGCTGATCCTGACCTCATCTGATCGCGTCAAGGATTTCCCGACCAAGCCTTGCTATATTCTGGGCAGCGGCGAAAGTGTCGAAACCACCATGGTCAGCCAGATGGAGGATTTCACCTCCTCACGCGCGTTCCGCGTCGCAGGGCCGGAAGCCTTCCGCATGGCTGGAATCAAACACAGCGATGTGGATCATCTGATGATCTATGACGCCTTCGCGCATCTGCCCATGTATGGCCTGGAAGATCTTGGCTTCGTCAAGCGTGGTGAGGCGAAGGATTTCATCTGGGAACGCAATACCGCGCCGGGGGGCAAACTGCCGATCAATACCAATGGCGGCGGGCTTTCTTACACGCATACCGGCATGTATGGCATGTTCGCCCTGCAGGAAAGTGTCCGCCAGGTGCGCGGCACCGCGCCGGCCCAGGTGCCCAATGTGAAAATCAGCGTGGCGCATGGCGTGGGCGGCATGTTCTCTGCCTCCGGCACGGTGGTGCTCAGCAATCAACTTCCCTGAAAGGGGTTGCACATGACGGAGGCGGTGAATTTACGCGAAAGGGTGAAGGAACCGCCTTCGCCATTATTGGTGGAAAGCTACTACCGCGGATCGGTCGCGCGAGCGCAGCATTACGTCTTTCAGCATGAGATGTGGGTGCATCTGGCACATGGGCTGATGCTGGAACGCCAAGGCATTATTATGCATGATGCCATGGCGCAAATCCTGCCGGAAATTATTGCCATGGCTGATGCCGGGCCGGATGCGGTGCCGGTGGATTACCGGCAGGAAGATCTCTATTCCTATGTCGAAAAACTCATCATCCAAAAACTCGGTCCCGATATTGGTGGGCGACTGCATACCGGGCGGAGCCGGAATGATCTGAACGCAACCACCTGGCGTATGGCGCTGCGCACTGAATTGCTCGCGGTGCTGGGTCTGCTCGCTGATCTGCGTCAGACGATGCTTGGGCTGGCCGAGGAACATATCGCAACCGTCATGCCCGGCTATACCCATGGCCAGCACGCGCAACCCATCACCTTTGGCTATTGGTTGGCCTCGGCGGCTGATGCCCTGGCGCGTGACTATCAAAGGCTGATGGGTGCGCTGGCGCATTGTGATCTTTGTCCCCTGGGCGCGGGCGCGCTTTCCACCACCGCCTTCCCGCTGGATCGCGCCTGGGCCGCCAGCGCGCTGGGTTTCGCGGCACCGCTGGAACTGGCTTATGATGCCGTATCATCGCGCGATGATGCTTTGGAAGCGGCATCCGCCATGGCGGTGATGATGACGCTGCTCTCACGCCTTGCGACCGATCTGCAAAACTGGGGCAGTTGGGAATATGGATTTGTCGAATTGGCGGATCACCATTCGGCGGTTTCCAGTATCATGCCGCAGAAGAAAAACCCTGTGGCGCTGGAACATCTGAAGGCAGCGGCAGCCATGGTGCAGGGCGCGCATCATGCCGCCATGGCTTGCACCAAGAATACCGCCTTCGCTGATGTGAATGATGCAGTCACCGCCGTGAATGAACCCGTGTTGGATGCCGCGTTGCGCAGCCGGCGTATCCTCGCTTTGTTTCGGGAAGTGATGCAGGGCCTGAGCCTGAACAAGCACCACATGGAAAATGCAGCGCGGGAAGGGTTTGGTTCAGCCACCGAATTGGCAGATGTGATCGTGCGCGAAACCGGCCTCAGCTTCCGCATGGCGCATAATATTGTTGCGATTGTCGTGCGCGAGGCGCTGGCGGAAGGCCGCACGGCGGAGAGTATTTCAAGCGCTGCCCTGGATGCCACCGCGCAGACGCTATTCGGCAAGGCGCTGCATATTCCGGCTGAGAAACTCCGCGCCGCGCTCGATCCGGCAGAGAATTTGCGCGGGCGCAGCGTACAAGGCGGCCCCGCACCTGATGCCATGGCAGCGCTAATCGCGAACCGGCGTGATGGACTGGCGCAGGACCGCGCGGCGGTCGCCGCCATCAATCAGCGCCTTGCGGATGCGCGGGCAAAGTGTTGGGCAGAGGCCAAGCGCCTGGTAGCGCAAGGCCGCCCATAGTCTTGTCGCACTGGCCTATGATAGAAGCGTGTCCAGATAGCGCGGGCCAAAGCAGCCTAGCGCCAGAACCGGGAGAACCACATGAAACTGACGCGCCGTACTGCCCTGACTGCCGCCGCAGGATTGCTTGCAACGCCCGCCATCGCGCAATCAGGCTTTCCCAATCGCCCCATTCGCTTGATTGTCCCCTGGCCGCCCGGCGGTTCTACCGATGGCCAATTGCGCGCCTTGGCGGAGGCAGGATCACGCTATCTTGGCCAGCAGGTCATTATTGACAATCGCGGCGGCGCCAGCGGCACCCTGGCGGCGGCAGCGATGGCACAGGAACAGCGCGGTGATGGTTACCTTGTCGGCCAATTGCCCGTCACCGTCTTCCGCTTTCCGATGATGTCGAGCCGCCCGACATGGGATCCGCTGAAGGATTTCACCTATATCATCCATCTGACCGGCTATCTTTTCGGCGTGGTGGTGAAGGCCGATAGTCCCTGGAAAACCTGGGAAGAATTCCTGGCCTATGCGAAGGCCAATCCGGGCAAAGTCGCTTATGGCTCGCCCGGTGTTGGCACCACGCTGCATATCACCATGGAACGCATCGCGCTCGAACGCGGCATTGAATTCTTGCATGTGCCTTTCAGGGGCGGCGCAGATAATGCGCAATCCCTGCTGAGCGGGCAGACACAGGCAATGGTTGATTCAACCTCCTGGGCGCCGCTGGTGGATGGTGGGCAGTTCCGCCTGCTCTGCACCTGGGGTGAGACACGCGCCAAGCGCTATCCGGATGCGCCGACACTGCTTGAAAGCGGCATCAACATTGTCTCAACCTCACCCTATGGTATTGCCGCACCCAAGGGTGTTGATCCTGGCATTGTGAAGGTGCTGCATGATGGCTTCAAGCAGGCGCTCTATGATCCCGTGCACACAGCCGCGCTGGAACGCTTCGACATGCCGCTGATCTACAAGAGCAGCGAGGATTACCGCGCTTCGGTTGCAAAAATCATCGAAGAGGAAGGCGCGGTGATCCGTCGCCTCAATCTTCGCATCAATTGATTGGCTCTGGTGAACGCGGTGGCACCATCGCCTTCACACTGCCCTCAAATCATCCAGCGCGAGCGAGACATGGCGCTGCACCGCGCCATCCTCATCACGCAGCGCCAGTGTGACGCGCCTGTTCTGCCAATCAATTTCCACCGTGCCGAAATTCACGCGCGGATAAAGTTCCCCGAGGCGATTGGGGCCTTGCTCTCGCGCATTGACGAATTGCCGATTGATCCCGCTGGAGGTGATTTCCGTCAGCGCATAGGGCGTGCCCTGGCTTTCGCGATAGAGTGCGCCGATATGCCGATCACCGGAAAGAAACACCACGCCGCGCGCCCTGGTACTGGCGATCAGATCATAAAGCCGCTGCCGTTCGCGCGGAAAATTGCCCCATCTTTCCCAGCCATGGCCTTCCACCACAACCTGGATGGAAGAAACAATCAGGCGCAACTCCGCCGGTTTTTGCAGGCAAGCATGAAGCCAGGCCCATTGCGCTTCGCCCAGCATGGTTTTCGCTGGATCATCATCGGGCAGATAACGTTCCCGCCCCGGCGCGCCGCGTGCATCGGTAATGCGCAAGGGGGAACGGAACCAGCGCGTATCCAACAGAATGATCTGTACGCGCTGCCCTTCCGGCCCCAGCGTCAGATGATGATAAAGCCCATCGCGCCGGCGCCGGATGTCATCCGCCGGCACGCGCCAGAATGTCAGAAACGCGTCCTTCGCTTCCTGCTTGAAGGGGTTTTCAACACCGCCATCATTCACGCCAAAATCATGATCATCCCAGATCGCGGTGTGATGTTGTTGTCCCGCGATGAAGCCCATGAATTCCTGATGTTGCCGGGCACGGGCATAGGCTTCCTGCAATTCGGCCAGATCATGCCGCTTCACCCCGCCATAGACATTATCGCCGGCGAAAATGAAGAATTCCGGCTGCCAGGCACGCACCGCGCGCCAGATCGGTTGCGGCAGCTTCTCATCAGCACAGGTTCCGAAAGCGATACGGCTGATGGCGCGACCTTGTGCCGCCACCGGCGCAGCAAGCGGTGCCAAGGCGGCTGCCGCCAAGCCACGCCGGGTGATCATCGGCTTCAAACCTGCGGCACTTCAACCTTGCCGGTATGCAGCTTGAGCCGAGACATTTCCGGCGCATCCTGCCCTGCATCACGGAAGGCCTGCTTCAGCGCCGCCATGTTTGGCGCGAAGATGCTCTCACGATTGCTGCTGACCCAATCGCGGGATTGTTGCGGCATCACAAGCGAGCCCTGGAAGCGCGGCATCACCCAACGGGCGAAAAGCTCGAAAGACCGCATGGTGGCTTCCCGATCGGCCCATTCATGCGCGCGGAACAAGACACCCCCTGCCCCGCCATTGGTGAAGCCAAGCAAACGCTCAATCCCCGCCGCCACCGTTTCTGGTGATCCGACCAGCGTTGAGCCCATCGCCAGCCCATCGCGCAGCGGGTCTTCGGAACGCATCGGTGGCCGCCCCAGGGTTTCGCTGAAATAGGTGAGTGTTTCCAAAGCCTCACCATGGCGCACATCCCGCAGCGCGCGTTCATCATCCTCGGCGCAATGCAGATTGACCACCAGGCGCCAATTGCGCCGGTCCATCTTCTGGCCATGTTTGGCGGCTTCCGCTTCCGCCATCTGCCATTGCTCGGCAAGAGATTTCGGCCCGCCCGGCAAGCCCGCGCCAAGTGAGAGCAAGCCAAGGCCATATTTCGCTGCCGCCAGCGCACCCGATGGCGTGGTGGAAGAGGCGACCGAGATTGGGAAACGCGGTTCGGAATAAGGCGCCAGATGGAGCCGTGCTTCACGCAGCATGAACCAATCGGTTTCCATCGTTACCGGTTCTTCGCAGGCCAAAAGCCGCGTAATGGCATCGAGCGATTCATCCATCCGCCGGCGCTGATGCGCCGCATCAATGCCCATCATATACGCGTCAGACACCAGCGCGCCCGGCCCGCAGCCCAGCATCACGCGCCCGCGCGTCATGTGGTCCAATTGCACAAAACGCTGCGCGACCAAAAGCGGGTGGTGATAGGGCAGGCTGGTCACACCTGATCCAAGCTTGATGTGCTTGGTGCGTTCCGCTGCTGCAGCAATCATGATTTCCGGGCTGGCGATGGTTTCCCAGCCCGCGGAATGATGTTCCCCTATCCAGGCCTCATCAAAGCCAAGATGGTCCAGCCATTCGATCAATTCCAAATCGCGCGTGAGCCCCAGCGTCGGGTTGTCACCCACCCGATGAAAGGGTGCGAGGAAGATGCCAAAGCGAAGGCGGCGAGGCAGCATGGGTGGAGTCTCCATCACATGGAAGGCGGATCGCCCGCCAGGAATTCCTCGCCGCCATAATCGGCTGCGCGAGGCAGGCGCAGGATGCGCCCTTCAGGGGTCATGCCAATCTGTTCCGGCAGCACGGTGACCACGGGCTTGGCGCAGGCGACGGCGAAGGCTTCAGCCACGCTGTCATGTCGGGCGAGTTTGGTCAGGTTCATGCGGGTCGGGAACACAAGTTTCTTGGTGCCGGCAATGCCTTCCGCCAGCGCGTCAGCTGGCCTGATCCAGACACTATCAACCGCTTCATGGCCATCATGCAAAGCGGCCTGATCTTCGGGCGCGGCGGCCAGGAAGAAATGCGTATCAAAACGCTTCGGCACATCCACCGGCGTGATCCAATGCGCGAAATGCGCAAGGCCCGAAATCGCGGGGGCCAGACCGCGCGCGGCCAACATGGCGGCGAATTCGCCCTCGGCTTCCGGCGCCGCACCGGCTTCGGCCAGCAATACGCCGCATTCTTCCCAGGTTTCGCGAATCGCCGCGACACGAAAGGCGCCATGCGCATCGCCGCCGGCCAGCACCTTGTCAGACGCTTCAACCCGTCCGCCCGGAAACACCAGCGCGCCAGAGGCGAAATCAATCTGGCGGTGGCGCACCACCATGAACACTTCCATGCCACTTGGCCCGTCACGCAGCAGCATGACAGTGGAAGCGGGGCGGGCGGGGGCAGCGGTGCGATCACTCATGCCCGCATTGCAGCGCGCCCGAGGCTCCGCCGCAAGGTGCCGCGCTTCAGGATTTTGCCAAACGGCGCAAATGCTGGGACGCCGCGCGGGCCGCCGCCGCTTCAATCTCCCGAAAGCCGAGGACCAAAGCCTCCCCCAGGCGGGTCAGCCGCGCCCCGCCGCCCCCGGCGCCGCCGGTGATACGCTCCACCACCGGGGCCGAGAAGGTCTCATTCAACTCCGTCACCAGTTCCCAGGCGCGGCGATAGGACATGCCGAGCGCACGCGCGGCCGCGCTGATCGAACCGGCTTCAGCAATTGCTTCCAGCAGGGCGATCTTGCCGGGGCCGACCCGGCCATCCGCAAAATCCAGCCGGAGCCAAAGCGCGGCATCCTTCATGGCCGGGGCATCACGTGCAAGGCATCGCGCAGCAGGGAAACGCTGCATGCTTCACCCACCGCAAGCGCGTTACGCTGCGCGGCATGGCACGGCAGGGCGAAGGTCAATTGCCGGCCTTCCGTGTCGCCCACATCCAGGGTCACCCGCATTTCCTCACCCATGGGCAGCAACGCGGTGATGGTGCCGGAAACCGGGTTCTCCCTTTCGCCGGCTGAGGGGCGGCCACGCCGATGCAACACCACCCCGCCCGCGCCAATCAGCCAATCAACGGCGGTCCCTGGCGTCAGGCTTGGCATGGGCGCTGCTTCCAGCACCTGGTCACCCCAGCGAAGCCGCGTCAGTCCATCCTCATGCGCCAAGATCACGCCGGTGAAGAGATTCCGCAGATCCAGCAGCCGCGCGACCTCGGCCGAGGCCGGGCGGGCGAGCATTTCCGCGGGCGGTGCAGTTTGCAGGCCGCGCCCGCGATGCAGCAGCAGCATACGATCGGCAAGCGACGCAGCCTCGTCCAAATCATGCGTGACCAGGATGATCGGGATGGCAAGGCCCTGGCGCAGATTGGCCAATTCCACCTGCAAGCGCCGACGCGTGGCGCGGTCCACGGCGCTAAAGGGCTCGTCCAACAACAATACGGCAGGGTCGCGCGCCAAGGCGCGTGCGACGGCGACACGTTGTTGCTGCCCGCCGGAAAGCTCCGCCGGGCGACGTTCTTCCAACCCTGCCAAATGCACGCGCGCCAAAAGGCCAGCGGCGCGTTCGGCGCGCGTCGAGACCGGCGCATGCCCCATCGCGGCCATGACATTGCCAAGCGCTGTCATATGCGGAAACAGCGCGTAATCCTGAAACACCAGGCCAACGCGGCGCCGATGCGCCGGCAGGTCAAGCGCGCGGCTGGTATCGAGCCAGGTTTCCCCATCGCAGATCACGCTGCCACTGGCCGGATGATGCAGCCCGGCAATGGCGCGCAGCGTGGTTGATTTGCCCGCACCAGATGGACCGATAATCGCCAATAATTCCCCCGGCGCACAATCAAGCGCGATATCAAGGGCGATGGGTGTCGCCGCCTTGAGGCGCACGGAAAGCCCCGCGTCAGTCATGGCGGCGGCGCCCGATCCCGCGTGTCAGGCGCTGCACCAGCAGCAGCGACACAAGGCAGATCACCAGCAGCAGGGCGGACATGCTGGCCGCAGCGGCATCATCAAACGCCTGCACGCGATCATAAATGGCAATGGCGGCGGTGCGCGTTTCACCGGGAATGGCGCCGCCCACCATCAGCACCACGCCGAATTCGCCAAGCGTATGGGCGAAGGTGAGCACAATGGCGGTGGCTATGCCGGGCCAAGCCAAGGGCAATTCAACGCGCCAGAGCACGGCCCAAGGCGCCATCCCGGAAGTAGCCCCCGCTTCGCGCAGATTGGCTGGGATGGCGGCGAAAGCGTTTTGGATTGGCTGAACTGCGAAGGGGATATTGGCGATGGCACTCGCCAGCAGCAGCCCTTCAAAGGAAAAGGCCAGCGTGCGGCCAAAAAGCGCTTGGAAAGCGCCGCCAAGCCAGGTGCCGGCGCCAAAGGCCGCCAGCAAATAAAAGCCGAGCACGGTCGGCGGCAGCACCAGCGGCAGCGCCACCGCCGCTTCAACCACGCCGCGCCCACGAAAGCGCCGCAGCGCCAGGAAGCGCCCGAGCCAGAGCGCCAAGGGCAGCAGGATCACCACCGTGCCAAGACCAAGCCAGAGCGAAAGGCGAAAGGCGGGCCAATCCATGGTTCAGAGCATTTTCAAGCCAAGTGGGTTCACTTGGCGGCTCGGAAAATGCGACCAAACACGCATTTAGTGCGCGCCCGGCGAACGAGTGTGAACGGGAAGCGCACTAGGCGCCTGCAAGCCATGGCGCGCGAAAACCGCCGCCGCCTGGGGGGAAAGCAACCAGGTCTGCACACGCAACGCCGCGTCACTGGCGCGCTTGGTCAGGGCCAGGCGGTGACGGAGCGGTTCATGCAAAGCCTCCGGCACCAGGCTAAAGCTGCCGCGCGCCGAGAGCGCGGGGGACAGCGCGAGCGAATGCGCAACAAGGCCGCCAATCGCGCCCTCGGTTGTGGCGAATTGCGCTGCCTGGGCGATGCTGGTGCCGAAAACCAGGTGCGGGCGCAACGCCTCCCATAATTCAAGGCTGCGCAAGGCTTGTTCGGCAGCGCGGCCATAGGGGGCGGTCTCCGGATTGGCGATGGCAAAGCGCTGCACACGCCCTGCCGCCAATAAGGGGCGGAGCGCTTCCAGCCCGCCAGCGGGGTCAAGCGCTGACCCGCGCGGCGCGAATAACGCCAGCCTGCCAAGAGCAAAGACATGGCCCGCATCGCGCGTATGTCCCGCTTCGGCGAGTTTCTGGATGCTGATCTCATCCGCCGCGAGCAGCATTTCAAAGGGCGCGCCTTGCGCGACTTGCCGCGCAAGATTGCCGCTGGCCCCATAGGCGAAGCGCGGCGCGATGCCGGTTTGTGCGCTGATGAGCGGGGCTACCTCTTCCAAGGCCGGCTGCAAGCTGGCAGCGGCGGCAATCAACGGCCCCTCGATCGCGAAAGACGTCGCCGGTATCGCGGTTGCAAAGGCCGAGATCAACCATGATCGGCGCCTCATATCTGACCCCCGTTATTCCCAAACAAGCATAACCCTTCATGAGTGCGCGAGGCAAGCCAGCAGGCTCAGGGCACCGAAGGAAGATCTTTCCTGAATCTCAAGCTTTCTTTGCGACCATGTTAGCTGAGGAGCAAAAAATGTTCTTAAGCCTAACATCACAAAATGCGCTCAATCAAGATTTCACGAAACGTCTATCCGCCGAATCGTCAGGAAAAGCGTTGCCGGTCCTTCGGTCTTGTTCGGAAGTCCCCTCGCGCCACCCCTGTTCCCCAGGCCCGGTATCACACTCATGATCGGGTCCGCCGGTAATGACTATCTCGCAAAATCCGGCATAACGGATGATACGTTTTTCGGTCTGCAAGGGGCCGATACGCTGCTTTCCTATGGTGGCGTAGATATTCTTTTTGGTGGCGCCGGTGACGACCTGCTCTACAGCGGCGATCTGGCAGACTGGCTTTATGGCGATGGCGGAAATGATACTCTTTATGGGGAAGATGGCTGGGATATTCTCTACGCTGACAATGAGACCAGAGTTGAAGGTGATGATGAGACTTCACGTAATCTCCTGATCGGAGGAGCCGGGGGAGATGTGCTGTCGGGTTCTCGCGGCAGAGACACGCTATTGGGCGGCGATGATCAAGATACCCTTTCAGGCGGTGGAGGCGCGGATTGGCTCCAAGGGGGCACTGGCGCCGATAACTTTCTCATTAATCTTTCAATAAACCCAATTACCGTCAGCAGCTTCACCGACGCCGATACTGTTGCGGATTTTTCGCTCTCTGAAGGCGACACACTCTCCCTCGGACTTACAGGGGGAATGCTGACCGGACCAAACGGTCCGACACCCTTGGTATGGCGCGGTAGCCTATTGGCACCAGGCGGCCCAACGCTTGGTCTTGCGCTACCGGGAGATGATTTGGGCGCCGCGTATCTCCAGGCATGGCTGCTGATACCTGATTCGGCATTAGCCCGAAACGGCGGGTGGGTGGTCCTTGATTTGGACCAAAACGGTTCGCTCGGCACCGTGGATATCGTGTTTAGACTGCAAGCCTCTGATTTAAGTTCAGGACTACTCTTCACAGCGGCAGATACGCAAAGCTTTGCCGCCTGGGCCGGCGCTTCGGGTGATGATGTCTTGCAGGCAAGATCCTCTGGTTCCAGGCTCTTTGGCCTAGGCGGTGCTGATGTTCTTTTGGGTGGAAATGGCAATGACTCGCTTTCAGGCGGTGATGGCTCCGATACGCTCGCAGGCGATAACGGAGATGATCAGCTTTGGGGCGGCGCTGGCAATGATTGGTTACTTGGGAGCAATGGTAATGATGCCCTATATGCCTCTGGACCCGGGGTCACGGAAATAGATGATACCAGCGCCATAAATAGGCTGGAAGGGGAAGGCGGCAACGATTCACTCTATGGAGGCTTGGGAAGTGACTGCCTTATCGGCGGAGCTGGCAATGATTTTCTAGTGGGCGATGATGGCGCGGATACGCTTGAAGGCGGGACGGGCAACGACACTCTTTCTGGCGGCACCGGCACGGATAGCCTGATTGGCGGCGCAGGTACCGACAGCATTGATGGCGGCAGTGGGAATGATACTATCGTCTACGGGGAAACATCCGATCGCCTTGATGGTGGCGATGGATTTGACTGGCTTGTGATTTCCAACGGCCTTTCGTTCAATTTAAGCGTGACTGAAAATCAGGCGAGTGGTGGTGCTTGGCTCGCGCGTTTCGAAGCAGTTAATGCATCCGCCTCAAGCGGAGCTGTTACCCTGGTAGGCGGTGGTGAAGACAATATTCTAATAGGTGGATCTGCGAGCGATAGTATTCTCGGCGCCGCGGGTGATGACTTGCTTCAGGGTGGCCCAGGAAATGACACCCTGGTCGCTGGTTCTGGACTGAATATCGTGGAGGGTGGTGCGGGCAATGATCGCTTCATAGTAGAAAGCGTCGATGAGGTGGTGATTGAATACTATAGCGACGGCAATGACACCATCATCGCATCCTGTGATTTCTATCTGCCGGCTGAGGTAGAAACCCTTGTTCTCGCGCCGGGTAGCGCGGCGATGCGCGGCGGCGGCGGGCTCGGCAATAATCTTCTGATCGGCAACTCTCACGCCAACGAGCTTCTGGGCAGCGAAGGTAGTGATACGCTTGAGAGCGGGGACGGCGCCGATACCCTCCAGGGAGGGGAACAGGATGACATTTTGCTGGCAGGCAATCAGGCCGACATTCTTTATGGCGGCGAGGGTAACGATTCCCTGGATGGAGGAGCAGCGGACGATACTGTCATCGGGGGCGCGGGTGCTGACACAATGGCGGGCGGCGGGGGAGATGATTTTTATGTGCTGGATGATATTGAGGACTTGATCCTGGAAAATTCAATGGCTGGCAATGACACCATCATGACCACAACCGATCTCCTGATCCCAGCGAATATCGAGATTATTGTGGTAGGCCAGGGTGCTAGCGGCCTTTCATTGTTAGGCGGTGGTTTGGGTGATATCATTTTTGGAAACGGCTCGGGTCATGATTTTGAAGGGGGGCTGGGTAATGACATCATCCTTGCGGACGGGCTGAACCCGGCCAATATACTGGCATTGTTTGATGGCTGGTTTTAGTCTGCGGCGGGAATTTGGTATCCCCCAAAGGCCTTGAGGCGGGGGTTGAGATGGAAAAGGCGACACTTGGCGGCGGCTGCTTTTGGTGCCTGGAAGCTGTGTTTCGGGAAATGGTCGGCGTCACTGCGGTGCAATCCGGCTATGCGGGCGGCCATGTGGCCAACCCAACCTATGAGGAAGTCTGCGGCAAGCGCACCGGCCATGCCGAGGTGGTGGAAATCACCTTCGACCCAGGGCAGGTTTCCTTTGCCGATCTGCTCAAGGTGTTTTTTGCGACCCATGACCCAACCACCAAGGACCGGCAGGGCGCTGATATCGGCCCGCAATATCGCAGCATCATCCTGACGCATGACGCCGATCAGGCAGCGACAGCCAATTCCGTGTTGGCGGAAATCACTGCGGCTGGGCTATGGCCTCGCCCCATTGTAACTGAAATCATGCCTTTGACGGTGTTCTGGCCCGCGGAGCCCGAACATGACAACTACTTTGCCCGCAACCCCTGGTCGGGCTATTGCCAAGCGGTGATTGCGCCAAAACTCGCCAAGTTTCGCAAATCCTTCGCGTCATCGCTGAAGCCCCAGGGAGGCAATTGAGAAGCCATGGCATTCTTCAGGCAGAACCCGACACAGGGCAAAAGCTTCCCGCTGGAGCGTAGCGATACCGAATGGCGCACAAGCCTGGCGCCGGAAGCCTATCGCGTCTTGCGCCAGCACGGCACGGAAAGGCCGGGGACTTCGCCACTCAATCACGAAAAGCGCCCTGGGCGTTTTCTATGCGCCGGCTGCGGTCAGGCCTTGTTTGATGCTGCGACCAAATATGAAAGCGGTACGGGCTGGCCTTCCTTCTACGCGCCGGTTGAAGGTGCGGTGGGCACGCAGGTTGACCGGGCGCTATTCATGGTGCGCACAGAGGTGCATTGCGCCAATTGCGGCGGGCATCTGGGCCATGTGTTTCCCGATGGGCCGCCGCCCACCGGGCTGCGCTACTGCATGAATGGCGCCGCAATGACCTTTGAAAGTTCGGACAAGCCATGAGCTTTAGGAAAATGCTGCACCATTTGCGCGGTGCATTGTGCGGCGTTGGGGTGATCGGCCTTGCGGTTGCTGCTGCTCCGGCGCGGGCCGATCTGGTCTATGTGCTCAATTCGACCGACCCGAGCATTGTGAAAATCGATTCGCGCACCGGTGAGGAAGTCCGGCGCATTGAGGGGCTGCGCGAAGTGCATCATCTGGTGCTGTCGCCCGATCGCAAGGAATTGCTGATTGCCGATTCCGCCGGCAATGAAATCCTTTATGTCGAACCTGCAACCGGTACCGTGCTGCGCCGGGAACGCATTTCCAACCCTTATCATCTGGATTTCACACCGGATGGGCGCCTGCTGGTGATCGCAAGCCTAAGGCGCGGTCAGGTGGATATCTATGACGCGAATGGCCCAAGACTGCTCGAGAGATTTCGTGCCGGCAACAAACCTTCGCATATCGCCTTCAGCCCTGATTCGCGCTTTGCCTATATTACCATCCAGGGCGATGGCACTGTCATGGCGATTGACCTGCAGGAACGGCGCATGGTGTGGCAGGCGAATGTCGGGCCAGAGCCTGCGGGTATCCTGTGGCATCGCGGGCGGCTGATTGTTGGCATTATGGGGCGGGACCATTTCGTCGTGCTGAACCCGGAAACCCGTCAGGTGGAAAGCACCATTCGTGTGGGTCGCGGCGCGCATACCATTTTCCCTTCGCCTGACGGCAAGACATTATGGGCGACCAGCCGCGTGCAAAGCCGTATCGCGGAAATAGAACCTGATACGCTGCAGGTGCGCCGCGTCCATGAGGTTCCGGGCGGGCCGGATTGCATCGCCTTCGCCCCTGATGGCGCGGTTTGGACGACGCTTCGCTGGGCTGGGCGTATCGCCAGGCTGGACCCGGCGTCGGGCGAGGTTTCCACCATCCGTGTCGGGCGCAGCCCGCATGGTATTTTCGTGCAGCCGCGCGCCGCGCAATGATGGCTAGGCAGACATGATCAAGGCTATCGGTCGCATCCTTGCCGGCGCTTTGGCTGTTGCAATGCTGACGCCCGGCAGCCTTGGCGCGCGCACGCCGGCAGCATGTAGTGCGGGGACAATCTACCTTACGATCGATACGGGCTGGGGCCGTGAAGCAGAACGGATCGCTGAAATCCTGAAACGCCGCGGCATACGCGCGACGCTTTTTGTGGCGCATGAACCAACCCATCGCGGCGATAGAAGCCTTGATCCCGGTTGGGCTGAATTCTGGCGCGCTCGCGCCGCCGAAGGTCATGTCTTCGCAAGCCATACGGATCGCCATTGGTATTTCCGTGGCGATCCGGCACCGGGCTTGGTGCGCTTTGTCTCCTACGACAAAAAGAATGAAACGCGCCTTGATCAGGCCGCCATGTGCCGCGAATTGAATGCCCCTATAGAAAGGCTGCGCGCCGCCGTGCCTGATGCGATGGTGTTGCCGCTTTGGCGCGCGCCGGGCGGCATTACCACGCCCAATACGCTCCGCATGGCCGAAGCTTGTGGCCTGAAGCATCAGGGCTGGACAGCCAATGGCTTTCTTGGCGATGAATTGAACAGCGACACGCATACCAATGCCGCGCTGCGCGACCGCGCGATCAGAAGCATCAGGGATGGGGAAGTGCTGGTCATGCATTGGGGCGTGCGCAGCCGGAAAGACCCTTACGCGAATGTTCTTGAAGACGTGTTGGCGGGCTTGCAGGCCAAGGGCTTTTGTTTCGGTCAATTGAATGCTGAGGGCAGGCGTTGAGCCATGTTCAAGACACTCGATGATTGGCATACGCAACTGACGGGCTGGATTTTCGAAGCCTTCCTGCAGCCCGTGCTTTATGCGACCGACCTGATGAATATCGCCGATGAAATGCTGGAATGGGTGGATTTCGCCCTGTTTAGCATCTTTGGCATCATCGTTACCTATATCGTCTGCCGTCCACTGGAAGCCTGGCGCCCTGTTGAACCAGTGACCGATCGGCGCGCGATCAGAACCGACATCATCTACACCCTGCTCGCCAAGCTTGGCATTTTCCCGCTGCTGGCCTTCATCCTTTTGGCGGCTATCCAAAGCCGGCTGGAAGGCATGTTGGCGGATACGGGCTTTGTGTCTCCAACGCTGGAATCGATCTTTCCCGTCCTGCATCAGGCGCCGCTGCTGACCTTTTTTATCTACGTCGTGATCCTTGATTTTGGCGAGTATTGGCGCCACCGCCTGCAGCATACCATCGGTTGGTGGTGGGCCTTGCATTCTATCCATCACGCGCAGCGCCAAATGACCTTCTGGACCGATGACCGGAACCATATCCTGGATGAGGTGATTGCCGCGCTTTGGTTTGGCACTATCGCGCTATTGATTGGCGTATCGCCGGCGCAATTCCCTCTATTGCTGCTTTTGATGCGCATGGTGGAAGCCTTCTCCCATGGGAATATCCGCTTGTCCTTCGGGCGTATCGGTGAACGCCTGCTGGTATCGCCGCGCTACCACCGCGCCCATCACGGCGTGCTTTCGGTGGCGGAGCATGGCAAAAATTACGCGGTCCTTTTCCCGGTCTGGGATTGGATTTTTCGGACCGCGGATTTCAGCCGGCAAAATTACCCCCTGACCGGTGATCCCGAGGCGCCGGAAAGTCTCGCCACCGGCGGTTGGCTTGTGCAGCAATGGGATGGCTTCAAGCGTATGCTGGGTGTCAGCAACAAAGCCTGAGATGGGCAGCACCAGAGTGCTCACCCCATCACTGGGCATGCATCACACCAATCAGGCGTTCAGCTCCGTACCAACAAGATTGGCCTGGAAAAAAGCTTCCAAATGCTCCAAAGCGATATCGATTGCATCGATTATGCGTTCAAGAGCTTTCGCGTTGCGTCCGTGGAAAACGGCACTATCACGCGGCTGCAATTGCTGGAATTCAGTTATTTGCGCGGCAAGCTGCATCGCACCAAGGGTGCGCGCCGCACCCAGCAGGCGATGGGCATTTTGCGAGATCACATCAGCGCGGGGCGCAGCCTGAACCAATTCGGCAGCGAATTGATCGCGAATCGTCTCCATTTCTACCATGAATTCTCGGACTACCCCGGCCGCCGCGCCCCTCAATTCGCTTTTGAGCAAAGCCAGCACACGCTGATCCACGACTGAGGCCCTCGGCACGGGAGAACCTTCGGCGTGTATTGCCTGACGCTCAGTTCCATTTACTGGAAGATTGTGCAAGCCAGCAAGAGCGGTCGCAAGTGCTTCGCGGGTCAGTGGCTTGCCGATATGCCCATTCATGCCTGCTTCCTGCGCGGCCGCTATTTGTTCAGGCATCACAGAAGCGGTCAGCGCAAAAATCGGTACCTTTCCCAGGGGAGCGGGCATGGCGCGGATGGCGCGTGCCGCCTCAAACCCATCCGGTTGCGGCATCTGCAAATCCATCAGCACCAGATCGAATTTCTCCGCAGGCAGTTTCTCAAGCGCTTCAGTCCCGCCGGCCGCAAAGGTGATATCATGGCCCAGACTGGCCAGGAGCGCGCCTGCTACATCGCGATTTGCCTTGACGTCATCCACCACCAGAATACGAAGTCTTTTTTGCACGATTGGCGGTGGCAAATTCTGCCTTGCCGCGTCCGGTGCTAATTCAGAGATCTCTGTCACCACAAGCGGAATTTCGATCCAGAATGTGGAACCATTTCTGGAATTACTCTGGCAACCGATCTCCCCGCCCATTTGCTTCACAAGTCGCGATGTTATGGCAAGCCCAAGCCCGGTGCCTAGCGCTTCACTTTGGGTCATGGAAGCGATCTGCACAAAATCCTCGAAGATCAGGCGCTGATTTTCGGGTGAAATACCGGGTCCGGTATCACGCACTTCAATGCGGAGTCTCTCTGCTTCCTTCTGCCGTGCAAGGAAATAGACACTACCGCCTGATGGGGTAAATTTCACTGCATTTGAGAGCAGGTTTAGAATTACCTGGCGCAGCCTGGTTGGATCGCCCATGACGGATTTGGGCAAGCGCGGATCAAGATTTAGGGTAAACTCCAATCTCTTGCGCATGATATCAGGGGCCACTAGCGCGGCAGAGCTTTGAATTACTTCCTGCAGGGGAAAGGCACGCGTAGCCAATTCCATGCGCCCGGATTCGATTTTCGAAAGATCAAGGAGGCCATTGACCAGCTCCAGCAAATGCTTTCCGGCATTGTAGAGGGTGCGGATCTTGTCGCGTTGGTCATCAGCAAGCCGCGGATCATCAAGCAGCAATTCCGAAAATCCAAGAATACCATTGAGCGGCGTGCGCAGTTCATGGGACATGCGCGCCAGGAATTGGCTCTTGGCTTCCCCAGCGGCGCGCGCGGTATCACGGGCGGTGGCCAAATCCTGCATGGCACTCTTCAACGGCGTGATATCCGTACGGATGCCAACAACGCCGCCATCCGGCGTGCGACGTTCCGTAATCAGTACCCAGCGGCCATCGGGCAAAAGCCGTTCCATCGGAGGGTGGTTGCCACGGTGAAAGGCCTTGCTCTCAGTCACGAAGGTCTCAATATCGCCCTTCGCCTGCGGATACTGCCCACGCAGCGCACCTTCGCGCATGATGTCGTCAAACAGCGCGCCAGGGACGATGAATGGAGCGCTGATCTTGTAAAAATCCTTGTAGCGGCTGTTACAGGCAATCAGCCGATCATCCGGGTCGAACATGACAAAGCCGTCTGACATCGATTCAAGGGCGTTTTCAAGTGTACGCCGCGCGGTGGCGCGTTCATCTTCGACGCGTTCTCTCTGCCGCAGCCCCACCATCAGGGCGCCGGCCACCAACAGAATCATGAGGCCAAGTGCGCCGGAAACGACAAAGGCGCGGGTGCGATCCGCATACCAGCCTTTCAGGGCAGTATCCACTTCAAGCGTTACCGCAACCGTCAGAGCCGGATAAAGTGTTGGCCGGACGGCAGCGAATACGATTTCTGGCGTAAAACGACTTCTGATGGGCTCCGTTATCGCCACCCCGCGAAGCGCAGCCGCAGGCGGGGTAAGCTTCTGTCCGATACGCGTTTCGTCATGCGGAACAGAAGCGAGTAAAGTGCCGTCATCCCGCTCAAGTGTGACCCGAAGCCCAAGGCTTTCTCCTGCGCTGGAAAGAATGGCTTGTACAACGGGAACTGGCACTTCAGCCACCGCCATGACGGGCCCCAAGGTCGGCAATACAATATTGCGCGCAAAGAATAGGGTCCATTCGCCTGTATTTGCATTGAGCACCGGCCCACCAATCAGGACACTGCCGCCACGGGCCGCGACCTCGGCAAAGGAAGATATACTTGGTAATGGCAAGCGCCGGCGGCGTGATACCGGCAGGGCGGTTGCTACCGGCAGCCCATCCTGGCCAAGCAGCAGAATGTCACGGTACGTGAAGTTTTGATTGTTCAATTCTCGTAAAACGCGGTTGACCTGCGATACTTCCAGACGACCATCGCGTTGAAACGGCGCGAGTACTGCAGGCAGGCCCGCCAGCATGGCATCAACCTGAACAAAGGACCGGTTGATCGCCGCTTCCGTGGACCGCCCAATCTTACTCAGCGAATCAAGCGCTGCTGCGATCTGTGCTTCCCTGGCACGGTTTATCAACAAGGCAGTCGCGACGATTTGCGCAATCAAAAGCGCCAGTGCGGAAAAAAGTACCGCATGGCGCAGGAAGCGCGTGGAGAACACGGCGCTACTCCGGCCGGGCCCTTACGCCAAGCACTGGGGCGAGTGTCTTGTTCCAGGCATCCACACATTCAACCCCGCAGCGTCGCACCCAACCGGGCAGGACGCTATCTGTTAACAATTGACGACGTCGCTGTTCATCGGCTTCGGTGACCGGCACCACAACCATGCTGCCGCGCCGGCCATTCTGGCAGCCCGCCTGACCCGCATTGCAGGCAAGGCCTTCTCCTGTTTCACGATCAGCGGCGTCCCAAATGTCGGCCTCAAGCTTGGCCACTTCGCCTCGGATCGCATCGCGCGCCCATTCTGGCAAGGCATGCCAGGCCCCGAGATTAGCGCCAAAAATGGAAAGGCCCCATGTGACCGCCATATTATGCACATGGGTCGTTACTTCATGAAGGCCGATATCATTGCCGGACAATGTGCCCGTCACGGCGCATTCCACCACGCCCGACCGGATAGCGGAAACAATCTCGGCAAAGGGGATCACGACAGGCGTCGCGCCAAGCGCGGTAAACATTTCGGATTGCCCAACCGAGGAGGTACGGATGCGTCGTCCAGCAAGATCAGCAAGGCGCGAAAATGGTCGGCGGCAAAACACTACTTGTGCCGGATAGACATAGACCCCAAGCAGTTCGACCTCGTAACGATCTCGCAAAGTCTCGGCCAGATGCCCACGAAACGCGGCGACCGAACGGCGTAGCGCTCCCATATCAGGATTAACGGCAGGCAGGTCTATGGCGTTGAATTCGGGTTCTTCAGTGCTCACCACCGCGAGCAGGGCTGTCCCGAAGGACACCACGCCAAGCCGCATGAGGGAGAGCATTTCCTGCCCGCGAATGCCGCTGCGATCGAAGGGGGCGATTTCCGCCACAATGCGGCCATTGGTCGCTTGGGTGATGCGCTCCCGCCAAAAGGGCTCCTCATAGCGCAGATATTGGCTCACATCGGCAAGGCCACCGACTACCCGCATGCGAATGGGTGCCTCACCCTCGGCCAGGCTCGGCCTTATCAAGCCCTGCCCAAGAACCAAAGCCAGAAGCGGCAATAGCGCAAAGCGCAGCGATCTGCTGGCGGCTGCTAGAGGGCATGTTCCGATCAGGCGGCGGAGTAATTGTCTCGTCATGCGGGAATGCTACAGGATTTTGCTACCAATGCGCGAGTTTTTTCGTTGCCGCTAAACCTAATCGACCCGAATAAATGATGATTCGGCCAGACGGACCTCAACTTGCCGGGGCTACCGTCGCCAAAGCCTGTTCCAGGGCACGCTTGAGAGCGGGGGAGTCGGGGTCCATCCGCGCCGGAAACCCCTGCACCTGCCGCCCATCGCGTGAGACCAGGTATTTGTGAAAATTCCAGCGCGGCTCACCACCTGCACGGGTCGCGGCCCAGCGATACAAGGGATGCGCTTCCGGTCCGCGTACACGGGACAGCGCCGTCATGGGAAAGGTGATGCCGAATTGTGCATCACAAAACTCCCTGATCTTGCGGCCATCCTGGCTTTCCTGATTGAAGTCATTGGAAGGCACGCCAAGCACCACCAGCCCGGCACCTTCCTGCGCTTCATGCAGGCGTTGCAGCGCGGCATATTGCCCGGTGAAGCCGCAAAAGGATGCCGTGTTCACCACAAGCAAGACCCGCCCGCGCCAGGCGGCCAGATCATGTTCGCCGCCTTCCAGGGCGGGGAAGCGGAAATCCCAGGCGGTTGCAGGGGCGGGGGCTGCGGCCATCAGCGGCAGGGCCAGCAAGGCACGGCGGGTTGGCTTAACCATAGCGTTCCTCAAGCCAGGGATCGCCCTGATTGTGATAGCCGCGCACTTCCCAAAAGCCGGGGCGATCTTCCGCCAGCAATTCGATGCGCGTCAGCCATTTCGGGCTTTTCCAGAAATACAGGCGCGGCAGCACCAGCCGCACCGGCCCGCCATGCTGGCGGGTGATTGGCGCGCCTTCCCAGGAATGCGCCACCATCACATCGGCGGCCGCGAAGGCTTCCAGAGTCAAATTCGTCGTATAGCCATCATAGGATGTCATGGACACGAAGCGCGCTTCAGGGCGCGGGCGCGCCATTTCCAACAGCGTCGTGGTACGCACACCGGTGAAGCGATTGTCATAACGGCTCCATTGCGTGACGCAGTGGATATCGCAAACCATGTCGGCTTGCGGCAGCGCCATGAAGCCTTCCCAATCGAAGGCTAGGCGATTTTCTACCAGCCCTTCAAGGCGCAACCGGAATTTGGCCGTGCTGACATCAGGCTGCACGCCAAGATCAAGCACTGGCCAATCCTTGACCAAAGTCTGGCCAGGCGGCAGGCGTTCGCGCGCCGGGTCCGCCGTGGTGCCGGTCAGCAGGCGGCCTTCTTCGGCCCAGCGCTCCTTGGTGCGCACCAGCTTTTCGCGGATTTGCCCTTCCAGCTTCACGTCTTCCTGATCCAAGGCGACTACTCCTGTTAGCGAAGGGTATTGGCGAGGAATGCCTCAACCAAAGGCCCCCAAATCTGCGGCCCGCCGGCAGCGGTGAAAAGTCCATGCCCATCCTGGCCGAAAGCGGGCAAGGCGCGGAAATCCGCAACCCCGCCAGCCTGGACATAGTTTTGATGCATGGCCCCCGCAAGCGATGGGCCGAAGAAACTGTCATTGGCGGTATAGACCCAAAGGCTTGGCACCCGCGCCGACTGACCAAATTGCCCGGCACTGGTCGCCAGCACATCGGCCCGACAATTGTTGTTGGGCAGGTTATCCACCCTCCCCCCGCGCCCGCCGGCCATGTTCACAATCGCTGCTACCTCTGGCGGATTGCGCGCCGCGAGCGCGAGTGAACCCCAACCACCGGCAGATTGACCCACCACGACCGCACCATCCCGGCGTATCCCAGGCTGCGCGGTGGCATAGGTGATGGCGGAACGAATATCCCGCGCCGTCTCGGTCCCGCCCGCTACGAAATTGGGATCACGGCAGGAACCATAGTTTTCCGCCCAGTTGCCGCCAGACGCGCCATAGCCCCGGCGCAAGGGCACCACGACAGCATAGCCGCGCGTCAGGAACCAGGAAATCGCCCGCTGCTCACAGGACCAGGGCGCCATATTGGGGCGTTGCGTGGCACTGGGCGGAGACCCATGATTGGCCACAATAAGGCGCGCCGGATTGCTCCCCGCCGGACGGCAAAGCCGCATCAGAATGAATTGGTTCGTGCCTTCCACCGGGATCCAATGATCTTGTTCGCGCCATGGGCCCTTTTCTTCCGTGATCGGGCCAGCGGAACGCGCTGCGCTGCCCGAAGCAGGCGCGCCTGGCTGCTCCGCACAGGCGGTAAGCCCGCAACAGAAGATCAGTGCAGCAAGCGCAATCCGGATGCTTGGCGTGGGTTTTCTTTCGTGAAGAATGGCGAAGAACTGATCCTATTCACCCAAGCGTGATGCCAGCATCGCGGATCACTTCAAGCGCGCCTTGGCGTTGCTCTGTGAGCCAACGCGCAAACACATCCGGCGCATTGCCGATCATGATGGCGCCTGCCGGGTCCATGCGCGCGCGCACCGCGGCGGATTTGGCCGAAACCGCCGCGACGGCGGCCATGCGTTCAACCACGGTACTTGCCGTGCCGGCAGCGGCGAAAAGCCCGTTCCAATCATTCATGTCGAAACCCGGAAAGCCCGATTCCGCGAGAGTCGGCACATCCGGCAGGGTCGCGATGCGTTCAAGGCTCGTCACCGCCAGAATGCGCGCACGGCCTGCCTGCACCGGCGGGCGCACGGAAGATGAGGTGATCAGCACGGCATCAATGCTTCCCGCGAGCAAATCGCGCGCCGCATCCGCACCGCCGCGATAGGGCGCATGCACCAGCCTGATGCCTGCGCGTTTTTCAAAGGCGGCCAGCGCCAGATGCGCCATGCCCGCAGCCGGCGGCGTGCCAACCGTGATGGTGCCAGGCCGCGCCTTGGCGACTGCGATGAATTCCTTGATGTCCTTGGCGGGGAAATCATGCTTCACCGCGATCACTTGCGGAAAAACCGAAATCAGGGTGGTGGGCGTGAAGGCGGTGGCGTAATCAAACGGGATATCGCGCATCAGCGCGGGGTTCGTAAGCTGATTGGCCGCATCCACCAGAAACGTATAGCCATCGCGCGGTGCTTGCAGCAGCGCATTGGCGGCGATGATGGCATTGCCGCCGGTGCGGTTTTCAATGACGATATTCTGACCCAACGCTTCCTGCATATCGGCAGCAAGTGCGCGCGCCGCGGTATCGGCAGCGCCACCGGCGGCGAAGGCCACCAGCCACCGTATCGGCCGATTGGGCCAATCGCCTTGCGCATGGGCAAGCTTGCTCACCCAAGGGGCGGCCAGCGTGGCCGCGAGGATCGCGCGGCGCTTGATTGGCTTGATCATGGTATTCCTCCCCAGTTCTTGTCGTGTTTTGTGTCAGGCGGGATCAGAAGTTATCCCGGCCAAAGCGCCGTTCGAAAGCGGCGATGTCTTCCTCATGCGTCAGGGTGAAGGCCAATTCATCCAGACCCTCCAGCAGGCTGCGCTTGGCGAAGGGATCAATTTCAAAGCGATGCACCGTGCCATCCGGCGCGGTGACGGTTTGCGCCGGCAAATCAATCGCGATCTCCGCCTCGGGTTCAGCGATGCTGGCGGCGATCAGCGCGCTGACCGCCTCGGCCGGCAGGATAATGGGCAGAACGCCATTCTTCACTGCGTTGATTGCGAAAATATCGCCGAAGCTTAGCGCAATCACTGCCCGCGCGCCCCAGCCATGCAGCGCCCAAACCGCATTTTCGCGCGATGACCCGCAGGCGAAATTGCGCCCGCCCAGAATGATGCGCGCATCACGCCAGGCGGGCTGGTTGAGCGGAAATTCGGCAATCTCATTCCCCGCCGCATCAAAGCGCAAATCGCGAAAGAAATTGATGCCATGATCATCATCGCGTGGCCGCGCCAGAAAGCGCGCCGGGATGATCTGATCCGTATCTATATTGTCCTGCGCCAGCGGCACGGCATTGGATTTCAGCGAAATGAAGGGCTCCATGATGTTTCTACCCAGCCCCCTGCACGCGCCTGATATCAACAATATGCCCGGCCAAAGCCGCGGCAGCGGCCATGGCAGGGCTCATGAGATGCGTGCGCACCCCTGCCCCCTGCCGGCCACGGAAATTGCGATTGGAAGTTGAGGCAATGCGCTGGCCCGGCGTGCCAATCTCGCCATTCGTGCCGAGGCACATGGAACAACCTGCTTCTCGCCATTCAAAGCCTGCCGCCTTGAAAATCGCATCCAGCCCTTCCGCTTCCGCCTGGCGCTTCACTTGCGCCGAGCCCGGCACCACCCAGGCGGTCACACCATCCGCGACCTTGCCGGTTTGGGCGATGGCGGCGGCGGCGCGCAAATCCTCAATCCGGCCATTGGTGCAGGAACCGATGAAGACCCGATCCATGCGCAGTCTCGCCAAGGGCGCGCCTGCTTCAAGCCCCATATAGGCAAAGCAATCTTGCATTGCCTGACGCCGGGCGGCGTCTTGTTCGGCCATCGGATCAGGGATCACGCCATCAGCGGGCAGCGCATCCTGCGGGCTATTGCCCCAGGTCACCATGGGCGCGATGGATGCGGCATCAATCAGCACCTCATGATCGAAGCGCGCCCCAGGATCGCTTGGCAGGGCGCGCCAACGCGCCAGCGCCGCATCCCATTCGGCGCCCTGCGGCGCATAAGGTTTTCCTGCGAGATACGCGAAGGTCTTTTCATCCGGCGCCACCATGCCGGCGCGTGCCCCGGCTTCGATGGACATGTTGCAAAGTGTCAGCCTGCCTTCCATCGAAAGCCCGCGTATCGCGGAACCCGCATATTCAATCACGCATCCGGTCGCGCCTGCGGTGCCGATGGTGGCGATGATATACAGGATCACATCCTTGGCCGTCACGCCAAAACCAAGCTCCCCTTCCACCGTGATGCGCATATTGCGCGGGCGTCGTTGCCAAAGGCATTGCGTGGCCAGCACATGCGCCACTTCCGTCATGCCAATGCCAAAAGCGAGTGCCCCCAAGGCGCCATGGGTGGAGGTATGGCTATCACCACATACCAGCAGCATGCCTGGCTGGCTCAGACCGGTTTCCGGGCCAATGACATGCACAATTCCCTGCTGGTCATCCTTCAGCCCGAAATGCCGAATGCCATATTCAGCCGCATTGCGTTCCAGGGATTCGACCATGCCGCGATATTCGGCATTGGCGATTTCAGTGGTTTGGCGCGTATCGGTCGGCGCGTAATGGTCCGGGGTTGCGAAAATCCGCTCCGGCGCACGCGGTGCCGCGCCGCGCTTGCGCAGGATTTCAAAGGCAGGTGCCGTACCATCATGGATGAAGTGACGATCAACATAAAGCAAAACCTGACCATCTTCGCGTTCCAGGACACGATGGCGCATCCAGATCTTGTCGAACATGGTGAGTGGTTCGAGTGTCGCGTGTTGCATCATGCCGGGGATCATTCCGGCAGAATCAGGCTTTGGCAAGCGCGGCGGCTTCGCCCATTTTCATCTCGCGCTTGCGGATGGGCTGGGGTATCACCCAGGCCTTAACCCCCAAGAACAGCAGCAGGCATCCGGGCAGCAACAGCATGGTTGAAACAGGAACCGCAACACGCATCGGCAAGGACGCATCAGCGGTTGAACTCACCATCCTCATGCCCTGCCTGAATGAGGCGGAAACCCTAGCGACCTGTATCCAAAAGGCGCTCGGGTATTTGGCGCGGAGTGGTGTTTCGGGCGAGGTGCTGATCGCCGATAATGGCAGCACCGATGGCAGCCAGGAAATTGCGCGGGGCCTTGGCGCGCGGGTGATTGATGTGCCCGAAAAAGGCTATGGCGCAGCGCTGATTGCAGGCATTGCGGGCGCACGCGGCCGCTATGTCATCATGGGCGATAGCGATGATTCCTATGATTTCAGCGCGCTTGATCCCTTCATCGCGAAACTGCGCGATGGCTATGATCTGGTGATGGGCAATCGCTTCAAGGGCGGCATTGCCCCTGGCGCCATGCCGCCCTTGCATCGCTATTTGGGCAATCCGGTGCTGTCCACCATTGGGCGGGTTTTCTTCGGCGGGCCGATCCGCGATTTCCATTGCGGGTTACGCGGATTTTCGCGCGCCGCCATTGCCGCACTTGATCTGCGCGCGCCGGGGATGGAATTCGCGTCAGAGATGGTGGTGAAAGCCACCATGCGCGGGCTGCGCATTACCGAAGTGCCAACCACGCTTTCCCCCGATGGAAGGTCCCGCCCGCCGCATTTGCGGTCCTGGCGCGATGGCTGGCGGCATTTGCGGTTTTTGCTGATTTTTTGCCCTCGCTGGCTGTTTCTTTATCCCGGAGCAGTGCTTTTCGCGCTCGGCGCGCTTGGCGTGGCGGCGCTTTTGCCGGGGCCTGTTCGCCTGGGCGGCATTACGCTTGATGTGCATAGCCTGCTCTATGCCTCGGGCGCCGTGGTGATGGGGTTTCAGGCCATACAGTTCTGGGTTTTTGCGCGGCTTTATGGCGCGGTGACGGGGATTCTGCCCGAACCCCAAAACCTCTCGCGTTTCGGGCTGGAAGCGGCGCTGGTGGTCGCGGGGGGGCTGTTGCTGCTTGGCCTTGGGCTTGGCTTTGTCGCTGTTGCGCAATGGGGCACGCGGGATTTCGGGGCACTTGCCGGCGGCAATGTTATGCGCCTTGCGATTGCGTCCGTCACCGCCATGCTGCTTGGCCTGCAATTGGCCTTTGGGGCGTTTTTCCTCGCACTGCTTGGCATGATGCGCCCGGCACCACGAAGCTGAACCTGCTGCGTTCAGCCCTTGCGCTTTTGGATGCTGGCGGCCCGGCGCCCATCCCGGCAGGCGTCCGAGCAATAACGCACCTCCTCCCACACGCGTTCCCATTTCTTGCGCAAGGTGAAGGGGCGGTTGCAGGCCGCGCAAAGCTTTTGCGGCAGATTGGGCTTGCGATGCGCCACGCCTATTCCCCCGGCCGGATTTCGCCCACCACCCGCCCGCGTGCCGGGTCAAACAGCAGCACCCTTTCGCCATCGGGTCGCACCACCCAAATGGCGACTGTCTTTTCCACCCCGGCTATGCCAGCAATGCGCGTGCCGGCAGGCTGACCCAGGGCTGCCGTATTGAAAGCGACCGCCGAACCACCTGCACGCTGGACGATCAGCACAACCAGCGCCACGGTTGCCGCGACGATCAGCACCCCCATCCCTATGACCAAAGCCTTGAGAAACCGCACGGAAACCCCCTTTTGAACGCCGAACGCCACGAATTCCGCGCGCCCCCGGAAGCGGCCGGCATGCGCGCCGATCGCTTCCTTGCCGAGGCGATAGGTTCTCTCTCCCGCTCCCGCGTCAAGGCCCTGATTGTCGAGGGCCATGCCAGCCGGAATGGTCAGATGCTCCGCGAACCCGCCGAGGCCATTCGCCCCGGCGCGCTTTACGCGCTGGAAATCCCGGCGGCCATCCCTGCCCTGCCCCAGCCGCAGAATATTCCCCTGACCATATTGCATGAGGATGCGGACCTTATCGTGCTGGACAAACCCGCGGGGCTGGTCGTGCATCCCGCGCCGGGCAATCAGGATGGCACTTTGGTCAATGCGCTTTTGGCCCATGCGGGGGATGATCTGCCCGGCATCGGGGGGGAAAAGCGCCCCGGCATTGTGCATCGGCTGGACAAAGAGACCTCAGGCGTCATGGTCGCGGCCAAGACGGAATTGGCGCTGCGCCGCCTCTCCGAAAGCTTCGCCGAACGTGATCTGGACCGGCATTATCTGGCGCTTTGTTGGGGCCTGCCCGCCGCCATGGAAGGTGAGGTCAATGCCCCAATCGGCCGGCACCCGGCGGATCGCAAGCGCATGGCGGTGGTGGAACGCGGCAAGCCGGCCATCACGCGCTATAAGGTGCTGCGTTCCTGGGGGACGGCCTGCGCCCTGGTTACTTGCCGGCTTCTGACCGGGCGGACGCATCAAATCCGCGTGCATATGGCGCATCTTGGCCATCCCTTGGTGGGCGATCCGGTCTATTTACGCCGCACCCCGGCGACCGCCCGCACCCTGCCGCCGGCTGTGCGCGATGCCCTTCTGGCCTTCCCGCGCCAGGCGCTCCACGCCACCAGCCTTGGCTTTCGCCACCCCATCACCGATCAGCCGCTACACTTCGAACGCCCGCTGCCCGAGGATATGGCCGCGCTGCTTACATTACTGGAAGGTAACGCCGAGTAACCCGACTATTTCAGTCGGTTTTTCTTGCATTCCCCCCCTATTCCCGCTATTAACCTGGTGTCGGATTCCTCAGGGCGCCAGTTGCGACCCGGCCGGCCAAGGCCCCAGCAAGGGGCAGGCGACCAGTCAGGGCTTTGAGGTAGATAACGAATTTTTAATGATCGGCCCAGGATGCCGCCTTTGGGGCAGAGCAGGTCGGTGCAGGAGGGTATGAAACCATGGCAACTTCTATGGCCATTCCGATGGCGACTGAGGGCAACCTCTCCCGCTATCTCCAGGATATTCGCAAATTCCCGATGCTCTCGGCTGAGGAAGAACTCAGCCTGGCGCGCCGTTGGCGCGACAATGCCGATGAGCCGGCAGCGCATAAGCTTGTCACATCTCATCTGCGCCTGGTTGCCAAGATTGCCATGGGCTATCGCGGCTATGGCCTGCCGGTGGGTGAGCTGATTTCTGAGGGTAATGTCGGGATGATGCAGGCGGTCAAGCGCTTCGATCCCGATCGCGGCTTCCGTTTGGCAACCTATGCCATGTGGTGGATCCGCGCGGCCATTCAGGAATACAT
>JADCFP010000116.1 GCA_020249465.1 Roseomonas sp. | reverse complement strand
ATCGGGCCGGCCAATGCCAAGCGCATCTTGCTCGCGCGGATCGGCACCGAGACACTGGGCGGGCGCATTGAAGGCTATGTGCTGACCTTTGATGACATCACCGAATTGCAATCGGCGCAGCGCAAGGCGGCGTGGGCGGACGTGGCGCGGCGCATTGCGCATGAAATCAAAAATCCGCTGACACCCATTCAGCTTTCCGCCGAAAGGCTGAAGCGCCGCTATCTGCGCCAGATCACCGATGACCCGGATACTTTCCGCCAATGCACGGATACGATTGTGCGGCAGGTGGAAGATATCGGGCGCATGGTGGATGAATTCTCGGCCTTTGCGCGCATGCCCCAGCCGGTGATCAAGCCGGAAGATGCCAATCGCCTGATGCTGGAAGCGCTGGTGCTGCAACGCAATGCGCATCCCGATATCACCTACGACAACCAGGCAGGGCCTGAGGGGCTGAAGCTTCCCTGTGATCGCCGCCTGATCGGTCAGGCGCTGACCAATCTTTTGCAGAATTCGGCAGATGCCATCACCATGCGCGAAGGCGGCGAAGCCGGGCGAATTGAAACCCGCATCACCCAGGAAGGCAATATGCTGGCCTTTGAGGTGACGGATAATGGCATTGGCCTGCCCAGCGAAGAACCGCCCGAAAGACTGACCGAACCCTATGTGACGCATAAGCCGAAGGGCACCGGGCTTGGCCTTGCCATTGTGAAAAAGATCATGGAAGACCATGGAGGTTCCATCAGCCTCGCGGCCCGGCCAGGGGGCTCGGGCACCGTCGCAAGACTGGTCTTGCCGCTTGGCGAGTCTCCCTGGCATTCTGAGGGCGCTGGCGCCAAGGCGCCGCAAGCGTCAAATTGAGGGGCAGCAAGATCGCGCATGGCGCATGAGATTCTGATTGTTGATGACGAACCCGATATCAGGGCGCTGCTGGAAGGCATCCTGAGCGATGAGGGGTTTGAAACGCGTCAGGCGCATGATGCCGATTCCGCGCTGGCGGCCTTTGCCACGCGCCGGCCTTCGCTGGTGATCCTTGATATCTGGTTGCAGAATTCCCGCCTTGATGGGCTGGGCATTCTGGCGGCGATGCATGCGGAAGAACCGCAAGTGCCCGTGGTGATGATCTCGGGCCATGGCACCATCGAAACGGCAGTGCAGGCGATCCAACAGGGCGCCTATGATTTCATCGAAAAGCCCTTCAAATCGGATCGGCTGCTGCTGGTCCTGGCGCGTGCCTTGGAAGCGGCGCGGCTCAAGCGCGAAAATAGCGACCTTCGGCTCCGGGCCGGGCCGGAGACGGAATTGCTGGGTCGGTCCGCCGGCATTCAGCAATTGCGGAGCGCCATTGAGAAAGTGGCGCCAACCGGATCCCGCGTGTTGCTGACCGGGCCGGCCGGGGCCGGCAAGGAAGTGGCGGCGCGCAGCATCCATGCGCAATCGCGCCGCGCCGATGGCCCCTTTGTGGTGCTGAATTGCGCCATCCTGAACCCGGCGCGGTTCGAGGAAGAATTATTCGGCGTGGAGCCTGACGCGCAGGGCCAAAGCCGCCGCGCGGGCGTGTTGGAACGCGCCCATGGCGGGACGCTGCTTTTGGATGAAGTGGCGGATATGCCGCTGGAGACCCAGGGCAAGATCGTGCGCGCGCTGCAGGAACAGGGGTTTGAGCGCGTCGGCGGTGGCACGCGTGTGAAGGTGGATGTGCGCGTGATTGCCACGACCAATCGCGACCTTGCCGCTGAGATCTCGGCCGGGCGCTTCCGGGAGGATTTATTCTACCGCCTGGCTGTGGTGCCGATCCGTGTGCCGCCACTCAAGGAAAGGCGGGAAGATGTGCCGCTTTTCGCGCGCCATTTCATCGCCCGCGCGATTGAAACCACGGGGATGGCGCCGCGTGAGCTTTCAGAAGACACGCTTGCGGCCATGCAAGCCTATGATTGGCCGGGCAATGTGCGCGAATTGCGCAATCTGATGGATTGGCTGCTCATCATGGCGCCGGGCGAAAGTCGGGAAGCGATCCGCCCCGAAATGCTGCCGCCCCAGATCGGGTCCGCCGCCCCCGCCGTGCTGACGCTGGACCGCAGTTCCGAGATCATGACGCTGCCGCTGCGTGACGCGCGGGAAGTTTTCGAACGCCAATATCTGGAAGCGCAATTGCTGCGCTTTGGCGGCAATATCAGCCGCACGGCGAATTTCGTCGGCATGGAAAGAAGCGCCTTGCATCGCAAGCTGAAATTCCTCGGCGTCCAGGCGGAAGACCGCGCGCCTGCAACCCCCACCACTTGAGGTAATTCCATGTCACGCATCGCCTATGTCAATGGCCGCTATGTGGCGCAACCTGATGCGTCGGTGAATATCGAAGATCGCGGCTATCAATTCGGCGATGGCATTTATGAGGTGGTGCATCTTTTTGATGGCCGCTTCATTGATGAGGATTTGCACCTGGCCCGGCTGGAACGGTCCTTGCGCGAAATCTCGCTGCCGATGCCGATGCCACGTGCGTCGCTCAGGATGGTGCTGCGCGAAGTGGCACGGCGCAATCGCGTGACCGAGGGGTTGCTCTATATGCAAGTCACGCGCGGTGTCGCACGGCGCGATCATGCCTTTCCGAACAAGCCCATAGCACCCGCCTTGGTCGTGACAGTGAAGCGCATCGCACCTTATCCGACCAATGTGGATCGCTGGGGGGCGGCGGCGATCACCATGCCGGACCTCCGCTGGGCGCGCTGCGATATCAAGACCGTCAATCTGCTGCCGAATTGCCTGGCGCGTCAGGCAGCGCGCGAAAAGGGCGCCATTGAAGCGGTGCTGTATGACGAAGCTTCCGGCATGGTCACGGAAGGGGCAGCGACCAGCTTCTGGATTGTGGATGAGGCCGGCACCATCCGCACCCGGCCCTTGAGCGACGCCATCCTGCCCGGCTGCACCCGTGCCGCGCTGATGGCGGAATTGCGCGATGCCGGCATTGCCTTTGAAGAACGCGCATTCTCCATGGCAGAACTCCGCCGCGCTAGAGAGGCTTTCATCACCTCCGCCACATCCTTCGTGAAGCCGATTACCAAGATTGATGGCGCGCCGGTGGGCGATGGGGAAGTCGGCCCCGTGGTGCGCAAGCTTTTCGAGATTTTCGCCCGGCATGTGAAGGGGGCGATGCGCAACGCGGCATGAGTACCGCCCCGCGCGCCATCCTGTTCGATTGGGACAATACGCTGGTGGATGGCTGGGCCGCCATTGAGGCCGGGCTGAACGCCGCCTTCCGGGAATTCGGCCTGCCGCTGTGGGATCGCACCCAGGTGCTGGCGAATGTGCGTCGCGCCTTGCGGGAAAGCTTCCCGGAATTGTTTGGCGCCGATTGGGAAAGGGCGCGCGATATCTTTTATGCCGAGGTGCGCGCCTGCCATTTGCAGGTGCTGACCCCCATGCCTGGCGCGGCGGCGGCGCTCCAAGCCGGGGCAGGGCGGCTGCCCATGGGGGTGGTTTCCAACAAGCAAGGGCCATTGCTGCGCGCTGAAGCGCTACATCTTGGTTGGGATCGGCATTTCGGCCCGCTGATTGGCGCCGGTGATGCGGCGGCAGACAAGCCTGACCCAGCGCCCATCCTGATGGCCCTGCAATCCCTTGGCCTGACTGCGGCGCCAGATATCTGGTATGTCGGAGACACCGCGCTGGATATGCAGGCAGCGCGCGCCGCTGGTGTGCGTGCCGTTCTGATGGGCGATGCAGCGCATGATGGCGGCATTGCCGCAACGGGCGCGGATCAGGTGTTTGCCGATTGCCATATACTTGCGGTTGCGCTTTCGACACTTGTCAAACCAGCCTGACATGCCAAACTGTGCTTGCCGGCGGCCGGAAATGGTTTTCGCCGGACCGCGTCTGGTCGGTGACCAGCAAAAAGAAGGACCGGTCCCATGGCCGCTGAAAAGTCCCAGAACGTGCAGGATGTCTTCCTGAATCACGTTCGCAAATCCAAGACGCCCGTCACCGTATTCCTGGTGAATGGCGTCAAATTGCAGGGCATCATTACCTGGTTTGACAATTTCTCGGTGCTGCTGCGCCGCGATGGCCATACGCAGCTTGTCTATAAGCATGCGATCAGCACCGTCATGCCGGGCGCTCCGATTTCATTGTTTGATGGCGTGCCTGCGGCGCCAGGCGCGGCGGCACCTGCCGCACCGGCATCGGAAACGCGGCTGACCTTGCAGCGAGAGGTGATTTCTGACGGCGGAAACTGAACAGGGCGCCGGGCGACCCACCCGCGCCGCCGTCATCCTTCCTTTTGAGAAGCCCTCCCGCAGCGCCATTGGCGATGTGGGCGGGAAACGCGCGGCCGAAGCCAGGCTGGCCGAGGCGATAGGGCTTGCCGCTTCCATCGGCGTCACCATCGTCCATTCCGCGATCCATCCCTTGCGGGAGCGGCGGCCTTCCACCCTGATGGGTGAAGGGCAGGTGGAGATCGAGAAAAGGGCGCTGCACGACCAGCAGGTGAGCGTGGTGATCGTAGATGCGGCGCTCAGCCCCGTGCAGCAGCGCAATCTGGAACGCGCCTGGGGCTGCAAGGTGATTGATCGCACGGGCCTCATTCTGGAGATTTTCGGCGAAAGGGCCCGCACGCGCGAAGGCAGCCTGCAGGTGGAATTGGCGCATCTGGAATATCAGCGCACTCGGCTTGTGCGGTCCTGGACGCACCTGGAGCGCCAGCGTGGCGGCTTCGGCTTCCTTGGTGGGCCCGGCGAAAGCCAGATCGAAATTGACCGGCGGCTGATCGGCGACCGCATTGTGCGGCTCAAGCGCGAATTGGATCAGGTGCGGCGGACGCGCGGCCTGCATCGGCGCGCACGAGAACGTGTGCCTTATCCGGTGGTGGCGCTGGTGGGCTATACCAATGCCGGCAAGTCAACGCTGTTCAATGCGCTGACGGGGGCAGGGGTCTATGCGCAGGATCAGCTGTTTGCGACGCTTGATCCCACCATGCGCGCCATAAAACTGCCATCAGGGCGCAATGTGATCCTGTCTGATACCGTGGGCTTCATTTCCGATCTGCCGACGCAGCTGGTCGAGGCCTTCCGCGCCACCTTGGAAGAAGTCGCCGCCGCTGATCTGATTTTGCACGTGCGCGACATCGCTCATCCCGATAGCGCGGCTCAGCGCGCCGATGTGCTGGGCGTTTTGGAAGCCATGGCCGATGGCCCGGATGCCACCTTGGATGAGGCCTGGCCGGACCGCGTTTTGGAAGTGCTGAACAAGGCCGATCTGCTGGGCGGCATTGATGCCGTAGAGCGCCGCAGCCCCGATGCAGTGGCGGTCTCGGCCCTGACCGGGGAGGGGTTGCCCGCCTTACGCGCCGCGATTGATGCGCGGCTTTCGGCGCAGTTGGTCGTGATTGATGCGGTGCTGCCGCCGTCTGATGGTGCCGCCATTGCCTGGCTGCATGCGCATGGTGAGGTACTGGAACGTCAGGATGCCGATGATGCGGTGCGGCTAAAGGTGCGGCTTTCGCCCATGGACCGCGCGCGGTTCGAAAGCCGGGGTCAGAAATGAGCATTTCAGCCACGCAGGCGGCTGACCTTGCCTTGCTGCTGCGTGAGGCCTCGCGGACGGAAATCCTGCCGCGCTTTCGCCGCCTGGGCGCGGATGCGGTGCGGAGCAAGACCGGGCCGCTTGATCTGGTGACCGATGCGGATGAGGCCGCTGAGCGGGTGATCACCGCAGGCCTCCACAAGCTTTTCCCAGGCTGCGTGGTGGTGGGGGAGGAAGCGACCGCCGCTGATCCTTCCCTGCTCGGTCGGCTTGCGGATGCGGAATTGGCCTTTGTGGTGGACCCGGTGGATGGCACGGCGAATTTCGCGGCTGGCGTGCCGCTTTTTGGCTGCATGGCGGCCGCGATCCGGCGCGGTGAGATCATTGGCGCTTGGATCCATGATCCGCTCGGCGATGATACGGCGATGGCCTTGCGCGGGCAGGGGGCTTGGCTCGCCGATGCGGAAGGGCAGCGCTTTACTGATTTGCGCGTCGCCGCGCCCGCCGCGCCGGGCGATATGGTGGCGGCCATTTCCTGGGGTTATATGCCCGAGCCGTTGAAAACCCGCGTGACCAGCCGCCTGCCGCGGCTGGCGGGCACGGTTTCCTATCGCTGTGCCGCGCATGAATATCGGCTGGCGGCCGGCGGGCATGCGCATTTGCTGGTCTATAACAAGCTGATGCCCTGGGATCATGCGCCGGGCTGGCTATTGCACCGCGAGGCGGGCGGGCATTCCGCGCGCTTTGATGGCAGCGATTACGGCCCGCATCTGACCAGCGGCGGGCTGATCTGCGCCCCTGATCGCGCCAGTTGGGAAGCCGCTCAGGAGGCGCTTTTTACGCCATGAGCGGCGCTGATGAGGATGAGGAGGCTGGCCCACCTGGCCTACCCCCCGGCACGCCTTTTTACATGACCCCCGCCGGCGCTGCCGCGCTTCGCGCCGAGGTCAAGCGGCTTTGGGAGGAGGAGCGCCCGAAGGTGGTGGACATCGTCTCCTGGGCGGCGGCGCTGGGGGATCGGTCGGAGAATGCGGATTACCAATATGGCAAGCGGCGGCTGCGGGAGATTGACCGGCGCGTGCGCTTCCTGACCAAGCGGCTGGAAAAGGTGCAGGTGGTGGACCCGGCGCAGCAGACCCGCCGCGACCAGGTGTTTTTCGGCGCCAGCGTAACCTATGCCCGCGCGTCAGATGATGCGGAGGTAACTATCACCATTGTCGGGGTGGATGAGGCAGAGGCCGAGGCCGGGCGGATTTCCTGGGTAGCGCCGGTGGCGCGCGCGCTTTTGGGCGCGCGGATTGGCGATGTGCGGCGGCTGAGGACACCAGCCGGGATGGAAGAGATTGAGGTGGTTGGGATTAGCTATCCGGCAGCATAAACTTTTTTTTAAGATCAGCGCTTTAGAGCGATTTTCTCATTTTTCAGTGCGCTTTGCCTGCACCCAGAGCGCCTCCATCTCTCCAAGGCTCATATCATTCAGGCTTTTTCCTGCAAGATCAGCCTGTTCTTCGATATACCCAAAGCGACGCGTGAATTTCTGATTGGCGTGACGAAGCGCCGCTTCCGGGTCCAAATCCAGCTTTCGCGCCAGATTGGCCAGCACGAAAAGCAGATCGCCCACCTCATCCTGAAGTCTCGCCTTATCAGCGCCTTGCAGCTCGGCGCGGAGTTCTGCCGCTTCTTCTTCCAACTTATCCAAAACCGCGCCGGCATCGGGCCAGTCAAAGCCAACGCGCGCGGCGCGGCGTGTAAGTTTGGCGGCGCGGGTAAGGGCAGGGAGGCCATCAGGGATTCCCGCCAGCACACCGCTTTCCGCCCGCGCGGCGCGCTCGGCGGCTTTCTGGGCTTCCCAGGCGCGGGTTTGGGCCGCGGCATCGCGTGCGGCTTCCTCACCAAAGACATGAGGATGGCGTCGGATCATCTTGTCAGAAATGGAGGCTGCGACCTCGGCAAAGCCGAACCAGCCGCGCTCAGCCGCCATTTGCGCGTGATAGACAACCTGGAACAGCAGATCGCCCAATTCATCCAAAAGCTTGTCCGGATCATTGGCGGCGATGGCATCCGCGACCTCATAGCCTTCCTCAATGGTGTAAGGCGCGATGGAAGCGAAATCCTGCAGCAGATCCCAGGGGCAGCCGCCATTGGGATCGCGGAGCCTCGCCATGATGGCGAGCAGGGCGCGGAGCCTAGCTTCAGGCGAATTTTGGCTCGGGGATTCGGTCATATAATTCCCGCATAAGGTATATTATGGAAAATAAATTCAGCTACCGGTCGGGCTAGAATTCCTCGACCTGCGCCACACCCGGCACCACCCGCATGGCCTGCATCAGCCTTGGCCCGACATTGAAGCCGCCCGGAAGCGCGATTTCCACTTCCTGCTCTCCGCCCAGCCGCGGCACCAGGATCACCCGGCCACGCCCGCGGCCTTCGCGCGTCAGCAAGGCGCGGATCGGATCCAGCGTCGCGGTCGCCTCCAACCATAACTTAATCCCACCACCGGCATTGGCAGCGACCTTGTCCAGGCTTTCAAGCTCGGTCGCGGTCAGGCGCAAGGCTTCGCCTTCCATGCGCAAATCGGCGGTCACCAGAATGGCGCTGCCCTCGGCCAGCAGCTCTCGGCTGCGGTTCAGCACCTCGGAAAAGCAGGTCACTTCAAAACTGCCATGGGTGTCGGAAACCCGAACCCAGGCCATGCGGCTGCCGGTCTTGGTCGTGCGTTCCTTGGCATTCACCACCGTGCCGGCCAGCTTGACGCGCCCACCGCCGCGGCTCGCGCGGTCCGCAATGGCGGAAGATGGCACCACGCCAATGCGCTTCAGCGCCTGGCGATAGGCATCCAAGGGGTGCGCTGAAAGATGAAAGCCAATGGCCTCCGCTTCCTGAGAAAGCCGATCAAGCGGCTGCCAATCCGGCACATCCGGCAGGCGCAAAGCCTCTGGCCGGCCAGGCTCGGCGCCGAAAAGGCCGATCTGGCCGCTATCACGTTCCTCGGCGCTGGCTTGGGCGCGGCGCAAAATGGTCTCGGCCCCGGCCATGACGCGGGCGCGATTGCCATCCAGGCATTCAAAAGCGCCGGCGCGGGCCAGGTTTTCGATCTGCATCTTATTGAGCAGCTTGGGATCCACCCGCGCCGAGAAATCAGCGAGTGACGCGAAATCCCCGCCCGCATCACGCGCCGCCACCAGATCACGCATCGCACCTTCACCCACGCGCTTCACGGCAGCGAGCGCGAAACGGATCGCCTGCTTGCCATCATCCCGCGCTTCCACGCGGAAATCGGCGCCGCTGCGGTTGATATCCGGCGGCAGCACGGCGATGCCAAGCCGCGCCGCTTCCTGCATATGGCCGGCAAGCTTATCCGTATTGGAAAGATCAAGCGTCATGGAAGCGGCCAGGAAGGCCACCGTATGATTGGCCTTCAACCAAGCCGTTTGGTAGCTGACCAGCGCATAGGCTGCCGCGTGGGATTTGTTGAAGCCGTAATCGGCGAAGCGTTCCATCAGGTCGAAAATCTCGGCGGCCTTGGCAGGTTCAATGCCGCGCGCCTCCGCACCATCGCAGAAAATCTTGCGCTGCGCTTCCATTTCGCTCCGGATCTTCTTGCCCATGGCGCGGCGCAGCAGGTCAGCAGCGCCGAGCGAATAGCCCGCCAGGTCCTGCGCAATCTGCATGACCTGTTCCTGATAGACCATGATGCCATAGGTCTCGGACAATATGTGCCGGATCGCCTCATGTGGCGGCGCCCACGCTTCGCCATGTTTGCGGGAACAATAGGCCGGGATATTTGCCATGGGGCCGGGGCGATAGAGCGCGACGGCCGCCACCAAATCCTCAAAGCGGTTGGCGCGCATCTGCCGCAGACAGTCGCGCATCCCCTGCCCTTCAAACTGGAACACGCCGGCGGCATCGCCGCGCCCGAGCATTTCATAGGTTTTCGGATCGTCCAGCGGAATGGCGGCGATATCTACCTCAATCCCCTGCCCCTTCAGGATTTCCAAGGCGCGTTCAATGACCGTCAGCGTTTTAAGGCCGAGAAAGTCGAACTTCACCAGGCTCGCCATCTCCGCGTATTTCATCGAATATTGCGTCACCAGGTATTCGGAGCGCGGGTCGCGATAGAGCGGTACGGTTTCGATCAAGGGCTTGCGCCCAATCACCACGCCGGCGGCATGGGTGGAGGCATTGCGGTAAAGCCCTTCCACCTGTAGCGCGATATCCATCAGCCGCGCCACTTGTTCATCGCTGTCGCGCATTTCCTGCAAGCGCGCTTCGCCTTCAATCGCCTGCGACAATGTCACAGGCTTCGCCGGATTGTTCGGAATGAGTGAGGCGATCTTATCCACCTGCCCATAGGGCATGCCAAGCACGCGCCCGACATCGCGCACCGCGGCCTTGGCTTGCAGCTTGCCGAAGGTGATGATTTGCGCGACGCGATCTTCGCCATATTCGCGCCGCACATAGGCAATCACTTCGTCGCGGCGGTCCTGGCAGAAATCAATATCGAAATCCGGCATGGAAACGCGTTCGGGGTTGAGGAAGCGTTCGAACAGCAGCCCGAAACGAATAGGATCAAGATCGGTAATCAACAGCGCCCAGGCGGCGACCGAACCCGCGCCCGAACCGCGCCCCGGCCCCACCGGAATGGGTGGCGTTTGCGCCTTGGCCCATTGGATGAAATCGGCAACAATCAAGAAATAACCTGGAAAACCCATTTTCTCGATAACGCCGATTTCATAGGCCAGGCGTTCGCGATATTGCGTGCGCGTTGCCTCATCCGGCACGGGGCGCATGGCATCCAGGCGCTGTTCCAACCCGGCTTCGGCCATGGCGCGGAGTGTTTCGGCCTCTGTCTTGCCTTCCTGCACCTTGGGGCAGATCGGCAATTCGGGTTTGCGCGCTTCGGTCATCACCGCGCTCATGCGCGCAATGGCGAGCGTATTGTCGCAGGCATCGGGCAAATCCGCGAAAAGCGCGCGCATGGCTTCCGCCGGTTTGAACCAATGCTCGGGCGTCACGCGGCGGCGGTCGCGTTCGGCCATGGTGCGGCCTTCGGCGATGCAGAGCAGCGCGTCATGCGCTTCATACATGGAAGGCGCGGCGAAATAGACATCATTGGCGGCGATAATCGGCAGGCGCGCGCCATGCGCCAACGCCAGCAAGGCAGGTTCCAGCCGCGCTTCCGAATCTTGCCCATGGCGGTTGAGCTCCACCGCCAAGCGATCCGGGAAGGCTTCCTTCAGCCGCGCGAGCAGCCTTGCGGCGGCGGGTTTTTGGCCTTCCAACAACAGGCGCGAAATCGGGCCAAGCGTGCCGCCTGTCAGCAGAAACAAGCCTTCGGCATGGTCCGCGAGTTGATCGAGCAACACAGCAGGTTTGCCCGAGGCATCTTCCCGCAAAAAGCCAAGCGATGACAGGCGCTGCAAATTATCCAAGCCACGCGGCGTGAGCGCCAGCGCCACCAGCGGGTCCGGCGGCAGGCGGAGCGCATCGGGCCGATCAGCATCCGTGCTGGCGCGGGAAAGCCCCAATTGGCAGCCCATGATCGGCTGCACGCCCTTCTTGGAGCAGGCTTCGGCAAATTCCAAAGCGCCAAACAGATTGCCTGTATCCGTCAGCGCCAGCGCCGGCATGCCATCGGCGGCGGCAAGCGCGGCAAGTTTATCCGCCTTGATCGCGCCTTCCGAGAGCGAATAGGCCGAATGCGTGTGCAAATGAATAAAGGACATGCAGTTAGCGTTCCGGAATCGCGTGAGGGGTGAGGTTAGCACAATCAAAAGCCCTTGCCTGCCGCCCGATGCGCGCCCAGGATGCACTTCGGATCGCCACAGGAGCCCACCATGTCCCTGCCCCGCCTTGCCCTGACCGCCCTGCCCTTCCTGGCGCTTGCCTTTGGCGCCAGCCCCGCCTTGGCCCATGCCGGGCATGAACACGGGCTGGTTGCAGGCTTCCTGCACCCGCTGATGGGCGCGGATCATGTGGCGGCGATGGTGGCGATTGGGCTTTGGGCGGCGTCCCTTGGCTGGCAACGCGGCTGGCTACCGCCCTTGGGTTTCATTGCCGGCATGGCGGGTGGCATTGCGCTGGCGCTGACGGGTGGCATCGGGCTTGGCTTTGGCGCGATAGAAACTGCGGTTGCGGGTAGCCTGATCGTGCTCGGCGCCATGCTGGCCATGGCGCAGCCCTTCCGCGCGGCGGTGGCGCTACCCTTGGTGCTACTGGCGGGGCTGGTGCATGGCATGGCGCATGGCGGTGAGATAGCCAGCGCTGCGCTGCCGACCGCCTTCGGCATGCTGGCGGGTTCCGCGCTGCTGCATGGGTTTGGTGTCGCACTTGGTGTGGCGAGCGCGCGGTATGCAGGCGCGCTGCGTTTTGGCGGCGCGGCGATTGCGAGCTTTGGCGCGCTGTTGCTGCTGGGGTAAATCTACCCGCTTAAGATCTTCCCATCACGCAGCGTCACCACGCGGTCCATCCGGCGCGCGAGGTCCGGGTTGTGTGTTGCGATCAGCGCCGCCAGCCCCTGGCCGCGCACCTGGTCCAGCAATTCGGCAAAGACGCGATCGGATGTGACGACATCCAGATTCCCGGTTGGTTCATCCGCCAGCAGCAGCCTTGGCTGATTGGCGAGTGCGCGGGCAATCGCAACGCGTTGCTGTTCGCCCCCCGAGAGCTTCCCTGGCCGATGATCCAACCGCGCTTGCAGGCCGAAAATCCCAAGCAAATCCTTGGCACGCTGCGTCGCATCAGCCCGGCTTTTGCCGGCGGCAAGCTGGGGCAGGATGATGTTCTCGGCGGCGGTGAATTCCGGTAGCAGATGATGGAATTGATAGACAAAGCCGATGGTGGTGCGGCGAATGGTGGTGCGCGCCTCATCCGAAAGCGAACCGGCGGCCTGACCGGCGATGAAGACCTCTCCGCCATCAGGCTTTTCGAGCAAGCCAGCCAGATGCAGCAAGGTTGATTTGCCGGTGCCGGAAGGGGCGACCAGCGCCACAATCTCACCCGCCGCAATGGTCAGATCAGCGCCAAGCAGCACGGGCAACTCGCCCGCTTCCGTGCGGTAGCGGCGTTCAACGGCAGCGAGGCGCAGCGGCGCTTCATTCATTGCGCAACATCTCCACCGGATCGGTCCGCGCCGCGCGCCAGGATGGGTAAAGGGTCGCGAGGAAAGAAAGGCCAAGCCCCATCGCCACCACCTGCGCCACTTCATTGTAATCCAGGATCGCGGGCAGGCGCGTGAGGAAATAGACCTCTGGGCTGAACAGTTCCGTGCCGGAAAGCGATTGCAGGAATTGCCGGATGCTTTCGATATTAAGGCAAAATACCAGCCCCAGCACAAAACCGATCAGCGTGCCGAGCACGCCAATGGAAGCACCGCACAACAAAAAGATGCGCATCACCGCGCCCTTGGTCGCCCCCATGGTGCGCAGCACCGCGATATCGCGACCCTTATCCTTCACCAGCATGATCAGGCTTGAGACGATATTGAAGGCCGCAACGATGATGATCAGTGTCAGGATCAGGAACATCACATTGCGTTCCACCTGCACCGCATTGAAGAAGCTGGAATTGGCATCCTGCCAGGAATGCACAATCACGCGGCTGCCCGCGGCTTCCTGAATCTGGCGCATGACGCCACGCAGCCGGGTTGGGTCCTGCACGAACACTTCAATCTGCGTGGCGGCATCGCGCTGCTGAAAATAAAGCTGCGCAGCTTCCAAGGGCAGGAAGACAAAGCTGCTGTCATATTCATTCATGCCGACATCGAAAATCGCGACCACGCGATAGGCGCGCACGCGGGGTACAGTGCCAAAGACCGTGGTGCGGCCCTGCGGTGAGACCAGGCTGACATTATCACCGACCGAAACACGCAAGCGGGACGCAAGGCGGCGGCCAATGATGATGGCATCCTCACCTTCAAAGGCATCCAGGCTGCCAAGCCTGATGCCATCCGCAATCAAATGCCGCGCGCGCAAATCTTCCGGCCGTATCCCGCGCGCCAGACCGCCCGTGGCGCCGCCGGCGTCCGAGGTAATCAGCACCTGCCCTTCCACAATCGGTGTGGCGGAAACCACCCCTGGCACGGCGCGAATGCGCTTGGTCACATCATCAAAATCAGTGAAGGAAGACCCGACCGCATAGACGCCCAGATGCCCATTGAGGCCCAGAATGCGGCCGAGCAATTCCTGGCGAAAGCCATTCATCACGCTCATGACAATGATCAGCGTGGCGACACCAAGCGCGATGCCAACCAACGAGAAAATGGCGATGACCGAAACAAAACGCTCCCCCTTCCGCGCGCGCAAATAGCGGAAGGCGACCATACGCTCAAAGGCGTTGAACATGCTGGCTCAGCCGCCCTTGATGCGGGTAATGGCGTCTTCGAGCGAAACCTCCTCACGCTCCCCGGTCATGCGGCGCTTCAATTCAACGCGCCCGGCAGCAGCACCGCGCGGGCCGATAATGGCCTGCCAGGGAAAGCCCATGAGGTCCGCATCGGCGAATTTCTCACCCGCGCGCACCGGGCGATCATCATAAACCGCGTGTTCCGCGCCAAGCCGCGCATAAAGCGTTTCACAAAGCGTATCCGTCGGCCCATCGCCGGGGCGGAGATTGAGAATGGCCGCAGCCCAGGGCGCCACCGCATCCGGCCATTTAATGCCGGCGTCATCATGATTGGCTTCAATCAGCGCGCCGACTAGGCGCGATACACCAATACCATAGCTGCCCATTTCCGGGATCACCGGCTGGCCATCAGGTCCCGTGACCGCCATGCCCATGGCCGCGCTGTATTTGGTGCCGAAATAAAAGATATGGCCCACTTCAATGCCGCGGGCGGAAACGCGCTTGTCTTCGGTAAGTGCGGCCCAGGCGGCTTCATCATGCATTTCCTCGGTCGCCGCGTAATGGCTGGTCCAGAAATCCACCTGTGCGGTCAGATCGCTGTCATAATTAGGCGCTTCGGCCAGCACATCGCGTTCCAGCAAATCGCGGCTGACGAAAACCTGGCTTTCGCCAGTCTCGGCCAGGATGATGAATTCATGCGAAAGATTGCCGCCGATCGGCCCGGTATCGGCACGCATCGGAATGGCTTTGAGCCCCATGCGCGCAAAGGTGCGAAGGTAAGCCAGGAACATCTGCCGATAGGAATGCTGCGCGCCTTCCTTGGTCAGATCAAAGGAATAGGCATCCTTCATCAGGAATTCGCGCCCGCGCATCACGCCAAAACGCGGGCGCACCTCATCACGAAATTTCCACTGGATGTGATAAAGATTGCGCGGTAAATCCCGGTAGGATTTGGCAAATTGCTTGAAGATATCCGTGACCATTTCCTCATTGGTCGGGCCGAACAGCATTTCGCGTTCATGCCGGTCACGGATGCGGAGCATTTCCTTGCCGTAATCATCATAGCGCCCGCTTTCGCGCCAGAGCTCGGCCGGCTGGATGGTCGGCATCAGGATTTCCTGCGCCCCGGCGCGGTCCTGTTCTTCTCGCACAATCTGTTCAACGCGGCGCAGCACGCGCAAGCCCGCCGGCAGCCAGGCATAAATGCCCGCCGAGGTCTGGCGGATTAAGCCCGCCCGCAGCATGAGGCGATGAGAGGCGATTTGCGCCTCGGCCGGGGTTTCCTTCAGTGTCGGCAAAAAGGCGCGAGAAAGGCGCAAGGCTCTGATCCTTCATCCTGGTCTGGTCGGGCTGCGCACCCTAATCCAGAAGCGCAAAGGGGGGAAACACCCGGCCCGCCGCGCAACAAAATATCGCGTTCTTATTGTGCAGCGCAGCAATTCGTCATTTTGGGCGAGTTTATGGCATTTTCATGCTTGCCAGAGGGCGGGACAAACACTTACAAAAGAAAAGGCCGCTACCATCAGGCAGCGGCCCAAGTTTAGGGAGGAAACGCCAGTCACACGGCAGAGGAAGAAACCAATCTCCCTCTCGT
>JADCFP010000115.1 GCA_020249465.1 Roseomonas sp. | reverse complement strand
TGAGTGTCTGCCTCCATTTTCTGCTGAGGCAAATTGCTGACGCCGCTTCACTCCCGGACCACCTTTCCGGTTTTGTGTTGCGTATCGCGGAGTTTGTCGGTTGAGGTTTCTGTGGTTTGCGCTGGGGCATCCGCCCCTAATGTCAATAGATCAGGCGCGGCAGGCGCCATGCGCAGCACAGACCGATCGGGACAAGCGCTTGGCTTATGCAGCAAGATACGGCTTTTCCTGCTGACCACCTGCGTTGCAATCTTCACCAGGCGCATTCGCAATGTATCGAATTGCGCAATATACCAGGAGGATCGCTTCTGCATCAGGCTGCGCAACGACCACAACAATCAGTAAGCGCCGGTATGCAGCATCAGCCGAAACTGATTGGCGGCTACGCGCGTGCAGGAAGCGCGGTCTGCGGCAAGATGGCGCTTCCAGGCCTTGATATGGTTCTCCGTCTGCCCTCTGCGGCAGTAGATACCCTCATACAGTGACCGCGCAGAACCGCCTTTCAGGCTGGTGACGATGTAACGCGTATCAACCCCCTGCGGCCCAGCCTCGATACGGGCGATGATGCGCTCCACCCGCTTCCGGCTTGCGGCACCATCGTGGAACTCCTTATAGCGCCGGAGCTTGTCATCGCTCCGGGCAGCGGCCTGTCGCTGGCGAATACTGACTTCAAGTGCCTCAACATGGCGCCGCAAGGTCTTTGTTGCCGCAACGCCAAAGATAAAATCCACCCGCGCCGCACGGCAAAAATCCAGCACCTCTGGTGCGCAATAGTGGCTGTCCGCGCGGAGCAGGATATCAATCCGTGCCCAATGGCGGCGGATCTCCTTGACCAGACGCCGCAGAAAGCAATGCAACTCAACACCTGTCGGGCGTTTGGCCGGGCGCAGCATGGCAGCAACAGGCCGGCCCGCCGCATCAAACACGACAATCGGCTGGAAGCCGCAATCATCGTGATAGGCATTGAACAGCCGCAATTGCTACCCGCCATGCACGGCATCAAACGTGTCATCAATATCAAGCGTGATGCACCGCGGCACCGTGCGAAAACTATCGCAGTAGAGTTCCACCATGGCGCGCGACATGCGGATCAGTGCGCGGGTATCGGGCGTATTCTCAAGTCGGGAGAGCGTGGGCTGCGAACAGAGCGCACCATCATCAGGCAGCCGACCATTAGCCAGCTTGAACACAGGATCGTGGCGCAGGCTATCGGCATCGTTGCCATCCTCATACGCCGCCGCGATCATCAGCAGCCGAAAGCGCAACATCTCCGCAACGCAATGCCGGATGCGTTCCGGCGCGCGCAGATCCCGCAGGCAGGCGGCCAAGCGGTCCACCACGCCAAGCCGCGCCTCAATCTCACGAAGCGCCAGAAGCCCGCCATCAGAGGACATGTCCCCGCCGTCAAAGCGGGCAATCAGCGACTTGCCAGAAACAGGTGACAGGCCGGGCAGAGATGGGGTAGTTTCCGACACGGCGGGTGTAGCCTTTGAATGCGTTGGTTTTGACATTCAACAGCAAAATCATACGATATTTCAAAAGGGTATACTATATCGGCCAACTCTTGGTGAATAATGCGGGCTAGATGAGTTTTGCCCGCAAGCGGGTAACAAGCACTTCCGCCAAAATGACTACAATCAGTATTGCCAGCAATATCGTCGCCACGCGATCCCATTGAAAGAAATTGATCGCATCATCCAGCACAACGCCGATCCCGCCGGCACCAACCAGCCCCAGCACCGCACTTTCACGGATATTGATATCCCATCGGAACAGCGCCACACCCCAAAAAGCTGGGGAGATTTGCGGCCACGCGCCCTTCAGCAACACATGACCTTTCGGCGCCCCGGTCGCCTCCAGCGCCTCCAGCGGGCCGGGGGCGATTTCCTCCAAAGCCTCGGCCAGAAGCTTGCCAACAAAGCCAATGCTGCGAAAGGCGATGGCGAAAGTGCCGGCCGCAGCACCTGGCCCGAAAATCGCCACAAAAATCAGTGCCCACACCAGTGAATTGACGGAGCGCGAAGTCACCAACAGCAGCTGCGCCAACGCATTCAACCCACTATAGGGGCAGATATTGCGCGCCGCCAGCAACGCCAAGGGTATCGCAAAAACAAAAGCGAATAGGGTGCCGAGTGAGGCGATATGCAGTGTTTCCACCAGCGCGAGATGCACCGCCGGATGGTAATGCCCCAAATCAGGCGGCCACATGCGCTTGAGCAAATCAAGCATCTGTTCCGGTGCATCAATCAGAAATTCTGGAATGATCTCAACATTGCGCACAGCCCAGACCAAGGCCAGCACCAGGGCAAAATACACCGTCCAGCGCGCAAAGCGCTCCATTGGCGTAAAGCGCTGCCATTCGCGCATCAGGGCGTTCATCTGAGCAGCGCCCTGATCCAGCCGGAAATAAGCTCGGCAATGAAGATCAGCGCAATGATGGAAAGCAGAATGGCGGCGACAAAATCATAATCAAAGCGCTTGAAGGCCGCGAAAAGCGTGCCGCCAATCCCGCCCGCGCCGACAATACCAACCAGCGTTGAATTGCGAAGATTGGAATCCAATTGATACAGCGAAAAGCCAATGAAACGCGAAGCGACCTGCGGCAGAACGCCATAGATCAGCACGGCGCCAAAACCCGCACCGGTCGCGCGAATGGCCTCCACCTGTTTCATGGAAATTTCCTCAATAGCCTCGGCAAACAGCTTGGCGATGAAGCCCATGGAAGCGATCGTCAACGCCGCGACACCCGCCAAGGCGCCGAAGCCAATCGCCTTGACGAAAAGGATCGCGACAATGACGTAATGCAAGCTACGGCAAAAGGCGACGAAACCGCGCGTGGCGACCGCCAGCGGCCAGGGTGAGAGGTTGCGTGCCGCCATCAAGCCCAGAGGCAGCGCCAGCAGAATGCCAAGCGCCGAGGCAATAACCGCGATTTGCAGGCTTTCCAGCAAGCCCTCGATCAGCAATTCCGCGCGGTTGAAATTGGGCGGCCACATGCGCGCGAGAAAACGCCCAGCCTCACCAAAGCCAATCGCAAGCCGTGCCCAGGTGATGTCCAATTGGCCAAGCGCATAAATCGCATAGGCAGTCAGGCCAAGCGCCGTGGCGCGCGCGCCCCAATTTGGCGGAAAGGCGCGCCGGCGCAGTGTGCTTGCGCTCACAGCCAATCCTCACCGCCATAGATCTGGCGAAGATGGCTCGGCTCCAAAGCCTCGGGCGGGCCATCAAAGACAATCTCCCCACCCGCCATGCCGATGATGCGCTGTGCAAAACGCCGCGCCAGATCAACATTATGGATATTCACCACCAAAGGCACATTGGCGGAGGTGGAAAGCCCTGTCATCAGCTCCATGATCTCGACCGCCGTGCGCGGGTCGAGCGAAGAAGTCGGCTCATCCGCCAGCAGTAATTCAGGCTGCTGCATGAGAGCGCGCGCAATGCCCACGCGCTGGCGCTGCCCGCCGGAAAGCGCATCGGCGCGGCGCGTTGCTTGTTCCGGCAGGCCAACAGAATCAAGCAGGGAAAAGGCACGCGCGATATCCGCTTCCGGATAGCGCCGCATCCAGGCCTGCCAGAGCGAGACATAGCCAAGCCGCCCGGACAGCACATTTTCCATGACGGACAGGCGCTCAACCAAATTATATTCCTGAAACACCATGCCGATCCGCCGGCGCGCCATGCGCAAGCCCCGCCCACGCAAAGGTACAAGATCCTGCCCATTGAGCAGAATCTCACCGGCAGTGGGCTCCACCAGCCGATTGATGCAGCGGAGCAAGGTAGATTTGCCCGTGCCTGAAGGCCCAATGACAGCGGTGATACCCTGCGGCGCGATGGCAAGGTTGATCCCACGCAAGACAGGCTTGCCCGGGACATATTCCTTGACCAGACCCTTGATAACAAGGCCTTGCATCGCGCCCGCTTGCATCACTGCGGCCGCGCTGGTGCCGGCGCCTGCTGCTGCTGCTGTTGTTGCTGCTGTTGCTGGCGCTGCTGATTGCGCCGCTGTTCGGCTTCCAATTCACGCCGGCTTTCCGCATCAAACGCTGCGCGGTTATAGGGCGCATTCACCGCATCCGCGACCGCGCGCACTGGCGCCCAATGTTCGGAATAGGTCGCGGGCCAGAAGCGATCATTGCCGCCCAGGTCACGACGCAGCGATTCCGGGAAGCGATAATCAAAGAAGCATTTGCGAATGCGTTCCGCCAATTCCGGCTTCAAATCATGCGAAAGCGCAAAGGACGAAGTGGGAAAAGGATCCGATTCCCAAATGATGCGGAAATTATCACGCCGCACCTGGCCGCGCGCGACCATGCGGTTGAAAACGTCTGACGCGACCGGCGCGGCATCATAATCGCCCGCATTCACGCCCATGACGCTGCGGTCATGACCACCGGAATAGACCACGCGGTAATCCGTATCTGGCGTCAGCCCAAGACCTGGAAAGAAAGCGCGCGGCGCCAGATTGCCGGAATTGGAGGTGGCCGAGGTGTGTGCCACGCGCTTGCCCTTCAGATCAGCGAGCGTCTGAAACGGGCTATCGGCGCGCACCAGCGTAACCACGCGGTAGCTTTCAAAAGCATCCTGATTGCCCTTGATGGCAAAGGGCACCGCACCCGCCAGATTCACAGCAAAGGCGGTTGGGCCCGTCGAGAAGCCCGCAATATGCAGCCGGCCGGACCGCATGGCTTCAACCTGCGCGGCATTGCTGGTGACCTGGAAATACACCACGCGGCGGCCTACGCATTGGCCGAGATATTCAAGCAGCGGGCGGAATTGCGTGGCATAGAGTGCCGGGTCTTCCACAGGCGTATAGGCGAAAACCAGTGTGGAAGGATCACGCTGCCGCGCCGCGTCGGCGGGCACATCGGCCACCATATTACGATCCGCATCGCAATAGGCCTCATCCAGTGAACCGCGGAAGGGGCAGGCGGTTTGCGCAGCGGCATCGCTCGCCAAGGTGGTGACAAGCGCGGCGGCAAGGCCGATAGCGCCAAGGCTTTTGCGGAACATTGTGCTCTCCCTGTGCTGGTGATTCGTGATGGTTCCCGATGTGGCCGCTTTGCGCGCGCGCTGCAAGGTTTCGGTCATGGCCGGACCAGGACCACCCCTTCCGGGTCCAGCGTGACGATCACCGCGCTACCGGCTGCGCGGCGATGCAACCGGTCGGGATGGATGGCGAAAAGCTCCCCAAGCGGGGTGGCGATCAGGTATTCGGTATGCGCGCCCATATAGGTTGCGCGCACGATCTGCCCGGCAATGCCAGGGCCGCTATCGGCAAGCCTGATCGCCTCTGGCCGGATCACCACATCACATGGCCCAATCCCCAGGCCACGATGCGGCAGCGCAAGCGACAGCGCATCAAGGGCCACCTGCGCGGTATCGCCGATGATGCTTTCGATGGAACCGCGCACATGATTGGCTTCCCCCATGAAGGTCGCGACAAAGACATTCTCGGGGCTGGCATAGAGCGCTTCCGGCGTGCCGCTTTGCGCGATTTCGGCATTGCGCATCACAACGATCTTGTCGGACACCGCCAGAGCCTCTGATTGGTCATGCGTCACGTAAACCACGGTCAGGCCAAGGCGCTGTTGCAGGGCGCGGATTTCCTCGCGCATGCTGCGCCTAAGCCGCGTGTCCAGATTGGAAAGCGGTTCGTCAAACAACAGCACCGCCGGCTCCAAGACCAGCGCGCGCGCCACCGCCACACGTTGCTGCTGCCCGCCCGACATTTCCGAAGGCAGCCTGGCGCCAAACCCGCGAAGGCCCACGGTTTCCAAGGCGGCTTCGGCCCGCGCGGCGGCATCCTTCTTGCCAAAGCCGGAGGAAATTAGGCCGTAAGACACATTCTCCAGCACCGTCATATGCGGAAATAGCGCATAGCTTTGAAACACCATGGAGACATTGCGCTCACCCGCAGAAAGCAGCGTCACATCCCGCCCGCCGATGAAAAGCCGCCCGGCGCTTGGTTGTTCCAATCCCGCAATCATGCGAAGCAGCGTTGTCTTCCCGCAGCCCGAGGGCCCAAGCAAGGTCACCAGCGTGCCGCCTTCAATAATCAGGTCGAGCGGCTTTACCGCCTCGACCTTGCCGTAGCGCTTGGCAATGCCTTCAAGCCGAACCTCGGCGGCCTTATGGGTCATGATGCGCGCCCTCCTATCGGTGCGGCAGCCTGGCGCCGGCCCAGGCGCCGGCTGCCGACCAGCAGATTGATCAGCCCAATCGCCGCCATCATCAGCACTATCAACGCGCTGCAATAGGCAATGGCCAACCCGTAATCGCCATTGATGACGCGGTTGATGATGAAGACCGTCGCCATTTCATATTGCGCCGAGACCAGGAAAATCACGGCGGAAACCGTCGTCATGGCACGCACAAAAGCATAGACCAGCGCGGTGACAATAGCGGGCTTCAGTAGCGGCAGCACCACGGTGCGAAGACTGCGGAAGGTGGAAGCGCGCAACGTCACCGCGGCCTCATCCAGGGATTTGTCGAGTTGGCTCATGGCGGCAACGCCAGACCGCACACCAACCGGCAAATTGCGGAAGACAAAGCAGGCCACCAGGATCATCGCCGTGCCGGTGATTTCGAGCGGCGGCAGATTATAGGTGAGGATATAGGCAACGCCGATCACCGTGCCGGGTACGGCGAAGGTCAGCATCAGCGCAAATTCCAATGCGGTGCGCCCAACAAAACGCTGTCGCGACAGCACCCAGGCCGCTAGCAGCCCAAGTGCTGCCGTAATGGGCGCCGCAATCGCCGCGAGCTTGATGGTGGTGAACAGCGAATGCCAGGCGCCACCTGCGAAAATCAGTGCCCCAGCCGGGCTCCATTCCAGCGCAAAGGCACGCTGGAAATGGGAGAAGGTCGGCGTCCAATCCCGCCCCCAGACACGCACGAAACCGCCCGCCAGCGCCATGGTGTAAACCGTGATCGTGAGAAACGCCCAAGGCAGCGCAATGGCATAGGCGATACGCCGCACAGGGGTTGGCAGCGGCGTCGGCAGCCCGACATCGCCCTTCCCTGTTAACGAGACATAGGATCGGCTGCCAACCACCGCGCGCTGAATCATGAAGGCGCAAAGCGCAATCACCAGCATGATTCCGGCCAGTACCGCAGCACGGCCGAAATCTTGTTGTGCGCCAACGACTGCAAAGAAGATCTCGGTGGACAGCACGCCAAAGGACCCGCCCAGCACAATCGGATTGCCGAAATCAGCAAGGCTTTCAACGAAAACCACCAGCCAGGCATTGGCGATGCCCGGCAGCATCAGGGGTAGAGACACCGCGCGGAAAGTGCGCATGCGGCTGGCACGGAGCGTGGAAGATGCTTCCTCCATGGCTGGCGAAATGCCTTCCACCACGCCGATCAGCACCAGAAAGGCAGTCGGTGTGAAGGAGAAAACCTGCGCCAGCAACACGCCATCATAACCATAGATCCAGCGACCGAGTTGCAGCCCAAACAGGCTATCGGCCAATTGATTGACCACGCCGGAACGGCCGAAAATCAGGATGAGCCCAAGGCCAATCACAAAGGGCGGCGTGATGATGGGCAGCACCGTCAGCAGCCGCAAGGCGCGGCGGGCGGGGAAGCTGGTGCGCGTGACAATCAGCGCAAAGCATAGCCCAAGCAGCGTCGCCGCCGTTGCAGTGGAAGTGGCCAGCACAAGCGTATTCCAAAACACGCCGCAATTCACCGTGGAGGTAACGCAAGCGAGCCCCCAAATCTTGCGATCAAACAGTCGCGCCGCCATGGCATCCGCGACGCCCAGATCACCCTGCGGTGTGAAGATTTGTGCAAGGATGGTGGTGACCGGCCAAGCGGTGAAAATCACAATGCACGCAATCAGCACGCCGACCGCGCCGGAGATGAAGCGATCACCCTTGAAATAGCCGCGCAGCGCCAAGCCATCCGTCAGCAGCACCAGAAAACCGATGAAGCCAAGTGCACCACCCAGTCCCATGCCGAATTGCCGATCCTGCAATTCACCAAAGGCCCCCTCAAGAAAGGGATGATTCCAGCCTTGAATGCCAACCGCAAAGCCCTGCGCAATGATGGCCAACAGGCCAAAACTGCCTGCCATGATCAGCACACGCCCGCGCATGCGCGCATTGGCGAAAGGCAGCGCGCCGGGCAGCGCGAAAACCAAGGCAGCAATCACCGGCCAGAACCAGAAACGACCGAAATTAAGCGCCTGCCACAGGGCAGAGGCCGCTTCCGCGTCCTGCGAGCCAAGGCCCATCAGTGTCGCAAGGCTGACGCCATCCTGCTGCATGTGCCATGGCAGGATCAGCGTGCCCAAGGCCGCGATCACCCAGAAAAACAAGCTACTGCCGAAGAACATTGTCAGGGGTTTCAGCGCGGGAGCGCGCCGACCTCCCTATCCCAACGCGCAAGAAGGCGGCGGCGCTCGGCACTCGCGCCAAAGCGGGCATTGTCGTAATCAATGATGCGCGCGGTTGCCATATTCGGTGCTCCATCGGTCAACGGCACACGCCGATTGGCCATGGTTTGCAGCTTCTTCGCTTCCTGGGAAGCCGCAAGCTGCGCCTCGGCCGATAGCGCCCAATGATAAAAGCGCTGCGCAGCCGCCATATTGCGCGCGCCCTTGATGATGGACATGGACCCGATTTCATAGCCCGTGCCTTCGCAAGGCACGGCATGGCCCACCGGAAAACCCGCCGCGCGTTCTTCCGCCGCGTTATGGACAAAGGAAATGGACAGCGCTGTCTCCCCGCGCGCCACCGCCGTAATGGGCGCGGTGCCTGAGCGCGGATAAGCATTGATGCTGCCATGCAGCCGGCGCAGATAGTCGAAAGCCGGGTCTTCGCCCATCATCTGCACCAGCGTGGCAATAACAATGTAAGCGGTGCCAGAGCTATTCGGATTGGCCATTTGGATTTCGCCGCGATATTCGGGCCGCAGCAAATCCGCCCAGCAGGCGGGCACTGGCAGGTTCTTGCGCGTCAGCAATTCCGTATTGAAGCCAAAGCCGAGCACACTGGCATAGACACCCACGGTGCGCCCCTGGGTCTGTTGCCATTGCGCCTGCGCCCATTCATGCAATTCGGCGATGCGCGGGCTTTCATAGGCTTGCGTCAGCCCTTCCTCACCGGCGGCAACATGCGGATCGCCCGTGCCGCCCCACCAGACATCACCACGCGGATTGCGCGCCTCGGCCCGCAGCTGCGCCAGCATTTCGCCAGTGGATTTCTGCGCAAGGGTCACGCGAATGCCGGTTTCCCGTTCAAACCCGCGCGCGATGGGCTGGCACCATTCGATGGTAGCGGAACAATAGAGATTAAGACTGCCCTGCGCCCAGACCGGCGCAGAAAAGCCCATAATAATCACAATGATGAACCCCAGCATGCGCCCGACCATTCTTGACCTCCCGGATTTTTAGCGCGGCAGCGAACCGATTTCCCTTTCCCATCTTTGCAGGATTTGGCGGCGA
>JADCFP010000114.1 GCA_020249465.1 Roseomonas sp. | reverse complement strand
GACGCCGCACACCTCTATGGCGGCTTTCTGGCCCATCTTTCGGCGTGGTGCGAGGAACGCACCATCGCCTACCAGGGCGTCCCTGTCGGCACGATCAAGCGCTACGCAACCGGCAAGGGCAATGCCGACAAGGCGGCCATGATCGCTGCCATGCGTGCGCGCGGCTTTACGCCGGCAGATGACAACGAAGCCGATGCGCTGGCCCTGCTGCTCTGGGCCACCGACGCTGAGGGAGGCCGGGCATGAGCCTCCTGCACGGTGCACCGATGCTGGCGCAGAACCCAATCACGCGTCTGCGCAGCACAACCAACGACGCCGAATTGAACGCCATGCGCGCGGCCGCGTGGCACCGGCATGGCGTTGCCAGCATCGCGGTGGATGACATCACCGATCCTTGGCTGCGCCAGGCCATCACCAACGAAGCCAATCGCCGCTGGGGGCGGCGCAATGGAGGAAATAACCATGGCCGCTAAACGCAAGACCAAACATCCAGCCAAGCCGCGTGAGGATTTGTCAGCGCCATCGAAATGGCGCTTGCAGCATGGCGATATCGGGGCAGCGATTCGCGCAGCAGATCCTGAGACAGGCACGCCGATCATGCAGCGAAAGGTTGTTGACACGCTCTCGCAAATGCTCGCGCATGGCAGTATATCGCGAGAGATGCATGAAGCGGGCTGCATCTTTCGTACGCTCTTTCGTAGTGCTGCACTGGATAGTATTGCGACATCGCAATTCGTTCGTGTTGCAGCATCATCGGGCGATTGGCTCTCGGTCAGTCAAGTTGATGCGCGGCGTCGCGTTTTGAATGCACTCGATGTGCTGGGCGGCATTGACAGCCCTAGCGGTTCGATTGTGTGGCACGTAGTGGGGCTTGAGGTGTCGCTGCGTGCGTGGTCGGCACAGCAAGGCTGGAATGGGCGGCTTGTCTCGGCACCCATTGCCTGCGGAATTCTTGTTGCTGCGCTTGGAACTTTGGCGAATCACTTCGGTCTGCTGCCGCGTTCGCACGCGGCTTGATGTGCTGTGAATGGGGGGAATTGCGGCGCGCATTCTCTGTTACAATTCTCCCCCTTCCGGCGCGTAAAACGAAAGTGATATACCTCCTGAAGGTCGAGAAATTGTGTTGAGCGGTGGTGACGCCGCCGGGCAGTAGATCGAAGAACGGAACGAAGATTGGAGAGCAGGTAAAGAGAAAACGCAAAGTCAAGATCTAACCTCCAATAACAAGATTTCTGATTACATGGTTCCTTCCTGGCGATTTTGTATGCGGGGGGCATTCGCGCTCGACATCGCTAGCGCCAGGCCAAAAATATGGGTTGCAGTTTGCACCTTAGCCCCTCCCTTTCAATAGCTTAGCTGCAAACCTCGGCTCCTCAGGTTTGCACCTAGTTTGCACCCAACCCCCGCCCAACCCTTCCCGGATATCCCCCATGACGCTTCCCTGGATGGCCGAGCGGATCCAACTCCGCGCGATCGCTTCACTGCGCCCGCATGCCGGCAATGCGCGCGTGCATGACGCGGCGCAGCTCGCGCAGATCATGTCCAGCATGCAGGCCTTCGGCTTCACCAACCCGCTGCTGGTTGACGAGGATGGCGTGCTGATCGCGGGTCATGGTCGCTTGGCGGCGGCGGAAGCGCTCGGCATCGCCAAGGTGCCGGTGTTTGTGCTGAAGCACCTCGCACCCGCGCAAAAGGAAGCGCTGCGGCTCGCCGATAATCGCATCGCAGAAAACGCCACCTGGGACCAGGCGCTGCTTCGCGATGCGTTGGCCAGCGTCCAGGCGGCGGAGATTGACCTGGCTGCGCTTGGTTTCTCGGCGGATGAACTTGCGGGCATCCTCGCGGCGGCTGGAGATGCCGTGTCCGACGGCGACGCGCCCGAGACCCTGCCCGTAGACACCGCCGAGAACCCTGCCTCGCCCGCGATCGGCGACGATGCTGACGATCCCGCCGATGCTGAGCCCGAGGCACCGCGCCAGGCAGTCTCGCGTCCCGGTGATTTGTGGTTGCTGGGCGCGCATCGGCTGTTGTGTGGGGACAGCACCGATGCGGCGGCAGTGGCGCGCGTGATGGAAAGCGATCGTGCCGCGATGCTGTTCACCTCGCCGCCCTATGGCAATCAGCGCGCATACACGACCGGCGGCGTTTCGGATTGGGATGCGCTGATGCAGGGCGTGTTTCAGCATCTGGATTTGGCGCTGCGGCCGGACGGCCAGGCGCTGGTCAATCTCGGCCTGATCCATCGCGAGAATGAATGGCAGCCCTATTGGGAAGCCTGGCTGGAATGGATGCGCGCGCGAGGCTGGCGCCGCTTTGGGCTCTACACCTGGGACCAGGGGCCGGGCTTGCCAGGCGATTGGAACGGGCGTTTGGCCCCGGCGTTTGAGTTGGTGTTCCACTTCAACCGCACAGCGCGGCAGGCGAACAAAATCATCCCCTGCAAATGGGCCGGTACGCCAAACAAGGGCAGCGGGCTGCGCGCAGCCGATGGCGAGGTGAAGGCGTACACGCATATCGGCCAACCCGTGCAGGACATGCGCATTCCGGATGCCGTGCTGCGCATCACGCGCCACAAGGGGCGCGGGATTGAGACGGGGCATCCGGCCGTATTCCCCGTCGCGCTCCCGGACTTTCTGATGCGTGCCTACACCGAGGCTGGCGAGGTGGTGTTTGAGCCCTTCGCGGGCAGCGGCACGACGCTGATTGCCGGGGAACGCACGGGCCGCGTTGTGCGGGGCATTGAATTGGCAGCCGCCTATGTGGATCTGGCGATTGCGCGCTGGCGGATGCTCTATCCGGATCAGCCGGTGACGCTTTCCGGCGATGGGCGCGATTATGATGCGGTGGCGGCAGCGCGCGAAGGGGCACTTTCCGATGCAGCCTGAGCTTGCCGTTGTCTCGCTGCCAGTCGCGGCGCTGGTGCCCTATGCCGAGAATGCGCGGACGCATTCGCCGGCGCAGGTGGCGCAGATTGCGGCCTCGATCGCCCAATTCGGCTTTGTGAACCCGGTGCTGGTGGACGGTGCTGGTGTTCTGGTGGCAGGCCACGGCCGCGTCATGGCCGCCAAGCGGCTCGGTATGGCGAGTGTCCCCGCCATTCGACTGGCGCATCTCACCGAACCCCAAGCGCGCGCATTGCGGCTCGCGGATAATCAGATAGCGCTGAACTCGGGCTGGGACGAGGCGCTGCTGGCGGCGGAAATCGCGCGTATTCGGGACGAAGGTACTGTTGATCTGGAAGTGCTGGGCTTTTCCCCCGAAGCGTTGGAGGATCTGCTTGCCAGCATCGACGCCAATGGTGAAGTACCAGCGCAGGGCGATCCCGATGCACCAGCGCCTGAACCACCCTCGCAGCCCATCACGCGCAACGGCGATCTCTGGCGCCTTGGTCGCCACCGGCTCCTCTGTGGCGATGCCACCAATCGCACCGATGTGCAGAAACTACTCGCCGGTGCGCAGCCGCATTTGATGGTGAGCGACCCGCCCTATGGGGTTGGCTATGATCCTGCCTGGCGGAACGAAGCCGGTGTCTCCTCCACCGCGCGCACGGGCAAGGTTGCCAATGATGACCGCGCCGACTGGCGTGAAGCCTGGTCGCTGTTCCCCGGCGATGTTGCATATATCTGGCACGCAGGCGTGCATGCACGCACCGTGATCGAAAGTCTGGAAGCGGCAGGCTTTGTCGTTCGCAGCCAAATCGTCTGGGCCAAGCCGCGCTTGGTGCTCGGCCGTGGCGATTATCATTGGCAGCATGAGCCGTGCCAGCCTGCCGGTACGATGGTGCAGAAGGTGATTGACCGTGGCACAGGCTCCCAGCCCGCCAAAATAGCCGAAGTCCCTATCGAGACGCTCGGTGCTGGCGATTACGTAGTGTCCTACAATTCCTTCGAAAGCGTTGTCCGCCGGCGTGGCCGCCAGATTACCCAATTCGGTGAGCGCCAGTACGATGGGCTCATGCACACGATCTCCGCTGCGGGTCGGGTCACCCGAGCGACGCCCGAGCATCGCTTCTCGGCACGCTTGAACCCCGAAGCTGCTGATAAGCAGGTGCTCTATCTCATGCGTCGCGGGGATTGGTGGCGCGTCGGGCGGGTGCGGCTGTTCAACTCGCGCGGCTTTGGGCTTGCCACGCGCCTTGTGGACAACAGGGCCGAAGAAGCCTGGATTGTCTCTGTTCATGACAGTACCGTCGAAGCGCAATGCGCGGAACAGATTCTGTCGTGCAAATACGGCATCCCGACGACGCATTGGGAGGTGGACGGCTATGTAAATGCGCCAGAACGGTGCAGGTCTGCGGAGATGATTGCCGGCATCTATGCAAGCCTCAATCTGAGCGGCCTTTCGGCGCGTGCGACGCTTCTGCTTCGCGACCATCGCCTTGAGCGGGATCATCCCTTCATCACGGCATACGAACAGTTGATGTTCTCGCGGCGGGCTACACGGCTTGTGCGATCCTGCAATTTACACGCCAAGATCATGCAGATCCCAAAGCCGACTGTGGGTGATGACTTCGAATGGGTTACTGTCACTGGAAATGATGCAGCCCCATTCAGTGGTCTGGTCTATTCGATGGATGTCGAAAAGGATCAGCACTATGTCGCGGACGGGCTTGTCACGCATAACTGCCTCTATGCCGTCCGCAAGGGTGCCACTGGTCATTGGCAAGGCGCGCGCGATCAGACAACGCTTTGGCCGATCGGCGCTGGCGATGAGGATATGGCAACGGTGCATGGCACGCAGAAACCGGTGGAATGCATGCGCCGCCCGATGCTGAACAACAGCGAACCCGGCGATGCGATTTACGAACCCTTCTGCGGCAGCGGCACGGCGATCATCGCGGCTGAGACAGCCGAGCGCATCTGCTACGCGATGGAAATTGATCCTGGCTATTGCGATGTGGCTCTTGCGCGGTTTGAGGCCATGACGGGCCAGCCCGCAATACTGGATGGCGAGGACCGAACCTTCGCGGACATCACTGCAGCACGCGCGATCAATAGATCATGATTGAAACTCCCGAATCATAGCAACGAAATTACGCTCAATCTCGCTTGGCTCGCCCCCCGCTACAGCGCGAATGGTCCCTCAAGCGCAGGGAATTGCCCCAGCGCCACAGCAAGGAGACCAAGATGAACGACACCCCTTCAACCGACCAGCTTTTCCTGGAAATCGCCAAGCGGCACATGCCATCGGTTGAAACACTGGAAACCAGAAACCGCGACGCGCTCGATTTCCACGATGTTGCCGTCTGGTCCATCCGCAATTCGCTCGCGGAAGCCTACGCCGCCGGCCAAGCCGCCGCGAAGCGCAACAGAAAGCGCAGCCGATAAGGGAAAGCGAGGGCAAAATGGCGCTGCCATTTGGCCCTCACATCATGATCAAACCCTGCTGAACATAGCAATGAAATAACGCTCTATTTCGCTTGGCTCAGCCCCCATCACAGCGCGAATGGTCTGTCACGCGCAGGGGATTTCCCCCGCCGATGACGGAGACAAACAGATGAGCACGATCCTTTCCACCGAAAACCAAGACTGGGGTTTCTGGGGCACCATGCGCGAACACGCAGCGCCCGCCTGGCCGATCGCCTTCACCGCGATCCACAACGCAACCAGCACGGATCCCGCCTCGGTCCGCGCATTCCTGGACAGCCGCTACGGGCGCCACTTCGCAGATGGGGTGAATAGCCAAATGCATTATGGCGCGAGCCTTCAGGATGCCATCACGAAAACCACCGCGGAATGGATGGGCTGGCGCATCACGCAGCGCACCAGCCGCGAGACGGGCATCCCCGCCGGCCTGCCCTACCTGACGGGCTTCGTGATCAACGAAGGCATCGCCGCCGAAGCGCAGGACTGACGCGCCACACGCCGCGCAGCGGCGCCGCACTGCCCCGCAGGGTCCGCCCGCGGGGCTCCCGGCAGTAGGGGCCGATGGTCGGCGCCCGCAACCGGAGACGAAGATGATGAAGCTTTCTGACACGCAGCGGATTGTATTGAGCCATGGCGCGCAGCACCCGCAATTACTGGCGATTGCGCCGAAGCATTTGCCAGTCGCTGCCTGCCGCGCGGTGGTGAACAGCCTGATCAAAAGCCGCCTGCTGATTGAGGTTGCTGCACCGCGCGATCAATTGGCGATGGTGTGGCGCAAGGATGCGGATGGCACGCCGATCCTGATCCAGGTCACGGATGAGGGGCTGCGCGCCATTGGCATTGACCCGAATGAGGGCCGCACCGCACGCGACACGGCGCCGCAGGGCGGGGAGGAGAAGACACCGCAGGCTGAGGAGCAACCTTCCGCCGAACCCGCCCAAACCGCGCCAGAGGCGCCGAACATGGGCAGCGTCAACCTGCGCGAAGCCGCCGAGCGCTTGCTGGCAGCCTGGGAGGAAACGCCGCCCGCGAATGCGGACAAAGACCCCATCGCGCGCGCGATGGACATGCTGCGCAGCGCGCTGACACGGCGCGGCACACGGGCCACAGGCGCGCCACGCAAGCCGCGCGAGGGCACCAAGCAGGAAGTGGTGCTGGCGATGCTCCGCCGCCCTGAGGGCGCGACGGTGGCGCAAATCGCCGAAGCCACCGGCTGGGCGCAGCATACGGTGCGCGGATTCTTTGCCGGGCTGAAAAAGCGCCAGGGTATCACGGTGGAGATTGCGGAGCGTATCCGCCAAGTCGGCCCGAACAAGCAGGGCGCCAAAGGATCCTACACGGTCTACCGCGTCGCTGAATGAAGCTGCGCAGCCACAGCGGCATGAATGATTGCCAAGCCCAGGGATCATCGCGATCCCTGGTGCTTTATTGCCTTGGCTCGCGCGAAGCACAGCGCGAAGCGTCCGTCACGCAAGACGGAGATTGAGCATGCGCATAGAAACTGAAGCCCGCTGGATCGTATTGGGCACCGATGGCCGACATGGACTTGTCGCGTATTTATGCCGCTCTGATTACTCATTTAGGCTGCTTGGCGTTCGAAAGCCGGGGGGCTTTTG
>JADCFP010000113.1 GCA_020249465.1 Roseomonas sp. | reverse complement strand
TTGGCTTGAAAATGCTCCAGCCGGCCCGGCAAAGGCAAGCGCTGATTCTATTCTGCCTTGATGCCAAGGCCGCGCACTTCGGGTTCCCAGAAGGCGATTTCGTCCCGCACATAGGCTGCGAATCGCTCGGGCGTGAAACCGCGCATCGCAGGCGTGCCCATTTCCTCAAAGCGCTGATTGATTGTCGAATCGGTCAGCGCCTGTTCAGTAGCGGCGGCGAGCCGCGCGACAATGGCGGCAGGCGTGCCGCGCGGGGCGAAAAACCCATACCAGGAATGGGATTTATAGCCGGCGATTCCCGCCTCAGCCGCGGTTGGCACATTGGGCAGCAGGGAAGACCGCTGATCGGTCGCGACAAAAAGGACTCGCGCCGTGCCGGCATCCTGAAAGCCTTTCAGGAGGGAAGGGATATCGCAGCAGAATTGAATCTCCCCCGCTGTGAGTGCGGTGAAAACCTGCCCGCCACCGCGATAGGGCACATGCACGGCCTCAGTCCCCGTCCGCACCAGAAAACTGGCCGAGGCGATATGCCCGGATGTGCCAATGCCGGAAGAGCCATATTGATAGCGCCCAGGCGCGGCCTTCAGGGTTGCGATGAACTCGGCTGCCGTGGTGGGCGCGAAATTGCGTGTGGTGACGGCAAGGGCGATGGGCACAAAGACGGTCGGCGCCACCGCCACCAGATCGGTCCGCGCATCAAAAGGCACCGGGGCGGGCAGGCCACGGGCGAGTGCGATGGGGGAGAGGGTGGAAAGCACAAAAACATCGCCATTCGGCGGCTGCTTCGCCACGTAATCCGTGCCGACCACACCACCCGCGCCGGGGCGATTTTCCAGCACCACGGGCTGGCCCAGGATTTCCGCCATTTTGGGGGCCAAAAGCCGCGTGGTGATATCCGTCCCGCCCCCGGTGCCGAAGGGAATCACAATCCGGATGGGCCGCGTTGGCCAAGGCGCCTGGGCATAGGCGGGGGCGGCGAGCGGGCCGAGCGCCAGCGGGGCGGCCAATAGGCTACGGCGGGTGGTGGTGGTCACGGCAACTCTCCTTACACGTGCAAGCCATTGTTTTTGCGTTATTGCGCTTGGCGCCACGGCGCCCTTCCGGAGGGATTAAACGCCAAGCGGCCCGTCGGCGAAAGGGGCTTGGCCATGGGGCGAAACGAGAACAAACTGGCGCTGCCCCAATTGCCCCCGCTTTTGCAAGCCCAGAATCACGCACCGCATCTAGTGGCATTGTGACTGTGGCAAGACTACATCTTGTAGTCGGACCGCAACTTGGGGCATGATCCGGCTTCGGGGGAGTTCTCAGGGGGTTATCCGTGTTCGACGCAGTTCAACTTGAAGGCCATGGCCAGGTACGCATTGATCGCACGCGCGATGCGCTGCTGACCGATTTCGGCAAGGCCACATTAGACGATCGCTATCTGCTGCCGGGCGAATCCTATCAGGATTTGTTCGCACGAGTCGCATCCGCTTATGGCGATGATGCGGCGCATGCGCAGCGGATTTATGACTATATCTCGCGGCTTTGGTTCATGCCGGCGACGCCTGTGTTGTCCAATGGCGGCACAACGCGCGGCCTGCCGATTTCCTGCTTCCTGAACGAAGCCTCTGACAGCCTTGATGGCATTGTCGGGCTTTGGAATGAGAATGTGTGGCTCGCCGCCAAGGGCGGTGGCATTGGGTCCTATTGGGGTAATCTCCGCGGCATTGGCGAAAAGGTCGGCCGCAACGGCAAGACCTCGGGCGTTATTCCCTTCATTCGCGTGATGGATAGCCTGACGCTGGCGATTTCGCAGGGCTCACTCCGTCGCGGTTCGGCGGCCTGCTATCTACCCGTCAATCACCCGGAAATCGAAGAATTCCTGGAAATGCGCCGCCCGACGGGTGGTGATCCGAATCGCAAGGCGCTCAATCTGCATCACGGCATTCTGATCCCCGATGCCTTCATGCGTGCCGTGGAAGCGGATGAGGAATGGGCGCTGGTTTCGCCCAAGGATGGCGCGCTGATGAAGAAGGTCTCCGCACGGGGACTTTGGATTCGCATCCTGACCGCGCGCATCGAGACCGGCGAGCCCTACATCATCTATTCCGATCACGTGAACAACGCGCGGCCGGAGCATCAGAAGCTGGCGGGGCTTGAGGTGAAAACCTCAAACCTCTGTTCTGAAATCACGCTGCCGACCGGGATTGATCAGCATGGGGAACAGCGCACCGCGGTGTGCTGCCTGTCTTCGCTCAATCTCGAGACCTGGTTTGAATGGAAGGATGAGGCGCAATTCATCCCCGATGTGATGCGCTTCCTGGATAATGTGCTGCAATCCTTCATTGATACCGCGCCCGATTCCATGGCGCGGGCGCGCTATAGCGCCATGCGGGAACGCTCGGTCGGGCTTGGGGTGATGGGCTATCATTCCTTCCTGCAGGCGTTGAATGTGCCGTTCGAAAGCGTGGTGGCGAAGGTGTGGAATATGCGGATGTTCAAGCATATCCGTGCTCAGGCCGATACCGCTTCCCGCGTGCTGGCCGAAGAACGCGGCCCCTGCCCGGATGCGGCCGAATATGGCTTCATGGAGCG
>JADCFP010000112.1 GCA_020249465.1 Roseomonas sp. | reverse complement strand
TCCTCGGCATCAACCATCACCGAGCCAGCGGTGAAGCGCCGGCCCGGGAATAGGTCCTCCAGAAAAATCGCCTCACTCACGTGCCGATACCACCAAGGGCCAGGTATTTCACTTCCAGATATTCCTCGATCCCCATATGGCTGCCTTCACGCCCAAGGCCCGATTGCTTGAAGCCACCAAAGGGCACTTCAGCGGTGGAGATGATGCCTTCATTGATGCCGATAATGCCGTATTCCAAAGCCTCCGCCACGCGGAAAATGCGCCCGACATCGCGCGCGTAGAAATACGCGGCCAGACCAAATTCCGTATCATTGGCAAGCTTGATCGCTTCCTCTTCCGTCTTGAAGCGGAACAGGGGGGCGACGGGGCCGAAGGTTTCCTCACCGAAAATCTTGGCACCGCGCGGCACATTGGCCAGTACCGTCGGTTCAAAGAAATTACCGCCGCGCGCATGGCGCTTGCCGCCGGTGATGATGCTGGCACCCTGCGCCAAAGCATCGGCGATATGTTCTTCAACCTTCGCCACCGCATCAGCATTGATCAGCGGGCCTTGAGTGACACCAGGTTCCATGCCGTTGCCGACCTTCAAGCCTTCCACCGCTGTCTTCAGCTTGGCGGCAAAGGCTTCATACACGCCATCCTGCACCAAAAGCCGATTGGCACACACGCAGGTCTGCCCGGTATTGCGATATTTGGACGCCATCGCCCCCGCAACGGCCGCATCCAAATCCGCATCATCAAACACGATGAAGGGCGCATTGCCGCCCAATTCCATCGAGGTCTTCTTCACCGTCGCCGCGCATTGCGCGAGCAAGACGCGCCCGACTTCGGTGGAGCCCGTGAAGGACAGCTTGCGGATGATAGGATTGCTGGTGAGCTCCTTCCCGGTTTCACCGGAAGGCCCGGTGATCACATTGCACACGCCTGAAGGCATGCCGGCGCGTTCCGCCAGCACCGCCAAGGCCAAAGCGGAAAAGGGCGTTTGCGATGCCGGGCGGATCACGCCGGTGCAGCCTGCGGCCCAGCCCGGCCCGGCCTTGCGCGTGATCATCGCCGCAGGGAAATTCTACGGCGTGATGGCAGCGAAAACGCCAATCGGTTCCTTCGTCACCAGAATGCGCCGGCCCTTGGCGTTTTGTGGAATGGTCTCGCCCTGCACGCGGCGGCCTTCATCGGCGAACCATTCAATGAAGGACGCGGCATAAACCACCTCACCCTTCGCTTCGGCGAGCGGCTTGCCCTGTTCCGCCGTCATGATCGAGGCCAGATCATCGGCGTTTTCATGCATCAGCGCGGCGATCTTGTGCAGGATCACAGCGCGATCTTTGGCTAGCATCGCGCGCCAGGCCGGCCAGGCGGCATTGGCGGCTTCAATGGCGCGGCGCGTCTCGGCCTGGCTCATGGCGGGCACTTCGCCAATCACCTCACCCGTTGCGGGGTTGCGCACGGCAATCGTCTTGCCGCTATCGGCCTGCACCCAGGCGCCGGCAATGTAATTCGCCTGACGGAAAAGGGCAGGGTCCTTCAAGGGCAGTTTCGTGGTGGCGTCGAGCATGGGGGTCCTCCTGGGCTTTGGCCGCAGAATAGGCCGAAACAGCGCGTTTTCCCACCCTGTCACAACTGGGCTTGCGCTCCCGCCCCGGCAGGCCATGATCGCCCCATAAAACCCTAGGAACGCCCAAATGGATGCCACCCATGACCCCGGTCTGAAGAGCTGGGTCGCCACCGCCAATCAGCCGGGGCAGGATTTCCCGATCCAGAACCTGCCCTTCGGCATTTTCAGCCGCGCCGGGGAAGCGCCGCGCGGCGGCGTTGCGATTGGCGAGATGATTCTTGATTTGCGCGCCGCGATCAACGCGGGCCTGCTTGCCGGCGCCGCTGCAGAGGCCGCCGCAGGGCCAAGCCTGAATGCGCTGATGGCGCTTGGCCGGCCTGCATCTGCGGGTTTGCGCGCCAAGCTTTCGGCGTTGCTCGCGGCAGGTTCCGCCGCTGAAGCCCAGGCCGCGCGCATCCTGGTGCCCGTGCGCGATGCGCAGCTGCACATGCCCGCCACGGTGGCGAATTTCTCCGATTTCATGGCGAGTTACGATCATTGCGCGCGGCTTGGTGTGCGGCGCGACCCGAAAAACCCTCTGCCTCAGGCCTTCCGGCATTTGCCAGTTGCCTATCATTCCCGCGCCAGTTCCGTCCGCGTGAGTGGCGAAGATGTGATCCGCCCGCATGGCCAATGGGCACGGAGCGATGGTGAAGTGCGCTTCGGCCCATCGGAGGCGATGGATTACGAATTGGAATTGGCGATCTGGATTGCGGGCGAAAATAAGCTCGGCACGCCGATCACCATGGCGGAGGCGCCCAGCCGCATCTTCGGCTTCGGACTTTTGAATGATTGGTCCGCACGCGATATCCAGCGTTGGGAAATGCCGCCACTCGGCCCGTTTTTGGCGAAGAGTGTTTCAACCTCAGTCTCGCCCTGGGTGATCACGGCGGAAGCGCTGGAACCCTTCGCGAAGCCGGCGCCGGCGATTGAACCACCGCCTCTGCCCTATCTGGATAGCGCCTGGAACCGCGCGGCGGGCGCGCTTGGCATTCGCATGCAGGCCCTGCTGGTGACGGCCAAGATGCGCACGGCAAATGCGGCGCCTGCGCTGCTGACCGATACGGAATTCGCCCGCATGTATTGGACAGCGGCGCAAATGGTGACGCATCACGGCACCAATGGCTGCAATCTGCTGCCCGGCGATTTGCTTGGCAGCGGCACGGTTTCCGGGCCGGAAGAAACGGCCGCCGCGTGCCTTGCCGAACTTGGCCTTGCCGGCCCCATCACCCTGCCCAATGGCGAAACGCGCCGCTGGTTGCAGGATGGTGATGAGGTGATTTTCCGCGCCCGCGCTGAAGCGCCCGGTGCGGTTGCCATTGGCTTTGGTGAATGCCGCGGCGCCATCGCGCCCGCCATCGCCTGGCCTGTTTGATTTCAAGAAAAGGAGGAACCCATGCCCCGTCGCATAGTTGATATCTCTGTCGCCCTCAAGGCCGGCATCATCAGTGACCCGCCGCATGCGCTGCCAAAGATCGAATATCTGGACCATCACATGACCGCGCCCGCCATGGCGAAGGATTTCGGCATCAGCGTGGATCAATTGCCCGAAGGCGAATATGCGGCGATTGAGCGCGTGCAGATCAGCACCCATAACGGCACGCATATTGACGCGCCCTATCATTATTTCAGCCGTATGAATGAAAGGCTGGTGCCGGGTGGCGAGCCTTCCTGGCGCATTGATGAAGTGCCGCTTGATTGGTGCTTGCAGCCTGGCGTGAAGCTGGATTTTCGGCATTTTGAGCATGGCTATGTTGCGACCGCCAATGATGTGAAGGCGGAATTGAAGCGCATCGGCCATACGCTGAAGCCGCTGGAGATTGTGGTGGTGAATACGGCTGCCGGCGCGCGCTATGGGGAAGATGATTACATCCATTCCGGCTGCGGCATGGGCAAGGAAGCAACGCTTTGGTTGCTGGAACAGGGCGTGCGCGTGACCGGCACTGATGGCTGGTCCTGGGATGCGCCGTTTTCACTCACCAAGAAAAAGGTCGCGGCCACCGGTGATGTTTCGCTGATCTGGGAAGGCCACCGCGCGGGGCGGGAGATTGGCTATTGCCATATCGAAAAACTTTCCAACCTCGAAAAACTGCCGCCCAGCGGCTTCACCATCTCCTGCCTGCCCGTAAAAGTGCATCGCGGCTCTGCGGGCTGGACCCGCGCAGTTGCGATTTTTGAAGAATAAGGGGGAAGCCATGCCGCGCCGTTTCATTGATATTTCAGTGGCTTTGAAGGGCGGGATCGCATCCGACCCGCCGCATATGTTGCCCGAAATCGAGTATCACGATCATCACATGACCGCGCCGCGTCTGGCGCAGGAATTCGGCATCAGTGTGGATCAATTGCCCGAAGGCCAATTCGCCGCGCGGGAAGTGGTGCGCATCACGACGCATAGCGGCACGCATCTTGATTCGCCCTATCACTTCTTCAGCCGCATGAATGAGAGAACAGTGCCGGGTGGGGAGCCTTCATGGCGAATTGATGAGGTGCCTTTGGAATGGTGCTTCCAACCGGGTGTGAAGCTAGATTTCCGGCATTTCCCGGATGGCTATGTCGCAACACCAGGCGATGTGCAGGCGGAATTGAAGCGCATCGGCCATACGCTGAAGCCGCTTGAAATTGTGGTGGTGAATACGCGCGCGGCCAGCCGATACGGGCAGGATGATTTCATCCATAGCGGCTGCGGTGTCGGCAAGGCGGCAACGCTTTGGCTGCTGGAACAGGGCGTGCGTGTGACCGGCATTGATGGCTGGTCCTGGGATGCGCCGTTTTCGCTGACGAAGAAAAAGGTGCAGGAAACCGGTGATGCCTCGCTTATCTGGGAAGGCCATCGCGCAGGGCGCGAGATTGGCTATTGCCACATGGAAAAGCTCACGAATCTGGAAAGCCTGCCGCCGGATGGCTTCATGATTTCCTGCTTCCCCGTGAAGGTGCATCGCGGTTCCGCCGGCTGGACACGCGCCGTTGCGATACTTGAGGAGTGATACGGATGAAGCGCCTGTTATTCCTTGCCCTGCTGCTGATCCCAATCGCCGCCAAGGCTTTTCCGGATCGGCCCGTCACCATCATCAACCCCTATGCCACCGGCAGCAGCACGGATGCGGCGGCGCGCGCCTTGGCTGAGGCTTTCACGCGCGACTTCGGGCAGAATTTCGTGGTGACCAGCCAATCCGGCGCTTCTGGCGTGGTCGGCATGCGCGCCTTGATGGCCGCGGCACCTGATGGGCATACGCTGGCCTATTCGCCGCTGGTGCCACTCGCCTTCCAGCCGCATCTGGTGCGCAATACTGGGCTTGGGCCAGATGCCGTGGCGCCGGTCTGTAACGTCACCGAAAACATCCTTGGCATCATGGTGAAGGCCGATAGCCCCTGGCGGACGCTGCCCGATATGGTGGCGGCGGCAAAGCAGCGCCCCTTGAGCTATGGTTCTCCCGGGCCGAATTCCGCGCCATTTCTTGGCGTGCATCGCGTACAGTCCGCCGCTGGCGGGCAATGGACGCATGTGCCCTTTCGCGGCGATGGGGCGTCACTGACCGAAGTGATCGCCGGGCGCTTG
>JADCFP010000111.1 GCA_020249465.1 Roseomonas sp. | reverse complement strand
CCACTGACGCTGGCGATTGTCTCGGCGCTGATCGTGCAGGCGGGTGGTGAGCGCTTCGCCATTCCGCAGGTTGGTGTGGTGGAATTGGTGCGCGTTGGCGATGAGCATGAAGGCAATACGCGCATTGAAATGATCAAGGATGCGCCGGTGCTCCGCCTGCGTGATCGCTTGTTGCCCTTGGTGTCATTATCTTCACTGTTGCGGCTGCGAGAGGCGCCGGTCGGTGGTCTCAAGGGTTATGTGGTCGTTATGCAGGTGGGCGCCAATGTCTTTGGCATTGTGGTGGACCGCGTGTTTGACACGGAAGAAATCGTGGTGAAGCCGGTGGCGCCGATATTGCGCCACATCACCATGTTCAGCGGCAATACCATTCTGGGTGATGGCAGTGTCATTATGATCCTGGATCCGAATGGTGTTGCGCGTGGTGCGGGCATTACCGCCGAAGGCCGTGCGGAGGATCAGCAGACCGTGAGTGCAACTGGCGGCATCCGTTCGGATTCCAGCACTTCCCTGCTGCTGTTCCGCGCCGGCGATCAGACGCCGAAGGCCGTACCGCTTGGCCTGGTTGCGCGGCTTGAGGATATTCCGGTCGAGCGTATTGAAATGTCGGGCGGTACGCCCGTTGTGCAGTATCGCGGTCAATTGATGCCGATGGTGCCAATTGCCGGACATTGGGAAGCGCCCGAATCGGGCCGTCAGGCCGTGCTGGTCTTCACCGAAGGTCAGCGCAGCATGGGGCTGATGGTGGATGAAATCCTTGATGTGGTCGAAGAACCCTTGGTCATTCAGCCTGGGTCGGATCGGCTGGGCTATCTTGGCAGCGCGGTCATTTCTGAACGCGTCACGGATGTGATTGACACTGTCTATTGGCTTTCCCATGCGGGCGGCGATTGGTTCCGGGGTGATCGGAAGTCATCTTCTTCCGCGCAAAAGCCGCGCCTGCTGCTGATTGATGATAGCCCCTTCTTCCGCCATCTGGTCGTGCCGGCGCTTTCAGCTGCCGGATTTGACGTGACCGCGGTGGAAAGCCCCGCCGAAGCGCTGCGCCTGCGTGATGCGGGTGTGGAATTCGAAGCGCTGATTTCCGATATCGAAATGCCGGAGATGGATGGGCTGAGCTTCGCACGCAATGTCCGTGCATCTGGTGCCTGGATGCGCTTGCCGCTGGTTGCGCTTTCATCCCGTGCGGAGCCTGACGATGTCACGCGCGGACGGGAAGCGGGCTTTACCGATTACGTCGCGAAATATGACCGGGATGCGCTGCTGTCTTCGCTGCGCGAATGCCTGAGCTCACCGATTGCCGCCTGAGGAGGGGATAATGCAAAGCATCAGCGAAACCCAGCGTTCTGGCCCTGCCATGGCCGCGCTTGCCCTGGCCGAGCGGGAAGATGAGGTCTTTCTGACCCTGACCGTTGCCGGGCAGACCTGCAGCATTCCGGTGCTGCTGGTGCGCGATGTGCTGGGGCCGCAGGCCATCACCCCCATTCCGCTGGCGCCAGCGGAAGTGGCGGGTGGGCTAAATCTGCGCGGGCGCATTGTGACCGCGATTGATTTGCGCAAGCGCCTTGGCCTGCCGCAATCCGACAATGCCGATAAGGCCATGAGTGTGGTGGTCGAACAGGGCGGCGAATTATACAGCCTGATTGTTGACCAGGTGGGTGAGGTTATTCCCCTACCATCCGCTGGCGTCTGCCCCAATCCACCAACGCTTGATACGCTGTGGCGTGACGTTTCGCTCAGTGTCTATCGCGAAGAAGACCGGCTGATTGTCATGCTGGATGTCGAACGTCTTCTCAATATCGGATGATTGAAATCATGCAAAATCGCTCCTGCCTTATCGTTGATGATAGCCCGGTGGTAAGGCGCGCCGCGCGGCGCATTGTGGAAGGCTTTGGCTTCACCGTGCGTGAAGCCAAGGATGGCGCCGAGGCACTGGTTTCCTGCCGTAGCGAAATGCCGGAAGCCGTATTGCTGGATTGGAATATGCCCGTCATGGATGGGCTGGAATTCCTCAAGCAATGCCGCGCGGAACACGGGCCTGCGCAGCCGATTGTTGTGCTCTGCACCACGGAAGCGGGGATTGACCGCATTGTGGAAGCGCTGGCGGCCGGCGCGCAGGAATACATCATGAAGCCTTTTGATGCCGGCATCCTGCACGATAAATTCGTCCAGGCCGGCCTGCTTTCGGATGCGGCGTGAGTTTTTCGGCACCTGCCACCACGACGGAACCAGTGCGTGTGATGCTGTGCGACGACAGCGCCGTGCAGCGCGGCATTATGGCGCGCATTCTGGAGTCCGATCCGGGCATCAGGATTGTCCATCGCGCTGGTGATGGCCAGGCCGCGCTTTCAGCGCTCGCCCTGACCAAACCGCAAGTCGTGCTGCTTGATCTGGAAATGCCGGTCATGGATGGCATGACAGCGATTCCGCTGATCCTGAAGCAGGCACCAGGCACCGCGATTATTGTCGCGAGTGCATTGACTCAGCGCGGCGCGGCAGCGGCTATGGCGGCCTTGCGTGCGGGGGCGGTGGATTATGTGCCAAAGCCACAAGGGTCGCTGGGCGGCGCGGCAAACCCTGTCTTTCGCGATGAATTGATCGCCAAGGTGCAGGGTTGGGCGCGCATGCGTCGCACGCCGGAAAGGCGGCTCCGCCCACCGCCACCCGCACCGGTGATTGCGCGACCGATTTCGCGCCCCATCGGCAAACCCATGCTGCCGCCGCGACTGCTTGCGGTCGGCAGTTCCACGGGGGGGCCGCAAGCCTTGGCGAATTTCTTCAAGAATCTGCGCCCGCTGCCGATTCCCGTTGCGATTGTGCAGCATATGCCAGCCGGCTTCACCACCATGCTTGCCGATCATTTGGACAAGCTTGGGGTCATGCCCTGTGCCGAGGCGAAGAATGGCGAAGTGATGCAGCCCGGGCGCATTTATCTGGCGCCGGGTGATCATCATCTGACCGTTGATGCCGGCCCTGGTGATACGCTTGTTGCGCGGCTCGATATCGGGCCGCCGGTGAATTACTGCCGGCCTGCGGTGGACCCCATGGTGCAATCCGCGTCGCGCATTTGTTCCGGGCGTGTATTGGCGGTGATCCTGACCGGCATGGGGCAGGATGGGCTGGAAGGCTGCCGCAGCCTGGTTGCCAAGGGTGGCGCGGTTTTCGCGCAGGATGAAGCAAGTTCTGTGGTCTGGGGCATGCCGGGGGCGGTTTCGCGCGCCGGTATCGCCAGCCTGCAATCACCGCCGGAAGTTCTGGCGGAACGGGTTCTCGAAATCTTCAAATTGCCGGGTGCAAAAACATGACCCCTGAATCCTTTCAATTCCTCACCGGTCTCGTGAAGGCACGTTCTGGTATCGTGCTGAATACGGATAAGGCCTATATGCTGGATACGCGCCTGGCGCCGATCCTGAAGCGTGAAAGGCTGGTGTCCTTGGATGCGCTTGCCGGGCGGTTGCGCAATGCGCCTTCCCTGCCGCTCGCGACCGAGGTTGTCGAAGCGCTGACCACCAATGAAAGCTCCTTCTTTCGTGATGGCAGGCCCTTTGAGCATTTGCGCCAGGTATTGCCGAAGCTTGCCGCAGCGCGCCCGGCTGGGCAGGCTTTGCGCATTTGGTCGGCGGCAGCTTCCACTGGGCAGGAAGCCTATTCGGTTGCGATGATCATCAATGAATTGGGGCCAGTACTGGGTGGTCGGCGCGTGGAAATCGTGGGCACGGATTTGTCCCGCGATGTGCTGGCACGCGCACAGGAAGGGCTGTTCTCGCAATTCGAAGTGCAGCGCGGCTTGCCGGTGCAATTGCTGGTGAAATACTTCAAGCCTGATTCGGGGCGTTGGCGCATTTCCGATGGGCTGCGCGCGATGGTGCGCTGGCAATGCTTCAACCTGCTGGAAAGCCCTGCCATTCTAGGGCGCTTCGACATCATCTTCTGCCGCAATGTGCTGATCTATTTCGATTCGGCGACGAAGACGCAGGTGCTTGCCAATATCGCCAATCAATTGCAGCCGGATGGCTATGTCTATCTTGGTGGTGCGGAAACCGTGCTCGGCTTGACTACCCGGCTTGTGCCAAGCACAGGTGAGCGCGGCGCCTATGAATTGATGCGCACTGCAGCGAAGGCGAGCTAAACCGCCGTCCCGCCCACTGTCAGCCCGGTCAGTTTCAAGGTCGGTTGGCCAACGCCAACCGGCACGCCCTGGCCCTGCTTGCCGCAAGTGCCAATGCCGGGGTCGAGTGCCATATCATTGGCCACCATGCTGACCTTGGTCAGCGCATCCGGGCCATTGCCGATCAAGGTCGCGCCCTTCACCGGTGCGCCAATCTTGCCGTTTTCGATCAAATAGGCTTCCGAAGCGCTGAAGACGAATTTGCCGGAGGTGATATCCACCTGCCCGCCGCCGAAATTCACCGCGTAAAGCCCGCGCTTCACACTGCCCAGAACCTCTTCCGGCGTATGCGCGCCGCCCAGCATGACCGTGTTGGTCATGCGCGGCATGGGGCTATGCGCATAGCTCTGGCGCCGGCCATTACCGGTGGGTGCCACACCCATCAGCCGGGCATTCTGCCGATCCTGCAAAAAGCCAACCAGAATGCCGTCTTCAATCAGCGTGGTGCGCCCGCTTGGCGTGCCTTCATCATCCACCGTCAGGCTGCCGCGCCGATCCGGTAGCGTACCATCATCCACCACCGTCACGCCCGGTGCCGCGATGCGCTGGCCAAGCAGCCCGGCAAAAGCAGACGTCTTTTTGCGATTGTAATCGCCTTCCAGCCCATGACCGATCGCTTCATGCAGCAAAATGCCGGGCCAGCCGGGGCCGAGCACCACTTCCATCTCTCCGGCGGGGGCGGGCACGCTGCCAAGATTGACCAGCGCCTGGCGAAGCGCCTCATCCACGCCGCGCTTCCAGGCATCGCCGCCAAGCACGCGTTCATAGGCAAAGCGCCCGCCAGTGCCGAAGCTGCCGGTCTCCCGCCGATCCCCTTCCGCCACCACGACCGAGACATTGAAGCGCACCAAGGGGCGCAAATCAGCCAGACGCTGGCCATCGGGGCGCAGGATCTGCACCGCCTGCCATTCCCCGGTGATGGAGGCCATCACCTGCACCACGCGCGGGTCTCTCGCCCGGGCATAGGCGTCAATTTCCTGCAACAAAGCGGTCTTGGCGGCGAAATCCATTTGCGTCAGCGGATTGGCATCAGTGTAGAGCCGCGCATTGGTGGCACGCGGCGCAATATCCAAAGCCCCGCTATGGCCCTGGCGCACCGCCTTCACCGCGGCGGCAGCACGCGATAGCGCAGCGTCCGACAATTCCCCCGCATGGGCATAGCCGGCCGCTTCGCCCGCCACGGCGCGCAGGCCGAAGCCCCGCGTCGCGTCATAGCTGGCGGAACGGATGCGGCCATCATCAATCGAAATCGCCTCACTTTCGCGATATTCCAGAAACAGCTCGCCATCCTCACAGCCCTGCGTCGCGTCGCGCAATTGCCGTTCGGCGCCGGCGCGATCCAGCAGCGTGAAGAAAAGCTCATCCGTGATGCCGAGCGCGTTCATGGGCAATCTACCTCGAAGGTCAGGCGGTCAGAGAAGCGGTTGCGCGTGGCCGGCGCAAGCCGTGAATCGCGGCGAGCGCGGTCGCCAGCACCAATACCGCGATGGATTGATGCAGCGTGCCAAGCCAGACCGGCACCACGGCCAGAAGGGTCGCGATGCCAAGCACATATTGCAGCGCGACCGAACCGGTCAGCGCCAGCACGGCAGCGCGCGCAAAGCCGGGTGCCAGCCGGCGCCAGGCGAGGACGCCCGCAACCACCGAAACCACCAGCACGGCGGTCGCCAAAAGCCGATGGTTGAACTGCACGGCGGCGATATTGGCGGTGAAATTCTTGAGCGCGGGCGTCAGGTCCCAATAGCCTTCTGGCACCAGCCGGCCATCCATCAGCGGGAAGGTATTGTAGCTGAAGCCCGCGCGAATCCCCGCCACAAAGCCGCCCGCCAGCATCGCCAGCACCGCAAGCCCGGCGGTCGCATGCACCAAACCACGCAAGGCCCCCGCATCCGCCGGGCCGCTGCGCGCCGGGCGCAAAAGGCTCAGCGCGGTCCAGAACAAAAGCCCGAAGAGGACAAAAGCGAGCCCCAGATGGATCACCAGCCGATAGGGCGAAACCGCCGTGCGGTCCGCATCAAAGCCAGACGCCACCATGAACCAGCCAACCACCCCTTGCAGCCCACCCAGCGCCAGCAGCAGCAAGAGCCGAGGTTTGAGCGACGCCGGCACCCGCCCGCGCAGCCAGAACCAGGCAAGCCCCGCCACGTAAGCCAAGCCGATCAGCCGGCCCCAAAGCCGATGCCCCCATTCCAGCCAGAAAATTTCCTTGAAGCCCTCAATGCCAAAACCCTGATTGACCAGCTGATATTGCGGGATGGTGCGGTAAAGGTCGTACAACCGCTGCCATTCGGCTTGCGACAGCGGCGGCAGCGTCCCCGCAATCGGCGCCCATTCCATGATGGACAGGCCAGAGCCCGTGAGCCGCGTGGCACCCCCAAGCCCCACCATGAACCAGACCATGCCAGCGACGCCCAGCAGCCAAAAGGCAATGGCGCGGCGCGCATCCTGTTGTTCGGCGGCGGCGATATCGGCGGGCAGGGAGCGCGTGTCGAAAGGCATGGCGCGCATATAGGGGGAATTTCGAGCCGATACACCCCTGCTTGCCGTGACTTGGCGGCCCTGCTACCGCGAAATCCTCATGGTTTCCGACAATGCACTTCTCCCGGCTGCGCCACTCATTTCCGTGGTGGTGCCGGTGCGCAATGAGGCGCCCAATATCGCGCCCCTGATTGCCGAAATCCGCGCTGCCCTGGCCGACGTGGTGCATGAGATTGTTTATGTGGATGATGGGTCCAGCGATGCGACCCCGCAGGAATTGGTCGCGGCGCGGGCAGCGGGGGCGCCCTTGCGCGTTGTGCGCCATCGGGCTTCCTGCGGGCAATCGGCCGCGGTCATCACCGGGGTGAAGGCCGCGCGGGGCGAATGGATCGCCACATTGGATGGCGATGGCCAGAACGACCCCGCCGATATCCCCCGCCTTTTGGCGCGCGCCCAGGCTGAAGCGGTGAAGGGTGTGCCGGTGTTGATTGCCGGGCATCGCGTCAATCGGCGCGATTCAGCAATCAAACGCTTCAGCAGCCGCTTCGCCAATCGCTTCCGCGCCTGGATGCTACGCGATGCAACGCCCGATACCGGCTGCGGGCTGAAAGTGTTTTCCCGCGCGCTGTTCCTCGGCCTGCCGCATTTTGATCACATGCACCGCTTCCTGCCGGCGCTGACCCTGCGCGCGGGCGGCGTTGTCATCAGCGAACCGGTCAATCACCGCCCACGCGTGCGCGGCAAATCCAATTACGGCACGCTCGATCGGCTGGCGGTGAGTATCCTGGACCTGATCGGCGTTGCCTGGCTGCAAAGGCGCGGCAAGCGCCCGGTGATTGAGCCCGAGGCATGACCCCCCCCACGCCTTCCGCCCGGCGGCGGGCGGCGCTGATCCGGCTGCTGGTGCTGGCCCTTGGCCTGATGGCCGGTGGGCTGCTGCTGAGAAGCCTCGGCGCCGCACCGGGTACGGAATGGGTGGACCATTACGTATTGGGCCAGGGCTTGCTCGGTGATGCGGTTTTCGTGCTGGCGGGTGCGGCGCTGACCGCGGCGGGCGTGCCGCGCCAGGGGATCGCCTTTCTGGCCGGCTATGCCTTTGGCGCAATGGAGGGCACGGCGCTTGCGCTGGCGGCGCAAATCCTGGGCTGTGGTGTGGCCTATGCCTGGGCGCGGGCGATTGGTCGCCCCTGGGCCGAGGCGCGGCTGGCAGGGCGTTTCGGCCACAGGCTGCGGCCCATGCGGGATGTGCTGGTGGGCAGCCCCTTTGGCGCCACGCTGGCGCTCAGGCTGCTGCCGATTGGGAATAACTTGGCCGTCAATTTGCTGGCCGGCATGGCGGCGGTGCCGCCCTTGGCGTTCCTGGCGGCCTCGGCGCTTGGCTATGTGCCGCAGACGGTGATTTTCGCGCTGCTCGGCAAGGGTATTCGGGTGGATGGCGCCTGGCAGATGGGGCTCGCCGCCGTGCTTTTCGTGGTTTCGGTGCTGATCGGGCTTTGGCTGCTGCGCCGGCATCGCGCCGGGCAGGTGCTGGAGGATCAGGCCGGCTCAGCCTGACCCCGCCATGCCCAGTGCGGCAGCGCGCAATTCATCCAAGGCGCGGCCCGGTAGCTGGCCAAGCGCCAGACAATGCGCCGAAAGCGCTGCAAAGATGCGGGCAATCACAGGCCCTGCTTCAAGCCCCTGCATGGCAGCGCTGCTTGGCTCATCCAGCGCACCGCTGCGTGCCACGCCAAGCGCATCCTGCAACGCCAGTATTGCGGCATGCGGCCCGGCTTCCAGCGCGAAGGCCATCAAGGCCAGATCAAGCCCGGGCGGTAGGCGGTCTGCGCCGAGCTCGTCCCAAATCAGGCGACGGTAGATGCGGCGCGTCAGCGCCTCATCCAGCCGCATCAGGCGGCCAATGCTGGCGGGTTCGCCCAGAAAGGCGCTCAACATGCCAAGGCTGATGCCGTTCAGGCAGGGACCGCGGAGCGCCGAGTCGCGATAAACCACGCCGCCATGCGCTTCGATCAGCGCATCGGCGCAAAGGTCAAAGCACCTCACTGGCGCGCGGTACACGCTGCGCGACTGACCAGGAAAATAGCCGTCCATGCTTGCCAAGGCCTCATTCACCGAACGCCATCATCCTTCAAGCGCTTTAATAAAGACTTTATTTAAGCAGGAGGCTATTGCTTGGCGATGCCCGCTTCTGCCGCCACGCGCCCCCAGCGTGCTGTCTCATTGCGGATCAGGGCGCCGAAGCCTTCCTGGCCGAGTGTTCCCGGCTCCAGCCCCTGCGCGGCGAAGGCGCGCTTCAGATCATCATGCCGCAAGGCCGTCAGGCTCGCGGCTTCCAGGCGATCAAGGATGGGTTTGGGCGTGCCGCTCGGCGCCGCCAGACCGCCCCAGATGCCACCGGTGAAGCCTGGGAAGCCGGCTTCCGTGAAACTCGGCACATCCGGCACTAGGTGAGAGCGTGTTTCCGAGGCAATGGCCAAGGCGCGCAACCGCCCGGCCGCGATTTGCCCGCGCGCCGCCGAAATGGTGGCCATGGAACAATCAACCTGCCCGGCGACGACAGCGAGCATCGCCTCGGCCCCGCCGCGATAGGAAACATGCAGCATGCGCAACCGCGCCGCCTGCTGAAAGGCTTCCATGACGAAATGCGGTGAACTGCCCATGCCCCCGGTGCCGAAGCTGAGCTTTTCCGGTGCCTGCGCCGCGGCGGCGATAAGGTCCCGGAGCGTGGTGAAGGGCGCGGCTGCATTCACCACCAGCATGAAGGCTCCGGCGCCCCCAAGCGCGATGGGGGCAAAGGCGCGCGCATGGTCCCAGGGCAGGTTGGCCGTGGTGTGCGGCAGCATGGTGTAGCTATTGTCCAAGGCCAGCAAGGTATAGCCATCGGGCGCGGCGCGGGCGGCTTCGCCCATGCCGATAATGCCGCCACCGCCGGTTTTATTTTCAACCAAAACAGGCTGGCCCAGGGCTTCGGTCAGGCGGGCGGCCATGGCGCGGGCGATGATGTCGATGCCGCCACCAGGGGCCCAGGGTACCAGGATGCGGATTGGCCGGCTGGGCCAGGCGGGGGCCTGGCCATGGGCCAACATCGGCGCCAGCAGTGCCGCCCCAAGACCGCGCCTTGCCCATTTTGTGATTGCCATCCTGCTTTACCCCCCCATCGGCCTGTGACCCTAGAGACCGGGCCGATTGGGTGCAATCGCCGCACCGGGTCAGGGGCGCGTATTGCGCGCGCGGGGGCTATCTGTCATTGAGAGGTCACCCCGTTGACTCCGCGCGGGAGAGAGCAGGCATGCCTGCCGCCGAAGGCGCAACCGGTCCCCGGAAACGCTCAGGCAAAAAGGGCCGCGCGGGGAAGGGGCCTCTGGAAAGCCCGTGGCGCAAGCCATGGCACCGACGGAGAAAGGTGAGGTAACGCCCCCGCCGAATCTCTCAGGTCATCAGACAGAGGGGGACCACGTTTTGAACCCATTTCGCCACGCAAAGTGGCGGGAGGCAGCGTGGTCGAGTCATCAATGGAATCCCTGGCGGAAACCCCGCTCGCCGCGCTGCACCGCGAATTGGGCGGGCGCATGGTTGGCTTCGCCGGTTATGCGCTGCCGGTGCAATACCCGGCCGGCATCATGGCGGAGCATGTGCACTGCCGGAGCGCCGCTGCGTTGTTCGATGTCTCCCATATGGGGCAAGGCGAATTGCGCGGCGAAGGCGCGGCGGCGGCGCTTGAAGCGCTGACGCCTGCCGATGTTGCGGGGCTGAAGCCAGGCCGGCAGCGTTATGGGCTGCTGACATCGCCAAGCGGCGGCATTCTGGATGATTTCATGTTCGCCAATCTGGGCGACCGGATTTTTCTGGTGGTGAATGCCAGCCGCAAGGAGCATGATTTCGGCCATATCGCGGCGCATCTGCCCCAAGGTGTGACACTGCATCGGCATGAGGACCGCGCCTTGCTCGCGCTGCAAGGGCCGGGTGCGGTGTCGGCATTGGCCGGGCTGGCGCCGGGGCTTGCGGCATTTTCCTTCATGGACATTGGCAGCTTCGATATCGGGGGCGTCAACGCCATTATTTCCCGCAGTGGCTACACTGGCGAAGATGGCGTCGAAATCTCGGTGCCCGCTGATCAGGCCGAAGCCTTTGCGCGCCGTTTGCTCGCTTTGCCCGGTGTGATGCCGGCGGGGCTTGGCGCGCGGGATTCACTTAGACTCGAAGCGGGGCTTTGCCTTTACGGCAGCGATATTGATGAAACCACCAGCGCCGTTGAAGCGGGGCTGGTCTGGAGCATCGGCAAGCGCCGGCGCATGGAATGGAATTTCCCGGGTGCTGAGCGTGTGCGCGAGGAATTGGCCAATGGGCCGAAGCGGCTCCGCGTAGGTATTCGCCCGGAAGGCCGCCAACCGGCGCGCGGCCATACGCCCATTGCAGGCGCGGATGGCGCGGTGATTGGTGAAGTGACCTCGGGCGGGTTTGGTCCTTCCGTGGGCGCACCAATTGCCATGGGCTATGTCGCGCGCCCCTTTGCCCAGGACGGTACCTCGCTCGATCTCATGGTGCGCGGCAAGGCAGTGCCTGCCCGCGTTGCGCCCATGCCCTTTGCCCCCCATCGCTACGCTCGTTGAAAGGATAATTGATCATGGCTGACATGCGCTTTTCCAAGGATCATGAATGGGTCCGCAGCGATGGCGATGGCGCGACGGTGGGCATCACCGATCACGCGCAGAATGCGCTGGGTGATGTGGTGTTTGTGGATTTGCCGGAAGTGGGCCGCGTGGTCGCCGCTGGTGAGGCTTGCGCCGTGGTCGAAAGCGTGAAGGCAGCTTCCGATGTCTATGCGCCGATTGCGGGCAAGATCATTGAAGTGAATGCGGCGCTTTCGGATGATCCGGGCTTGGTCAATCGCGAGCCGACCGCGGGCGGCTGGTTCTTCCGCATTGAACCCGCCGATGCGGGCGAGATTGCCGCATTGTTGGATGAAGGCGCCTATCACGCTTTTGTGGATAGCCTGGCATGAGCGCCGCTGAACTGGTTGCGCTTGAAGCGCATTACGCTTTTGACCGGCGCCATATCGGCCCTTCGGAGGCGGAAATCAGCGAGATGCTGCGCGTGGTTGGCGCGAAAAGCCTAGCGGAACTCGCCGCGCGCACCGTGCCTGCGGCCATTCTGGAAGCCGATCTTTCCGCGCTGCCGCCCGCCGTGAGTGAGGCTGAGGCGATTGGCGAATTACGCGCCCTGGCGGAACAGAACCGCGCAGATATCAAATCCCTGATCGGGCTTGGCTATCACGGAACGCTGACGCCGCCGGTGATCCTGCGCAATATTCTGGAAAATCCCGGCTGGTACACGGCCTATACGCCGTATCAGGCGGAAATCGCGCAAGGCCGGCTGGAAGCCTTGGTGAATTTCCAGACCATGGTGACGGATTTGACCGGCTTGCCGGTCGCGAATGCGTCGCTATTGGATGAAGCAACGGCGGTGGCGGAAGCCATGGCGCTGGCGCATGCCGCAACGCGCGCCAAGACCAATGCGATTGTGCTGGCGGCTGATTTGCATCCGCAAACCCGCGCCGTGGTGGAAACCCGCGCGGCACCGCTTGGCTATCGCGTGGTGGTGGCGGAAGTAGCCGGCATTGCGGCAGCTTGTGCGGCGGAAAAACCCTTCGCACTGGTGCTGCAATATCCTGGCACCACGGGTGAAGCACGTGACCTGACCGCCGAAATCGCTGCCGTGCATGCGGTGGGCGGGCTTGCGATTGTCGCGGCTGATCCGCTTTCACTGACTTTGTTGAAGCCGCCGGGCGAGATGGGCGCGGATGTTGTCGTGGGCAGCGCGCAGCGTTTTGGCGTGCCGATGGGTTATGGCGGGCCGCATGCTGCCTTCATGGCGGTGACCGATGCGCATAAGCGCCTGATGCCGGGGCGCCTTGTGGGTGTTTCCGTAGATGCCGCTGGTGCGCCCGCCATGCGGCTTGCGCTGCAAACCCGCGAACAGCATATCCGCCGCGAAAAGGCGACATCCAATATCTGCACCGCGCAGGTGCTGCTGGCAGTGATGGCCGGCATGTATGCGGTGTGGCATGGGCCGGAAGGGCTGACGCGGATCGCTAAGCGCGTGCGGCTGCTGGCGCGGCTGGCGGGTGATGCAGCGGCACAGCTTGGCTTCACGCTGCGCCATCAAGGGTTTTTTGACACCATCACGCTGGAAGCCGGCGCGCGCGCGGATGTCGTGATGGCAGCCGCGTTGAAGCACGGCTTCAACCTGCGGCGTGTGGATGCGGGTGCCGTGGCGATTGCCATGGATGAGACGATTTCCCGCGATGATCTGGCGCGCTTGGTCGGTGCCTTGGCGGAAGCGGCGGGCAAGCCCGCACCCGCGCTTGATGCGCTGACCCTTGCCGGAGATTTGCCGGAAGCTCTGCGGCGTAGCACGCCTTTCCTGACAGCCTCCGTTTTCAATAGCCATCATGCCGAACATGGCATGCTGCGCTATATGAAATCGTTGGAAGACAAGGATGTCGCGCTCAATCGCAGCATGATCCCGCTTGGGTCCTGCACCATGAAGTTGAACGCAACGGCCGAGATGATGCCGGTGACCTTCCCCGGCTTCGGCAATATCCATCCCTTCGCGCCGGTGGATCAGGCGGGCGGGTACATCACCATGATCCGCCGGCTGGAAGCCTGGCTTGCGCGCATCACCGGTTTTGCTGCCGTGTCCTTGCAGCCCAATGCAGGCAGCCAGGGTGAATATGCTGGCCTGCTTGCCATTCGCGCTTGGCATCTTTCGCGCGGCCATACTGACCGCACCATTTGCCTGATCCCATCTTCCGCGCATGGCACCAACCCTGCCTCCGCCGTCATGGCGGGCATGCAGGTGGTGGTGGTGGGCTGCGACCGTGATGGCAATGTGGATATTGATGATCTGAAGGTGAAGCTCGATCAACACGGCGCCAAGCTTGCGGCGTTGATGGTGACCTACCCCAGCACGCATGGCGTTTTTGAAGCTGAGATAAAGGAGATCTGCGCGCTCGTGCATGCCAAGGGCGGGCAGGTTTACATGGATGGCGCCAATATGAATGCGCAGGTGGGGCTCACCAGCCCTGGTACAATTGGCGCTGACGTGTGCCATTTGAACCTGCACAAGACCTTCTGCATTCCACATGGTGGCGGCGGGCCTGGCGTGGGGCCCATTGGTGTTGCCGCGCATCTGGCACCGCATTTGCCCAATCACCCGATGCTGGCGGAAGCCGGCCCGGCGACGGGCTTTGGCCCCGTCAGTGCGGCGCCTTTTGGTTCCGCTTCCATCCTGCCCATTTCCTACGCCTATATCCGCATGATGGGGCCGGAGGCTTTGCGTCGCGCGACCGAGGTTGCGATCCTTTCCGCCAACTATATGGCAAAGCGCTTGGATGGGCATTTCCCGGTGCTTTATAAGGGTGCGAATGGCATGGTCGCGCATGAATGCATTCTGGATTGCCGCGGCTTCCAGCAAGGCGGCGGCGTGCTGGTGGAAGATATCGCCAAGCGCCTGCAGGATTACGGTTTTCACGCGCCCACCATGTCCTGGCCGGTGGCCGGCACGCTGATGGTGGAACCGACCGAAAGCGAACCAAAGGCCGAGCTTGATCGCTTCATTGACGCGATGATCGCGATCCGCGCCGAAATTCGCGCGGTGGAGCAAGGCCGTATGGACAAGGCCGATAATCCGCTGAAAAACGCGCCGCATACGGCGGCCGAGGTGATGGCGGAGACTTGGTCGCATCCCTACAGCCGCGAACAGGCTGCCTTCCCGCTCCCCTTCGTCAAGGCGCGCAAATATTGGCCGCCGGTCAAGCGCGTTGATAATGTCTATGGCGACCGCAATCTGGTCTGCACCTGCGCGCCACTGGAAAGCTACGCCCAGCAGATCGCCGCGGAATAACCATGCGCCGGCCAGGTGCCTGGCGCGTGGCCGCTTCCCGCCTGATCCATGCGGATAGCTGGATCAGGCTGCGTGCGGATAGCTGCATCACGCCGGAAGGCACGGTGCTGGATCCCTATTACGTGCTGGAATATGCCGATTGGGTGCATGTGGTGGCGGTGACCGATGATGATCGGCTGGTGGTGAACCACCAATATCGCCATGGCGCCGGCTGCGTGCATCTGGAATTGCCGGGCGGCGTGATGGATGCGACGGATGCCGACCCGGTTGAAGCGGGCTCGCGCGAATTGCGCGAGGAAACCGGTTTTGCCGCGCGTGATTTTCGCCATATCATGAGCCTCAGCCCCAATTCGGCAACTCATACCAACCGCATTCATATCGTGCTGGCGGAAGGCGCTTATGCCGATGGGGCGCAATCGCTTGATGCCGGGGAAGAAATTGCGGTGGAATTACTGCTACTCGCGGAAATTCCGGCGCTGATCGCAAGCGGCGCCTTTTTTCAGGCGACGCATGTCGCTTCCCTGATGTTGGGGCTACAGGCTTTGGGGCGCATGCGTTTTGTGCCGAAGGACCGAAGCGGGGCATGAAGGATGCTGGTGATTTTGACGATGTGATCGGCTTCGCCTGGGATGGCCCTTCGGGCGCGGTGGCGCAATCCGCGCGTTTGCTGTTGTTGGATAGTCTCGGCTGCATGATCGCGGGGCTTGGCCATGCGATGCCGCGTCGCTTTGCTGCGGCTTTGGCCATCACGATGCCAGGGCCAGTGCATTTGCCCGGCTGCGCCGCGGGCATTTCGGAAGGTGGTGCTGCTGCCGTGTTGGCTGCCGCCATGTGCTGGGATGAAGCGAATGAGGGGCTGGCGCGCGCCCATGGTCGCCCGGCTTTGGCAGTTGCGCCGCTGTGTATCGCGGCCTTGGCGGCGGGGCGTGTTTCGCTCCGCACCGCGCATCAAGCTTTCGCGCTTGGCTATGAAATCGCCGCACGGGCGGGAGAGATCTGGCGCATCCGCCCCGGTATGCATGTGGATGGGTCTTGGCATGCACTTGGCGCCGCAGCAGCGGCGGCGCGCCTGGCGGGGGGTGATGCGGCGGAAGTCGCGCGTGCAGTGCGCCTGACGGCCTGCCAAATCCCCTTCGCGCTTTACGCGCCGATTGCCGCCGGCATGGATGGGCGCAACAGCTACCCGGCGCATGCGGTGTTGCTCGGCGCTATGGCCGCGGCGGCAGCGCGTGCGGGCATGGACGCGCCGGCGGATGGTTTGGCCGAGGCGCGGCGCCTTGCGCTGCTGCATGAAACACCAGCCTTGCGCGCAGCAGCGGGCGAATGGTTGATCGCTGAGGCCTATATCAAACCCTTCGCGGGCGTGCGCCATGCGCATTACGCTGCCGCCGCTGCACTGGCATTGCGCGCGGCGATTGCTGGCCGCTTGGGTGTTGTCTCGGCGCTCCGCCTGGAGACCTATGCCGAGGCTTTGCGCTATGCCGCCAATCGCACGCCGGTACGCGCCATTCAGGCGCAATTCAGCCTGTCTTGGGCGGTGGCGGCGGCGTTGATGCAAGGCGATCTTGGCCCCGCCGCCTATACCGATGCCGCACTTGCCGATCCCGCCCTGCGCCGCTTGGAAGCCTTGGTGGAATTCGCGGAAGACAAAGCGCTGACAAAGGTGGAACAACGCGGCGCGCGGCTGATTGTGACGCTCGCCAATGGTGAAACGCATCAGGCATCCGTCCGCGCCATTGCGGGCGATGCGGGGCTTGCACTTGATGAAGCAGCGGTCTTGGCGAAATGCCAGCGCTTTGCCGGACGGGTGATTGGTGAGGCACAAATGGCGCGGCTTGCGGCGCTGATCCTGGCAGCGGATGGCGCCGCGCCACGCGGTTTTTTTACCGAGGCATGATGCAAAGCACCACAAATCAGCATCCGGCGCAAAATCCTGCCTTGGCGGTATTGCTGTTGCTCGCGGGCTTTTTTCTGCTGACCATGGTGGATGCTACATCAAAGCTGCTGACGGAACGCTATCACGCGCTGGAAATCGGCTTTGGCCGCGCCGTGTTTCAGATTCTGCCATTGCTGATCTTCATCGCCTGGCGCGGCGCCCGTGCGGTGCGCAGCGCCCATCCGCGCCTGCAAATCCTGCGCGGTGCATGCATTTATTTTTGCACGGTCATGTTCGTGCAGGGGTTGAGCCTGCTTGACCTCGCGGATTGCACCGCGCTGGCCTATGTCTCGCCCTTCATTGTAGTGCTGTTTTCCATCTGGCTGCTCAAGGAAAAAGTGGATTGGCAGCGCTGGCTTGCGGTGGCGATTGGTTTTTTTGGCGTCTTGATTGTGCTCCGCCCCGGCATGGGTGTGTTTGGGCCGGCAGCGCTTTGGCCACTATCGGAAGCGGTGCTTTGGGCATTTGCACTTGTGATTACGCGCATGATGCCGCGTGATGGCGCGATCACGACGTTGATCTGGACCAGTGCTACGCAATTGCTGCTGGCGGCGGCCTTTGTCCCACTGGTCTGGACCATGCCGGATACGGCGGATCTGCCCGCCTTTGCTGTCGCGGGCTTGCTTAATCTGGGCGGCCAGATGGTGTTAATCGCGGCCTTTCAACGCGCGCCGGCTTCCATGCTGGCACCCTTCAGCACCATCCAAATTATTTTCGCCGCCATTGTGGGGTGGCTGGTGTTTCAGACCTTCCCGGATTTCTGGACCTGGGTCGGCACGGCGGCAATCCTTGCGGGAGGCTTGCTGGTCTGGTGGCGGGAGACGCAACTGGCGCGCTGATGCGCCGCTTTCAAATGCGCTTGGCCGCCGCCACCGCTGCCTTGGAACCCGCGCCCACCACCCAGGCCCAGGCCCCGATCAGCGGGCCATAGGCGCGGCCTTCGCCGGCCTCCCGCGCCTCATCCCGGTGATGGATTTCTTCTTCCTGGCAATGTCGGAGCAGCGCTTGCAAGGGTTGGAACAACCCCTCAGCTTCCAGCCTGTCCAATTGCTGCTGATAATGATGATCCACAAAGCTTTCGACAGCGTCAATCGTCGCATAGACGGCGCGCGGGCCGAAAATGGCGGGGATGGCGCCGGTGAGCCAGCCGGCGATGCGCCAGATCGGCAAAAGCCTGCTGTGCTGGTCCGGCGGCAGCAGCGCGTTCAGCAAATCAAGATGCCCCTGTTCCGTCGCGCCATGCCGTTCGGCGAATTCACGAATGGCGGGGTCGCGGCAGAACGCAAGAATGCCGCGATAGATCATCACCGCGCCGGTCTCACCAGCATGGTCGGAACGCAATTCACCGATCAGCCAGGCTGGCATTTCGGAGATGGTGATATCGGGCAGGGCAGGGGCAATGGCATTCATCGCCCTTGAAGTGGCGCGCTTGAGGCGCGCCGCAAGGGTTTGACCAATTGTCTGGTCGCATTTTCCTAGCCACCAAGTGAGACCACTTGGCTTAAAAATGCTCTATTCTGCGGCAACCATCGTGCTGCCGCGCTTTTCCCGCGCATGGCGCCACAGCGCCAGCCCCCGATAAACCCCATGCACCATTTTGCTATAGGGCAGCGCTACAAACAGCGCCAAGACCAGCCCCAGATGCAACGCCAGCATCACGCCCATCGCCCCGGTATGTCGCACCACCAGCAGCAAAAGTCCGGTAGCACTCACCAGAAACAGCAACGACAGCATGGCGTATTCACCGCCGACCAGACGCTTGGCCACGGGCACCGGGTCCGTGATGATCTTGAGCCGGATCAGGCCTGCGGTACCGAGACAGAGCAGCACGCCCCCCCAAGTGCCGAATTGCACCGGCAAGGACCAGAAAGGATGCGGCGAACGCAGCCCCAGGAAGTGATGATAGATCGCCCCGGTCGTGGTGGCCGCAAAGCATAACATGAAGCCATAAAAAGCCGCCTGATGCATCCAGCGCTTTTGGCTTGAGAAACTGTCATCCACATCATTGCAGCCATGCCCGCCACCACCCAGGTTGCGCAGCGTCAGGATATCCACGGCCGTATCCACCACTGGCCCCGGCGCCGGCGCCCCGCCACCCACTTCGCGCCAATAGCGTATGCCGCCAATCAGCATGGCAAGAATGGCGTAACCGAAAGTACCGCCCGCCAGCGTCACCATTAGCCACATCGGGATCACGCGAAAGAAGGCGCCTTCGCCGCGCTGCGCGGTGTACAGGATGGAAGGATCAACCAAAGCCATGGTCAGCAGCAGCATCAGCGTCACGCCAAGCGCTGCCGCCAAGGTCACCACCGTGCCATTGCGTTCAAACAGTGTGCCCATGGCGCGCGGCCACGCATAATGCGCATAGGATTGCGCGCGAATCTCCGCAAAGGTCACGGGCAGGTTGATGCCGAATTCATGCGGCGGCGCATATTGGCAGGCATGGTAGCAGCCCTTGCAGCCGTGACAGAGATTCGCCAGATGCGTCAGATCGCCGGTCGAAAATTCCCGCCGCATGGTCATGGCGGGAAATACCGCGCAATAGCTTTCGCAATAGCGGCAGGAATTGCACACCGCCATGTGGCGGCGGGCTTCGGCGGTGGTCTCGTTTTCCTGTAGCATCAGCGCGCCCTGCCTTGTTCAATTGCGCACATTGCGTGCTGCCTCCTCACCCGCCAGCCGGCCGAATACGGTGCCGATCGTCATGCCAAAGCCGGCCAGATAGCCCTGGCCAAGTATATTGCCGGCCATGATCTCGCCCGAGGCGAACATATTCGCCGAAGGCTTGCCATCGGCCATCAGAACGCGCGCGCGGTCATTCACCTTCACACCCAAAAACGTGAAAGTGATGCCGGGCTTGAGCGGATGGCAGTAATAGGGCGGCGTATCAATCAGCCGTGCCCAATGGCTTTTGGGCGGCGTCAGCCCTTCGGTGCGGCAATCATCGGGCTTCATCGGCTGGAAGGTGCCGGGGCGGACTGCCGCGTTATAATCCGCCACCACTTTTTCCAATTTGCCCGCATCAATGCCGGCCATGCCCGCCAGTTCCGCGATGCTGTCAGCCTTATAGGGCGGGAAGACGCTCGGCAGGTAATTATGCAGCGCCTTGCTATCCGTCACGGCGAAAGCGACCTGCCCTGGCTGCTGCGCAATCAGCCGGCCCCAAATGGCGTAGCGTTTGGGCCAGACATCCTCACCCTCATCATAGAAGCGCTCAACATTGCGGTTCACCACCACGGAAAACGGCACGCAATCCAGGCGCATGGCAAGCCCGCCATCTTCCATCGGCGCGCGCGCATCATTGGCAACGGCGTGGAATTGCGTGGGGTCACCCACCTCATGCACACCCTGATCAAGCAGATCGCGCAAGACTCGCCCTTGCGCATAAGGCGTGCCGCGAATCTGGAAATTATCGGCGGCATCACCCCAATATTTGCGCAACCAATCTCTGTTCGCCTGGAAGCCACCCGCGGAAGCAATCAGCGCCTTGAAGCGCACGCGTTCCGGAAAGCCGTGATGGGAAATGATGGCCTCGGTCGCGAAGCCATCCTTCACGTCAATATGCTGCACTTCGGTATCGTATAAAATGCCGATGCCAAGCTGTTCCGCGGTGCGATAGAGCGCATTGACCAACGCCTTGCCGCCGCCCAGGAAAAACGCATTGGTGCGTGAGAGCGAAAGCGTGCCGGAAAGCGATGGCTGGAACACCACACCGCAGGATTTCAGGAAATCCGGCGCGTGTTGCGATGCGCGGATGCACATGCGCGCCAGATGCTCATCCGTCTTGCCGCCGGTCACGCGCAGCAAATCGTCCCAATATTCCTCTTCCAGATAGGATTCGGTCAGCACCTCGGTCGGCGCGGGATGGAGCGCGCGCAGATTGCGCGTATGGCGGCTATTGCCGCCGCGCATTGTGCGCGGCGCGTGTTCCACCAGCAGCACGCTGGCCCCGGCCCGGCGTGCCGTAATGGCGGCGGAAAGCGCAGCATTGCCACCCCCCGCGACCAGCACATCCCAGATCCGTGTCAGGTCAACCATGACACTTTCAATCCCCAACCTTTTCTGGGTGTCATGTGTAGAAGGGAAATGCGGCTTGTCCAGATGGCGCGCTATGCTGGCCCCTGATCAAGCCCGGCGCGCAAGGAACCATCTGGGTCAGCCAGCAGCCCCTCACGCAGGAAAAGGTCAATCAGTGTCAGGTTCACGTTGAATTTGATGTCATCCGAATCCGCTACAGCCTCCAGCAGGCGGCGTGCGGGCCAAAGCTCAAACCGCTCCACCTCATCATCATTGGGCCTTGGCGTCACATCCTCGGGCAATTCCAGATCGTAGCAATGCAGCACATCGCGCCTGAGGCCCTCATTATTCAGCAGGATATAGGAAACCCGCCCAACTGGGCGCGCACGCGCCGCTAATTCGGGGGGGAGGGAGGCTTCCTCGGCAGCCTCCTTCACCAGGGTTTCGGCCGGCGTCAGCCCAGCCGGAATGCCGCCCGCGACCAGATTATCCATCTGTCCCGGCGCCACCGCCTTGTCGCGCGCGCGAATCCCCACCCAGACATGCAGCCCATCCGCGCGGCGCACCAGGCCATTCATATGCACGCCCTGAGACATGACGCCAAAGGCCGGCAGCGCGCCGCGATCGAGCCTGGCCAGCGCTGTGCCGTCACTCGTTTGGCGCACATCAAAAGCTTCGCGGCGGATGCGGAGAAACCCGCCCTCCGCCAGGCTCGGCAGCGCGGCGGCCAGCGCATCGCTCCGTGCCCCGCTGGTCTTCAAGCGGCCCGCCATGGCGACGCCATGCTGGTCAAAATGGAAATCACGCGGGCGGAAGGTCAGCGCGCGGGCCAATTCGGGTGTGACGAAGCCCACCTGCACGCCGCCCATGTGAAAGCCAAGAAAGCCAGCGGGCGAGGCGATGTTGTTGCAGGCGGCGATATGCCGGGTGAAGCGATCCATGGGGTCATCTAGCACCGGGCGTCACGGCTAGGCGAGGCACTGGGGGCTTGCCCGGTATGGCTCCTCTGGCCCATGACATAGGCACACATGACCCCGCCTGCTTCCCCACCCCGCCCCAGCGCCGGCATTCCCTTCTCGGCCCTTGGCCGCATCGCGCCGCATCTTTGGCCGGTTGGCGAGCCCATGCTGCGGCTGCGCGTTGTGGGCGCGCTGTTGCTGCTTGCTGCCGCCAAGGCCGCGAATGTGCTGGTGCCGATTGCCTATGCGCGCGCGGTGGATGCGCTGGCGCCGCAATCCGGCGCGGGTGCGGTGATTGCCGTGCCGATTGCCCTGCTGGTCGGTTATGGCTTGCTCCGCGTCATGGCCTCGGCACTTGGGGAATTGCGCAATGCGGTATTTTCCAAGGTGCAGGCGCGTGCCGGGCGGCGTGTTGCCTTGCAGGTGTTCCGCCATTTGCACGCACTTTCCATGCGCTTTCACATGGACCGCGCCACGGGCGGGCTTTCGCGCGTGATTGAACGGGGCGTGCGCGGCATCGCGACATCGCTCAATTTCTTGTTGTTCAACATCATCCCGACCATTGTCGAAATTCTGTTCGTTGCCGTCATTCTCTGGTGGATGTTCGCGGCGTCCTTTGCGCTCACCATGCTTGGGACCATCATTGCCTATGTTGCCTTCACGCTGACCTTCACCAATTGGCGGCTTCGTTTTCGCCGGCAGATGAACCAGACGGATGAGGAAGCGAATACCAAGGCGGTGGATAGCCTGCTGAATTATGAAACCGTCAAGTATTTCGGCAATGAAAGCCACGAAGCGCGACGCTATGATGAAAGCCTGACGCGCTATGAAGGCGCTTATGTACGCAGCGAAACCACGCTGAATATGCTGAACGCCGGCCAGGCCACCATCATGGCGGTCGGGCTTACCATCACCATGCTGCTCGCAGGCCGCGGCATTGCCGATGGCAGCATGAGCATTGGCGATCTGGTGATGGTGAATACCTATCTGATCCAGCTCTATCAGCCCTTGAACATCCTTGGTTTCGCCTATCGCGAAATCAAGCAGGGGCTCACGGATATGGAGCAGATGTTCGCGCTGCTTGATGTCCCCGCCGAGGTGCGCGATGCGCCGGGTGCGGTACCGCTTGCGCTGACACAGGGTGAAATCCGCTTTGAAGATGTGCGCTTTGGCTATCGGCCGGATCGCGAGATCCTGAAAGGCATTTCCCTCACCGTGCCACCGGGGCGTATGCTCGCCATTGTCGGGCCGACCGGGGCCGGGAAATCCACCATCTCTCGGCTGTTGTTCCGCTTTTATGATGTGACGGGCGGACGTGTTCTGGTGGATGGGCAGGATGTGCGGGGCATCACACAGCAAAGCCTGCGTGCCGCGATCGGCGTCGTGCCGCAGGATACCGTGCTGTTCAATGACACCATCCGCTACAATATCGGCTATGGCCGCCCAGGCGCCACCGATGCGGAGATTGAAAACGCCGCCCGCCTTGCGCAGGTGCATGATTTCGTGACCCGCCTGCCTGATGGCTATGCGACGCGGGTTGGTGAACGTGGCCTCAAGCTTTCGGGCGGGGAAAAGCAGCGGGTCGCGATTGCGCGCACCATCCTGAAGGACCCCCGCCTGCTGATTTTGGATGAGGCGACCAGCGCGCTTGATACAAGGACTGAGCAGGAAATTCAGGCCGCCCTGCGAGACGTGGCGCGCAACCGCACCACGCTTGTTATCGCGCATCGGCTTTCCACCGTGGTGGAGGCGGATGAGATCATTGTGCTGCAGGAAGGCGCCATTGCCGAACGCGGCGCCCATGGCGCCCTGATCGCCGCGGGCGGGCTTTATGCCGATATGTGGCGCCGCCAATCGGAAGCCATGGCGGCTGCCGAAGCCGCCGCCCGCGCCCAGGCTGAGGCTGATCTGGAAATGCCCCGCCAGCGCCCCAATGCCGCCCCCCCTTCCCCTGGCCCCTGAGCCTCCCTATCTGGCTGTTACATTCAGGAGTGACCTATGCAGATGGACCCGGAAGGCATTGCGCCCGAGGATTTGAGCCATGCCGGTTCGGTCGTGGACAAGGCGATCGAATATATGATGGAGCAGCAAATCCAGCCGATTTCCATCGCATCCGCGCTGCTGGGGGGCGCGCTTGGGGTGCTGACCCGGACCTTGGATGACCGCGCCGTGGCCGGGGTGCTGCGCCAAGCGCTTGCTTCCGTGGAAAGCGGCGAATTCCGCACGCCACCGCCCGCTTGAGCTGCTTCGCCGCGTGAATCTGCGGCTAACCACCTCAAGCTTTTATGTTTGATCGCATTTTCCGAGTCGCCAAGCCAAATCACTTGGCTTGAAAATAGGAAGATATGTTTGGTCGCATTTTCCGAGTCGCCAAGCTAAATCGCTTGGCTTGAAAATGCTCAGGTACTTGACTAGCCCAACGCTTAGCGCCACAAGCGCCGCTTCATGTTGAACCCGCGCGCTGGCTCGGCCTGCGCGCCTTTATGTTTGGATGTGCGCCATGTCTCGCCGCTGCGTCATTACTGGCAAGGGTGTTCTGACGGGTAACAATGTCAGCCACGCCAATAACAAGACCCGCCGTCGCTTCCTGCCCAACCTGCAGGAAAGCTCCTTCTGGTCGGAAATCCTGGCCGTGCCGGTGAAGCTGCGCCTTTCCACCAATGGCATCCGCACGGTTGAACATAATGGTGGGCTTGATGCCTTCCTGCTCGGCACGCCGGACCGCAAGCTGACGGAAGATGCTATTGTGCTGAAGCGCCGTCTGGAACGCGCCCAGGCCGCCAAGGCCGCCTGAAGCCTTTTCCTACTGGGCTATCGTAACCCGCGGGGGCAGCTTCCGCGGGTTTTTATTCGCCTATCTGCTGCCGCGCTGGCGTTCAATCTCGCGCCAGCGGGCGACATTGCGGTTATGCGCCTCCAGCGTTTCGGCGAATGCATGGCCGCCTGAACCATCCGCGACAAAATAGAGAAAATTACTCGTCGCCGGCTTGGTGGCGGCGCGGAGCGAATCCCGCCCCGGATTGGCAATCGGCCCCGGCGGTAGGCCGCGATTGCGATAGGTATTGAAGGGGCTGTCGCGGTCCAGATCAGCGCGCGTGATGGGGCGGTCCAAGGCCGCGCCACCCAAAGCCGCGTAAACCACTGTCGGATCCGATTGCAGCGGCATATTGCGCCTGAGGCGATTGATGAAGACCGAGGCAACCAGCGCGCGTTCCTCAGCCTTGCCGGTTTCACGTTCAATGATGGACGCCAGGATCAGGGCCTCCCGCGCGTTCCGCAGCGGCAGGTTGGGCGCGCGGTCACGCCAGGCTTCGGCCAGGGCGGTATTCATCGCTGCCTGGGCGCGGCGGATCAGCCCGGCGCGGCTATCTCCAAACTCAAAGGCATAGGTCTCGGGCAGGATGCTGCCCTCGGCGATGGGTTCCACTTCGCCCATCAGGCCTTCGGTCTTGTCCAACAGGGCCTGGATTTGCAGCGCGGATAACCCTTCAGGGATGGTCACGCGGCGCTGCACAGGCCGCGCCTCGCGCAGGATTTCCAACACCTGCTTGAGCGAGGCGCCCGCAGGAAAGGCGAATTCCGCCGCACGCAACGGCCCAGCGCTTTTGGTGAGTTGGCTCGCGACCAGAAAATGTCGCGCATCGGCGATAATGCCGGCTTCCTTGAGCGCGCCTGCAATCGCCTCGGTCCCGCCGCGCGGGATGACCAAGGCACGTTCTGCGGTCAGCGGCCCGGGGGCTTCGTAAACCTCGCGCGCCCATTGCGCAGTGGCGCCAAGGCCGATCAGTACAGCCAGGATCAGGCCAAGGAGGATAAGCGCCACCCGCCCGCGGCGTTTGCGCGGTGCGGGGGTGGTTTCATTCATACCGTAGACTCTAGTTTGATCGCATGTTCCGAGCCGCCAAGTGATACCACTTGGCTTGAAAATGCTCTACGGCACGCCACGGAAAATGATGCTGGCATTGGTGCCGCCAAAGCCGAAGGAATTGGACAGCGCAATATCAATCCTGCGCGGCTGCGGTTCTTTCGCAACGCGATCAATCGCGCTTTCACGCGATGGCTTTTCCAGATTGAGTGTGGCCGGTGCCACCTGGTCACGAATGGCAAGGATCGAGAATATCCCCTCAACCGCGCCAGCGGCGCCGAGCAAATGCCCGACCGCTGATTTGGTGGAAGACATGGCAAGCCCGCGCGCGGCATCGCCCCAAAGGCGTTCCACCGCTTCCAGTTCAAGGTCATCCCCAAGCGGGGTAGAGGTGCCATGCGCATTCACATACTGAATTTGATCGGGCGTAATGCCGGCGCTGGCAAGGGCGGCTTTCATAGCGCGGAAGGCGCCATCATGGCCTTCAGCCGGGGCAGTGATGTGATAGGCATCACCGCTCATGCCGTAGCCGATCACTTCGCCGTAAATCTTTGCACCGCGCGCCTTGGCGTGGTCCAATTCTTCAAGCACCAATACGCCCGCACCTTCGCCCATCACGAAACCATCGCGGGCTTCATCCCAGGGGCGGGATGCGGCGGTTGGATTGTCATTAAAACCAGTGGACAGGGCGCGCGCGGCGCAGAAGCCAGCCATGCCAAGCTCACCCACTGCGGCTTCAGCACCACCGGCCACCATCACATCCGCATCGCCAAGCGCGATCAGGCGCGCCGCATCACCCAGCGCATGTACGCCGGTGGCGCAGGCGGTGACCACGGAATGGTTAGGCCCCTTGAAGCCATAGCGGATGGAAACCTGACCTGATGCCAGATTGATCAACGCCGAGGGGATGAAGAAGGGCGAAATACGCTTGATCTTGCCCTGAATGATCAGCGAAGCGGCTTCCTGAATGGTTTCAAGCCCGCCAATCCCGGACCCGATCATCACACCCGTGCGGCAGCGCTGATCTTCATCCTGCGGCACCCAGCCGGAATCGGTTACCGCTTCATCCGCCGCGACCATCGCGAATTGGATGAAGCGATCCATCTTCTTCTGATCCTTGACGGGGATCCATTCATTGATGTCGAGCCCGCCATCGGCCTTCACACCAGCGGGGATCTGCCCCGCAATGCGCGCCGTCAGGTTCGAAGCATCAAAGGATTGAATGGCGCCAATACCGGAATGGCCGGCGAGCATGCGCTTCCACACATGCTCCACCCCAACCCCCAGCGGGCAGGCAATGCCCATGCCCGTCACGACAACGCGACGAGGCGCAAAACCCTTCTGGAACACGCGCGATTCCCCGTTGGATTAGCGAAGGGGCGCTCAGGCGCCCTTGTGCTTTTCGATATAGTCGATCGCGTCCTTCACGGTCGTGATCTTTTCGGCGGCATCATCGGGGATTTCCACGCCGAAGGCTTCTTCGAACGCCATCACCAGTTCAACCGTGTCAAGGCTATCCGCGCCTAGGTCATCAATGAAGGATGCCTCGGTGGTCACCTTCGCTTCTTCGACGCCAAGGTGTTCGACAACGATCTTCTTGACCTTCTCGGCGGTATCGCTCATCGCGTAACTCTCCATTTGGCGGGGCTTGGCCCGCGCTCCCCAAAACAATGCGGCTGGCTGCCTGATGGCCTGGGACTCGCGCCCCACCCCGCCCGGCGGCGTCGCCTTAACATAGGCTAAGGCGACGGCCTAGGCTGATGGGGGTGCTTTGGTCAAGTTTCCGGCAAGAAAAGCGGCAGCCTCGATTAGCTCGCGGCGTAAAGATACATCGGCAGTGGCTGAGTCTCATCGGTGACCGAGGTCACGCCGGGCACCCCCTCCGCCAGAACCCGAAGGCCCCGCTTGATGGCGTCCGAGCGGGAAAAGCCGTGGAAGGTCACCGCGCCATCCTTCACATCCACCATGATGTAGTAGGTATCGGCCCAGGGTTCCTTCCGCATGGCCGCCAATACGGCGGCGCGGATGCGCTCATCCGGGATACCCTCGGCCTTTTCCGGGGGAAGCAGCAGCGCGCGCAGCAGATCCGCCCGGCTGATCAGGCCGCGCAGCCGCCCCTCAGCGACCACCAGTACTCGGCGAATGCCGTGCTGTTCCATGACCTGCGCGACATGGGCGGCGGTCGCGTCCGGTTCCACGGTGACCAGCTTTTCCGTCATGATATCGCGCGCCTTGGCGCCATGGGTGCGGGCGTAATGCTCGGCACCTCGGCCTGGGTCGCCAAACAGGCCAGTGAACCAGGAAGCGGGCTTATCTTCTTCCCCGGCCAGGCGGCGGATCAGGTCTGCCTCTGTCACCATGCCAAGCAAGGCGCCATCAGCGGCAAGGACCGGCACGGCGGAAATGCCACGTTCGGCGAGCAACCGCGCCACGGCGATCACCGGGGTTTCGGGCGGCACGGTAACAAGTTCAGTGGTCATCAGATCACGGGCGGTGAGTGTGGACATGGTGTATCCCTCCTGATTGTCCGGCTTCGATAGCCGGTTTCGCCCTGGCATTTCTTGACGCAGGTCAATGGTGCAGGAGTTCTCGCAACCCAAGCGCGAATATGCGAAGCTTAGTCCATGAAGGCAGCTTCACTGTCATTGGCCCTGATGCTGGGCGGTTGCGGCGCATTGGGGGGCGCAGGGCTGATCGGCAATGCCCCGTCGACCGGACAAATGGTGCCGCCAGAACAGCTGGCGCCCTTGGCCGCGCCGCCGCCAGGCCGCGCGCTTTGGGCGGAGATTGGCGAGGATGCCGGGCCGGCGCGCCCGGTACGTCAAGAAGGCCCGCGGCGCTTCTGGCGCATGGATGAGGGTTTTGTCTTTGTGACCGAAGGCGCAAGGGTAGTGGCAACCGCCGGGCTTCCGACCATGCTGCTGGCCAGCGCGCCCATCGGCGATGATCCTCTGCGCCGCGCTGCCCCCCTTGGCCCGGCACCGGTTCGCTTGGCGCATAGTTTCGATCTTTCCGGCGCTGAGGGGCGCCCGGAACAGATGCGCTTCGGCCAAGTGGTGCAATGCCGGATTGAGGCCGAGGAGCCCGTTATAGGCGGCCTGATCGAACGGGTCGAGATTTGCGAGGGCGCCGCGGTTTTTACCAATCGCTTCTGGTTCCGCGCTGCCGATCGCGTGCTTATCCGCTCAGAACAATGGATCGGGCGGGATGTGCCGCCGCTTCGCTTGGAAGTGGCGGTGGAGGGGGGTTAACTCGTCGCAGCAGGTGGAGGCTCTGACGCGGCCCCTGCCGTTTGCGCCGGGTGCCTTTCTTCCAATACCAGCTTCTGATGCGGATAGGGAATTTCGATCCCAAGCTCATCAAAGCGCCGCTTGATTCGGCGATTGAGTTCACGCGCGACCGCCCAGCGTTGCGATGGTTCGGTCTTGAGCCGCACGCGGATCACCACACCCGAATCAGCAAGTCGCTCCACGCCCATCACATCCAGAGCATCGCGGATCACGGGCCGCCAACGCGGGTCTTCGCGCATTTCAGCGCTGAGGCTACGCAGAACCTCAGCGACCTCGTCGGTATCCTCGCGGTAATCAACATTCACATCAATCACGGCGAAGGCGAAATCGCGTGTCTGGTTGGTCACGCTAGTGACGGCGCTAAAAGGGATAATGTGCAAGCTGCCATCCACGGCGCGGAGCTTGATGGAGCGGATGGAAAGATGTTCCACCACGCCAGTCAGCCCACCCAATTGCACGACGTCACCCACCGCAACGGCATCTTCGAACAGCAGGAAAATCCCGGTGATGACATCCTGCACCAGCCGCTGGGAGCCAAAACCAACCGCAATGCCGACCACCCCGGCACCGGCAATCAATGGCGCGACATTCACGCCGATTTCCGTGAGTACCGACAGCACGACAAAAATCAGGATAATGGCCAGCAGTGCCGTGCGCAGCATGGGCAACAGCGTGCGCACCCGTGCACTTTGCGCGGCCTTGGCATCACGGGACAGCTTATCAAGATGCCGTTGGATGGCGGCATTGATCCCTTCCCAGATCAATAGCGCCAGCGTGATGGTCAGCGCGATGGACACCAGGGAAGACACCAGCCGATTGCCAAGCTTGCCATGGCCGAACCAGGCAAAGGCCTCCAAGCCCCAGCTTTCCAGCAAAAACAGCAAGGCGACGCCGCCAATGGCCAGGCTGGCGCTGCCCTTCAAGACCGGCAGATAGCGATTGGCGCGCGCTTCCAGCCCCGGGTAGCGCGCGGAGAGATCAGGCGTGATGCGGAAGGAGCGCAGGATGACGCGGCGGATGGCCATATCGGCGAATTTGGCAATCGAGACAATGAGGATGGTGCTGAAGGAAACCCTGATCAGTCGCCAGAATCCATGCTGGATTTCAAGCGCCCAAACCCCCCAGGCAGCGACCAGCCAGGCGATGGCCACGAGATGCCAAATATCGGCAACGCGGTCGCGCAGCATGCGAAAGAAAACGCGCGCACGATCTGGTTGTTCACCCTCCGCCAGTTCCGGTGCGCGCAACAGATCCGAAACCGCCTGACGGTTCTGCAAAATGATAATCACCAGGAACAGCGTCACCAAAAGCAGCGCGATGCGCAGAATGGAATCATAGGCCGACCAAGGCAGGCCGAACTGTAATCCTGCTTCGGCCACCGCATAGCTTGTGATCAAAACCACTACGATGCGCCTGAGCCAAATCGTCGCATAGGCTGCGGTTTCATCCGTCACCGGCAGCAGGCGCAAATGCGTCGAAGCGGGGGAAAACAGCATACGCGCTGCCGCCATCACTGCGCGTGAAGCCATATAGGCATTATTCGCGGTCAGCATCACAAGCTGCGTGGATGGCAGCGGCCGCACGGCGCTGATCAGCCCATAGGAAACCAGGGCAAAGGCGGCAATCGGCACCAAATCAAGCCCAAGCCGGCCCAGCACCAGCGGCACGCGCTTCAAGCGCGCCCAGCCAATATTCTCGGGTGGCGCATGGGCATCCAGCCAATCCCTTGGGCGACGCAACGCCCGCATTGCGCCCCATTCCGCCAATAGCCCAAGCCCAAGCACCAAGATCACTTTCCACGACGCATCCAGCACGCGCGATTGCGTAAACGGGTCACGCGCGAGGGAAGTGAGCCAGCCCAGCACTGCGGGCAGATCAGCAATGGCCTGCACCGTGGCCACAAGCTGGTCAGACAATCCCGCGAGCCGCTGGGATGCCCCCTGGAGCAATTGCGCGCCAAGCGTATTGGGCGCGAGCAAAGCAGGTTCCGTACTGGTATTGGCTGATGGCGCTTCGGCTTCCGCTTCAGACGCAGCAGCGCGCAGCGCGCGGATCAATTCCGCCCGTCGTGCGTCGTCCTGCAAAACCTTGAGCAGCGCTTCCACTTCGGGCGACGGCGCGCTGCCTGTCGGCGTTGCCAGCACTGCCGGCGCCTGATGGATCGGATTGCCCGGTTCCGGCTGCGCCACCGCCTGGCCCGTGAGCAGCGCGAAGCCCAATAGCAGCGCAAGAAGCCGAATTCCCTGAAAGATGCTCATGGCAGGCTTCGGAGCCTATTGCCGGGCGCGGGTCAAGTCTGTCCCGCGCGCCGATTGCGGGGAAGGGGCAGCGCCGTTACACCGCGCGCATGCTGGCTTCCCCTTCCGTCTGGACCGTCATGATCGCCCTATTGGGTACGCATCTGGCGGGCATGGGCGTTTTCCTGACGGTGCCGGTGCTCGCGCCGGCTATTGCGGCAGAGCTCGGCATCGCGGCATCGCTGGCGGGGGTGCATACGGCACTGGTTTATCTCGGGGCCATGGTGTCGGGACCTTTGGCGGGGGCTTTTATCCTTCGCTTTGGCGGCATTCGGGTTTTGCAGGTGGGGATGCTAATTTCAGCCTTCGGCATATCGCTTGCCATGCTTGGGCATCCGGCAGCGCTTTTCGCCTCGGCGGTGATTGCCGGGCTCGGCCACGGGCCGGTCACGCCGGCGGGCAGCCATTTGCTCGCGGCCCGTACCCCGGCGCGGCGACGGGGTCTGATTTTCAGCCTGAAGCAATGCGGCGTGCCGGCGGGTGCCATGCTGATTGCCGCCGCTGTGCCGCCCATCGCGGTGGCGGCCGGCTGGCGCCAAGGCGTACTGGCTGTTGTAGTTTTTCTCGCTTTTTCAGCCCTTTGCCTGCAACCGCTGCGCGCCGCGTTGGATGCAGAACGCGACCCAAAGGCCGCCATCCGGCACCTCGGGCAGATTTGGGGGGCGGCGGCGTCCAGCCTTGGCCTGCTTCGACAATTCCCGGTGCTGCGCCGCATGACCATCATGTCGGCGCTATTCGGCGTTTCCCAATTCTGTTTTTCGACGTTTTTCGTGGTGTTTCAGGTGGCAAGCCTGGGCGCATCGCTGACGGAAGCAGGAATGCGCCTGGCCCTGGCCCAGGCGGCTGGGGTGGCAGGGCGCGTGTTATGGGGGCTGGTCGCGGACCGCACCGGCGCGGCACCGGTTTTCGCTGGGCTTGGGATTGGCGCGGCGGTGGCGGGGCTGGCGCTATTGCTGGCAGGGCCGGGCTGGCCTGGCTTCGTCATCATCCTGGCCGGCATGCTGATGGGCGCGACTGCAATCGGCTGGAATGGCGTGTTTCTGGCCGAAATGGCGCGGTTGGCGCCCGCGGGGCAGGTCGGCGGCACCACGGCAGCGGCGGGCTTCGTCTTTGGCCTTTGCATGCTGGTGGCACCCCCCTTCTTTTCCCTGCTGGTGGACCTGACGGGCGGTTATGCGGCGGGCTTCGCGCTTTGCGTGATCACGGCGCTAATTGGGGCTGGGCTTGCCTGGTCAGTGCGGGATGGGACTGTCTCCCGCCCATGAAACAGGCTAGTCTCAGCCTATGACGACGATCCTCACCATTCTGGTTGCGCTGGCCATGTTGGCCACGGTTGGCGTGCTTTTTGCCGGGATTCTCGGCATGGCGGGCGGCAAGGCCAATCCCAAAACCGCCAATTGGCTCATGCGCTGGCGCATCATCTTTCAATTCATCGCTGTGGCGCTGTTTGCCATTCTGCTTTTGCTGCTGAAGGCCTAGTTCGGTCGTATTTTCCGAGTCGCCAAGTGAAAGCACTTGGCTTGAAACTACTCCACCCCGCCTTGCCCCGCCCGGCCTGGGGCCTTATTAGGCAAATGGCCGCATGAGGGGGCGGAAGAACCCTCGCATGCGGCATTCCGGCGTCAAACGGCCCCCCATTTCCTGAAGGCTATGGTTGCATCATGAAGCTTCTGGTCCCCGTCAAGCGGGTGGTGGATTACAACGTGAAGGTCCGCGTGAAGGCGGATGGCACAGGCGTTGAAACCGCCAATGTCAAAATGTCCATGAACCCCTTTGACGAAATCGCGGTTGAAGAAGCCGTGCGTTTGAAGGAAAAGGGCATCGCCACCGAAATCATCGCGGTTTCCGCCGGCCCCGCCGTGGCGCAGGAACAGATCCGCACGGCGCTGGCCATGGGTGCTGATCGCGGCATTCTGGTGGAGCATGATGGCGTGCTGGAACCGCTCGCGGTTGCCAAGATTCTGAAGGCAATTATCGCCAAGGAAGCGCCTGAACTGGTGATCCTGGGCAAGCAGGCGATTGATGATGACATGAACGCCACTGGCCAGATGCTGGCGGCGCTGATGGGCTGGCCGCAAGGCACCTTCGCGTCCAAGGTTGAAGTTGCCGATGGCGCGCTGAACATCACGCGCGAAGTGGATGGCGGTTTGGAAAGGCTGGCGCTGAAGCTGCCGGCGATCATCACCACCGATCTCCGTTTGAATGAACCGCGCTATGCGTCGCTGCCCAACATCATGAAGGCGCGCAAGAAGCCGATTGAAACCGTAAAGCCCGCCGATCTGGGTGTTGATCCGGCGCCGCGGCTGACCGTGCTGAAGGTGGAAGAACCGCCCAAGCGCCAGGCCGGCAAGAAGGTGGGTTCCGTGCAGGAGCTTGTTGAAAAACTGCGCAATGAAGCGAAGGTGATTTGACCATGGCGGTGCTTGTTCTTGCCGATCATCAGGACGGCGCGCTGACCCAGCCAACCCGCAGCACGGTCGCCGCCGCTGCCAAGCTTGGCGATGTGCATGTGCTAATCGCGGGCGGCGCCACTGGCCCCGCCGCTGCGGCCGCTGCCAAGCTGCCATCGGTCGCCAAGGTGCTGACTGCCGAGGCTGACATCTATGCCCATGGCCTGGCTGAGCCTGTGGCCGCCTTGCTGGTGGCGCTTGCCCCTGGCTATTCGCATTTGCTGGCGCCGGCTTCCGCTGGCGGCAAGAATGTCATGCCGCGCGCTGCCGCCTTGCTTGATGTGCAGATTCTGTCTGACATTTCTGATGTGGTGGATGCCGATACCTTTGTGCGCCCGATCTACGCCGGCAATGCCCTCGCCACCGTGAAATCCGCCGATGCGAAGAAGGTGATCACGGTGCGCGCCGCGTCCTTTGATCCCGTGCCCGCCGAAGGAGGCTCGGCGCCGATTGAAGCTGCGGCGACCGCGGCCGATCCGGGGCTTTCGCGCTTCCTGGGCGCTGAGATTGTGAAAAGCGAACGCCCGGAACTGACGGCGGCGCGGATTGTGGTCTCTGGCGGGCGCGCCATGGGTTCGGCGGAGAATTTCGGTATTGTCGAAAAGGTTGCCGATAAGCTTGGCGCCGCCATTGGTGCTTCCCGCGCCGCAGTGGATGCGGGCTATGCGCCTAATGATCATCAGGTCGGCCAGACCGGCAAGATTGTCGCGCCGGAGCTGTATATCGCGGTCGGCATTTCGGGTGCCATCCAGCATCTGGCCGGCATGAAGGACAGCAAGGTGATCGTCGCCATCAATAAGGATGAAGAAGCGCCGATTTTCCAGGTGGCCGATTACGGGCTGGTGGCCGATCTGTTCAAGGCTATGCCGGAATTGGAAGCCGAACTCGACAAGAAGTGATTTGCCTGTTGGGGGCGCGCGCGTGATCAGCGCCCCCATCACGCATGGTAGCAGGAGCATCCATCATGGCGGCAATCAATAAACTCGGCGTGATTGGCGCGGGGCTGATGGGCAATGGCATTGCCCATGTGGCGGCGCTTTCCGGCATTCCGGTGGTGCTGATGGATGTGCAGCAGCCCGCACTTGACCGCGCGCTGGCGACCATGGCGAAGAACATGGAACGGCAAGTCAGCAAGGGCAGCATCAGCGGCGCGGATCGCGATGCGGCACTGGCGCGCATTGTGACGGCGACCGACAATAGCGCCTTCGCCGATTGCGACATGGTGATTGAAGCGGCGACCGAGAATGAGGAAATCAAGAAAAAGATCTTCGCGGCTCTTTGCCCGGTGCTGAAGCCGGATGCCTTGCTCGCTTCCAATACATCATCCATCCCAATCACGCGGCTGGCAGCGGCAACGGATCGGCCCGGCCGCTTCATCGGCATGCATTTCTTCAACCCTGTGCCGATGATGAAGCTGGTGGAGATCATTCGCGGCCTGGCCACGGAAGATGCCACCTATCAGGCCGTGGAAGCACTGGCCAAGCGCATGGGCAAGGCGCCGGTCATGGCGCAGGATTGGCCGGGCTTTGTCGTCAACCGCATCCTGTGTCCCATGATCAATGAGGCGATCCAGGCGCTGATGGAAGGTGTGGGCGATGTGGCGGCGATTGATGCCGGCATGAAGCTTGGCGCCAATCACCCGATGGGGCCGCTGGAGCTCGCCGATTTCGTCGGCCTCGATACGCTCTATTCGGGGATGAAAGTGCTGCAT
>JADCFP010000110.1 GCA_020249465.1 Roseomonas sp. | reverse complement strand
GGGCGGGAGGCTCGGGGCGTTGCCGCCGATGCGGACCTTTCCGGCATCAATGGCGGAGATGCGCACGGGCGGGAGGCTCGGGGCGTTGCCGCCGATGCAGGTCTTGCCGGCATCAGCGACCGCGGCCCCACCAAGGGAGACCCGCTTCATGGAAGGAAGCTGTTGAATGTGCAACTCGCTCATGTTCATATCTCCTAGGTTAAGGGGGCTGCCTCAAAATCTACCAGAAGTTGAGGAGAAACCGATGATTTGCTTCGTTAGATCGCAGCTTGCTGCCCTGGCGTGAATGCACTGTGAAGTGGGCATCAGCGCAGCGTTAAAAAAACGCAGATTGGCGTGAAATAGTGCTTGTGCCCCACAACCATAGGTTATAGGCTGGTTGCGTAATGTCCCTTTTGGACAATCCGGGGGTGTCATTGGCGCAGCAAAATGCCAATCAGAACAACCTTGTGGCGCTGGATGTCGGCGCCCGGCAGGCGATTGTTCGCATCCACCTCCTCGGCGCGCTTCGGGCCATCAGCTATCTGGGTGAGGATCTGGTTCCACGCGGCCGCAAGGCCCGCGCTGTCCTCGGTTATCTTTGCCTGCATGCGGGCCAGCGAGTACCAAGGGCCAAGATAGCCGCCCTGTTGTGGGACCGTGTGCCGGACCATCAGGCCCGCGCGAGCTTGCGCCAATCCCTGCGGGAATTGCTCCTGGCCCTGGGGCCATCGGCGGATGAGGTGCTGGAAACCGATGCCGAAATGGTCCGGCTGAACCAACGGGTCTGCTGGGTAGATAGCGCCGCCATCCTGGCCGGCCCGCATCCCGCCAATCTGCTCAGGACTGATCTTGCCGCCTTGTGTGAAGGCGAATTGCTGGAAGATCTGAACGGCATCTCAGAAGCCTTTGATGAATGGCTGCTGATGGAACGCGCGCGTTTCGCGACCGAAATCACTGCGGTATTTGATGAGGAACTGCACCAGATTGCCCAGGCGGATGTTCCCGCCGAAAGGCGTGCGGGCCTTGCGCGGCGGATCATTGCTTGTGAGCCGACCCATGAAGGCGCCAGCCGCATCCTGATGACGGCCTTGGCCGATATGGGGGAGAAGGCGCAGGCGCTCCGCGAATTCGAACGCTGCCGCATGGCGATGCAAAGCCGGTTGGAGGTTGAACCTTCCGCTGAGACCAGGGCGCTTTATGACAAGCTTCGTTCGGCGCCGATGCGCCCAAAGAACGACGTGGCGCAGCCTCCCCAGGCGCAAGGTTTACCACGCACCGGCATTGCCGCTGCGGCGCCCACTGCATCGCGGTTGCGCATTGGTGTCATTCCCTTTCAGGCCCCAACCGAGGAAAACGCCCAACTGGCCTTTTCTCTTAGTCAGGAAATCGCCTCGGCCCTTGCCAGATTCCGCTGGTTTGATGTGGTTGCCGCGCTGACGCCACAGCCGCAGACGGCGCAATGGGATGAAGCCTTTCTCCGCGCCAAGGGATGGCATTACGCGGTAGAAGGCAATCTGATCAGTGGGGCGGAGAAAATCAGCATCAGCATCCGGCTTTTGGATATAGGCCCGGATATACGGCCTGTCTGGAGTGATCGTTTCGAACTTGCGACCGCGATGATGGATCAACTCCATGACCGCGTTGTGGCGCCGGTGGTTGCACGCATTGATCCGGCGATCCTGTTCATTGAAGGACAGCAAAGCGCTTCTCGGTGGTCGAGTGCATCGCGGCTCGTTGTCCAAGCGATTCCGCTCCTTTCATCAATGCGGCGTGCGCCATTTGAAAAGGCTGGCGAGTTGCTGGAGGAAGCGCTCCGCCTGGAACCCGGAAACGCCAAGGCCGCTGCCTGGCGGGCCTTCTGGTACATTTATCATATAGGGCAGGGATGGTCGTCCGATCCCGCCGCGTGCATGGGAAGGGCGCAGGAGCTGGCATTTGCCGCCATCAAAAATGATCCCGAGAGCGCGGAGGCTCATGCTGTTTGCGGCCATATTTGCGCTTTTTTGGAGAAAGATTTCGACTCAGCACTGCATTATTTTAATGCTGCCACGCGTCTTAATCCCAATGTAGCTGTGATCTGGGCCATTAGCGCGGCAACTTATTGCTACATAGGTCAGCCTGATACTGCGCTGAGGCACCTTGAACGATACAAGAGCTTGACCCCATCAAATCCGAATACGCATGTTTGGGACAATGTATTCACCACCGCCTATCTGATTGCGCGGGATTATGAACAGGCCCACCGCCATGGCCGACGTTTCGTGCGTGAGAATTCCGATTTCTGCAACGGCTACAAACCGCTGATCGCAGCACTCGGCCATCTTGGTCGCCGTGAAGAAGCGGCACCCTATTTGCAAAAACTCCTGCAACTGGAACCGAACTTCACGATCGCGCAATTTACCCGCACCTATCCCCTCGCCCGCCAGGAGGACCGCGACAATTACGCCCGCGGTCTGGAATTGGCCGGCGTGCCGAAGGGCTGAAACCTTGCGCTACTCAACCCCGCTTGCGTGACTGAACAAAGCATGTCGGCCCATGCCCAAAGCCCAACGGCCGAGCCCATGACAAGCACCAAGCTCCGCGGCACGCTCTGGGCCGCGCTCACGGTCACTGTCTGGTCGGCCTGGCCGGCCTTTACGCGACTGGCGGTTACCGAATCCGTCACCCCTCCTGATATTGTCCTGCTGCGTTTTGGCATTGGCGGCTTGATCCTGCTGCCGGTGTTACTGCGGATGGCGGGTTCCATGCCACGCCATGCCTGGCGTGAGGGGCTCTGGTTTGCGCTTTTGCAGGGCGCGCCGCTGGCGATGCTGACTACACAGGGCCTGGCTCTTGCACCGGCGGGGCATTTGGCGCTTTCCACCGGCCTCATGCCGCTCTTCACCAGCCTGCTCTGCTTTTATTTCCTGGGTGAGGCGATTTCGCATCTGCGCAAATATGGCCTCGCACTGATCACGCTTGGTGCGCTCGCCATTGGTGGTGTGAGTGTTGCGAGCATTCATCTTGATTACTGGAAGGGCGATATTCTGTTCGTCTGCGCGGGCATGTTGGGTTCCACCTATCTCCTCCGCATGCGCCGTTCCGGGCTTTCCGCGCTGCAAGGTGCGGCCTTGCTCAGCGTCTATTCCATGCTGATCTATTTCCCGGTTTTTTTGCTGTTCTTCTGGGAATCGTCAAAGCTCACGCAAATCCCGGTTACTGACCTGTTGTTTCAGGGCTTTTATCAGGGCGTGCTCATGGGCGCCCTGACCATGTTCTCGCTCGGGCGTTCGACCATGCTGCTTGGCGCGCCGGCAGCAGCGATGAGCCTTGCCTTGCTGCCGGTGGCGAGTTTCCTGCTGGCTTTCTTCATCCTCGGCGAAGTGCCGAGTCTGTTCGAAATCCTGGGCGCCATCGCGATCAGCCTGGGTGCCTTCCTCGCCGCGCTATCAGCACGCGCGCCGACGCCTGCCGCCAAAATCAGCTAAATCCAAGCGCCGGCAAATCCAACACCCAAGGCAAATCCGTATCGCCCGTCGCGGCACCCGCGCGCGTCAGCAACGCATGGGCCTGGCCGCGATGATGCGTCTGGTGATTGAAAAAATGCCCCACCGCGATCCACAGCGACATGCTCACTTCACGCCCGGCAATGCCTGAATACCAGGTAAGCGGCGCGGCCAGAGCTTCCGGTGTCAGGCGCGCGGCCCAGGCTTCGATCTTCGCATCCGCCGCCACGCGCTGGGTTTTCAATTCCGCCCAATCCGTGATTATGACAGGGCTTTGCTTCATGCCGACACTCGGTTTTTCCCAGGCATCAAAGCGGCTCATCCAAGTGGTATCGCCCCAGAGCAAATGGCAAAGCGTGCCCTGAATACTGCCCCAAAAGGCGCCACCATCCGCCTGCCGCGTGCCGGCATCCAGCCCATCGGCGGCGGCATAAAGCCGGCGATTCATTTCGCTGTTATAGGCCGCCATCATGCGGCACCAATCGGGCAAGATCATGCGTCACCTACCTGCTTGTAGAAGAACACCGTCGCCGCAGCGCTGCCATCCGCATTCAGCGCGAAGCCCGGAATGCGCCCGGCTTCCTGCCAGCCAAGGCTGCGATACAAAGCCTCACCGGCATCATCGGCGCGGGTATCGAGTGTGAGTAACCGCCGCCCGCGCTGCACCGCTTCCGCTTCCAAAGCCGCCATCAGCGCCTGCCCCACGCCGCGCCGCCGCGCTTCCGGATGCACAAGCAGCTTCGCCACTTCTGCGCGATGCGGCTGATTGGGTGGCATCGCCAGATCAAGCGTGACGGTGCCCACCAGCACGCCATCCGCCCAGGCAACCCAAATTGCTTTCTTGCCAAGCGCGATATCGGCCAGGCTGCGGCGCCAGAAGCCCTGCGCGGCCTCGGCACTCAGCGGTGGCAGGAAGGAAACCGAGGCACCAGCGGCAACACACGCAATCAGAATATCGGCCAAGGGTCTTTCGGCATGTTCGGCGGCCGAGGCATCCAGCATGTGTACCGCGACACTACGCGCTGGCTTCATGAAGGGAAATTCAAGCGAATTGGAAAGATCATTCAAAACGCGGATCGGCCCCTGCCGGACATAGCCAAGCTTCGCGTAGAAGGTATGCGCGCGGGTGAAGCGTGTGTCGGACCAAAGCCGGATCACCTCGGCCCCCGCATCACGGGCATGGGCTTCCGCCGTTGCCATCAGCGTCGCCGCAATGCCTGTGCCGCGCTGGCTGGCCGCGACATAGACGCGGCAAATCTCCCAATCCGGCGTGCCAGGCAGCGGATGCACGGCGGCCATGCCGACCACCGCGCCCGCTTCTTCCGCCACCCAAAGCGCGCCATCCTGTTCGGCGAAATAGCTGGCCAGCGCGCGAAGCTCCGGCAACTCCCCATCCAGATCAAAGACGCAGCCGGGATATTCCGCCCAGCAATCCCGGATCAACCCAATGAAGCCCGCCGCATCCGTATCGCGCCCGGCGCGGAGCATGGCGCGTTCAGCTCAATTCGCGGCAGAATTCCTGAATGCGGCCGCAGGCCTCACGCAGGTTTTCCGTATTGGTCGCATAGGAAATCCGCAAATAGGGGGACATGCCATAAGCCGTGCCCTGCACGGTCGCGACATATTTTTCTTCCAGCAGCGCCATGGCGAAATCCGTATCGGTTTCGATCTTGCGCCCGCCCTTGCTGGTTTTGCCGATGCAGCCGGCGATATTTGGAAAGACGTAAAACGCCCCTTCCGGCTTGTGGCAGGAAATCCCTGGCGCCGCGTTCAACATCTCCACCACCAGATCGCGGCGCTGGCGATATTCCTCTGCCCTTTCGCGCACCAGTTCCTGCGGACCGTCCAAGGCGGCGGCAACCGCGGCCTGGGATATGGTGGAAACCCCCGCTGTCGCCTGACCCTGCATATTCATCATGCCCTTGATCAGCGCCTTGGGCCCGCCGCAGAAGCCCACGCGCCAGCCGGTCATGGCATAGGTTTTGGACGCGCCATTGACCGTGAGGGTACGGTCCTTCAGGCGCGGTTCCACATCGGCAATGGTGCAGAATTCGAACCCGTCATAGATCAGGTGTTCATACATATCATCGGTCATGATCCAGACATGCGGGTGCTTCATCAACACCGCCGCAATCGCCTGCATTTCCGCACGTGAACAGGCGGCACCGGTCGGGTTATTCGGGAAATTCAGCATCACCCATTTGGTCTTGGGGGTGATGGCGGCATCCAGATCCTCGGGCCGCAGCTTGAAGCCGTTATTCTGCGGGCAATTGATGGTCACCGGCACACCGCCCGCAACCTTCGCCATTTCGGCGTAGGAGACCCAATAGGGGGCGGGGATCAGTACCTCATCGCCCGGATCTACCGTCGCCATGAAGGCGTTGAAGATGCTTTGCTTGCCACCATTGGTGACCATGATCTCATCCAAGGCGTAATCAAGGTTATTGTCGCGCTTGAATTTGCGTTGCACCGCTTCCTTGAGCCGCTTGGTGCCATCCTGCGGCGGGTATTTGGTATCGCCCGCCAGAGCGGCCTGATGCGCCGCTTCAATCGCATGCGGCGGAGAGGGGAAATCCGGCTCCCCGGATGCCAGGCTGATTACCTTGATGCCCTGCGCGGCCAATTCCCGCGCCTTGATCGTCATGATCACGGAAGCGGAGATGGAAACGCGGTTCAGACGTTCGGCAAGGGCGGGCATGGAGAAAATTTCCTGTCTAGAGACGGTTGCAGATTACGGCGCTCCTGCGGCTTCGCCAAGCGGCACTGGCCGTTCCAGCAAAAGGTCGAAATCCTGTTTGCCTGATTGGCCAAAACCCTGCCGCAACCAAAAGCCCAAGGCAGTGCTTCCCTTAAGCACCTCGATCCTGACGGGCAGGCCGGGGTATTGCCCTGTTACCTGCGCAAGCACTGCGGCCCCAAGCCCGCCTCCCTGAAATTCGGGCTGCACGTAAAAGGCATGAATATGCAGATGATCAGTGCGCGGTTCAGCACCAATGCTCCCAACGCACACGCCCGACACATCAATCGCCGAAAGCGTGGCGGGATGGAAAACCGCACGAAACCGCTCACGCCGCAATTCCGGTCTGAAGCGGCCAAGGCGTTCAAGATCCGCGCGCAACACGCGGATACTCAGAGCCAGCAAGGGTTCGAAATCCGCCTCCGCAACGGGACGCAGGCGGAAATCAGGCGTCACTTCATTCCCGCACAGAATTTCTGAATGCGCGTGCAGGCTTCCTTCAATGCGGCATCGGATGTCGCGTAGGAAATGCGGAAATGCCCCGGGCTCAGGAAGGCCGCGCCATGCACTGTGGCAACGCCGGTTTCTTCCAAAAGCGCGATGGTGAAATCCTCATCGGTTTCAATCTTCTTCCCGCCCGCCGTGGTCTTGCCGATGCAGCCGCGCATATCCGGGAAAACGTAGAAGGCGCCTTCCGGCTTATGGCAGCGCAAGCCAGGCGCCGCATTCAGCATATCCACCACCATATTGCGCCGGCGTTCATAGACCTTGCGCATATCCTCGATGCTTTCCTGCGGCCCGGTCAGCGCTTCCACCGCCGCCGCCTGAGACACGGACGACGTATTGGACGTGGACTGGCTTTGCAGCTTGTCCATCGCCTTGATCAGCGAAAGCGGCGCGCCGGCAAAGCCAATGCGCCAGCCGGTCATGGCATAGGCTTTCGAACAGCCATTCATGGTGACTGTGCGGTCCTTCAACCGCGGCTCCACTTCCAACACGGTCGCCGGCTTGAAGCCATCATAGGCGAGCTTTTCGTAGATATCATCGGTGAAGACCCAAACATGCGGATGGCGCATCAGCACATCCGTCAGCGCCTTCAACTCGGCGGCGTTATAGGCAGCGCCGGTTGGGTTGCAGGGGTTGTTCAGGATCAGCCATTTGGTGCGTGGCGTGATCGCGGCTTCCAATTGCTCACCAGTCATTTTGAAGCCGGAATTCTGGCCGCATTGCACGATCACCGGCGT